>JANOQY010000090.1:0-19061 GCA_031414995.1 Betaproteobacteria bacterium
CCACTTAAGGATACGTTCCGATATGTTACTCACCCGTTCGCCGCTCGCCGCCAGGTTGCCCCGCGCTGCCGCTCGACTTGCATGTGTAAAGCATTCCGCCAGCGTTCAATCTGAGCCAGGATCAAACTCTTGAGTTCAATTCCTGTTTGTGTAACGTATCCATTGCTGAACCGTTACCTCACTCAAAGCAATTAACAGGTAATTTGTAGCTACCTTGCGGTAACCACTGATACCTACTAATTTTTACTTCTTGTGAGCACTTCGATATGTTGAGTTCAAACCCTGCATTAACTTCCAGCCCAATTATCAGTCAAGCTTTCTACCAACCAGCGCCTTTGACAGCACCAGTCAATCCGTCAACACAGGGCACTCAATCTACCCAGCGCCCACATCTATCGATTGTCTATGTTTTTAAAGAACGATCTGCAATTCATCAACTACAAAAACTTTGGTTGCGGGGGCAGGATTTGAACCTGCGACCTTCGGGTTATGAGCCCGACGAGCTGCCAGACTGCTCCACCCCGCGCCCGAAACTAATGAATTACAGAGAACCGTAATTATAGCCACATTTCAGTAACTCGGTCAACACCTCATTAGCTTTTCTGATTAAAACTCGCTCCAATTTGGACGAATCACGTTACGATTTAATCCTCAATAAACCCAATAAAATTTTCTGGGATACATTCAATTGGATCAACTCACCAACATCGCTTTGGCATTAGCACTTGCATGGGCAAGCGGCATCCGTCTATACGCAGTGTTGTTTCTCGTCGGTCTCGTTGGCCATTTCCACTGGTTTGATTGGACCGTGCCGAAGAATTTGGAGTTGTTATCGCATCCGCTGGTAATCGGGACCACGGGCTTCCTGCTATTTATCGAATTCTTCGCCGACAAAATCCCGGGCATAGATACGATCTGGGATGCTATCCATACGTTCATCCGCATACCTGCGGGGGCGCTGCTGGCGGCTGGTGTCATTGGTACGGCAGACGGCCCGGCGTGGGCGCTCGTTGCAGGCCTGCTTGGTGGAACAGTTACAGCAGGCACGCATTTTATGAAAGCTGGCGGGCGCGCCGCCATCAATACCTCGCCCGAACCCGTCAGCAATTGGACAGCATCGTTTACAGAAGACGTGCTAGTGCTGGGCGGCTTGTGGCTTGCGGTTCAGTACCCAATCGCGTTTATTGTGCTAATGGTGTTGTTCGTCTTGCTGACAATCTGGCTGCTACCGAAGTTATATCGGTTCATTCGCGCAATCTTTACGCGATTAACTCGGCTGTTTGCAAACGAACGGGCCACCAACGCCATGCCGGCTAAACAGTCCGGCGTTCGATGAATGCCTGTGCGAGAGTTCCCGCATCGACGTATTCGAGCTCACCACCCACTGGCAAGCCACGCGCGATACGCGACACCTTCAATCCCTGCTCGCCGAGCAATTCGCTGATGTAGTGGGCGGTAGCTTCCCCTTCAACAGTGAAATTGGTCGCCAGAATAACTTCCTTGACGATCCCGTCGGACGCGCGCCTGATCAAGTTTTCCAGATGGATATCTTTGGGGCCAATCCCGTCCAACGGCGAAAGCCGCCCCATCAAAACAAAATACAGCCCGCGATATGACTGCGTCTGTTCCATCATCAACAAATCACCGGGTGTTTCGACAACGCAGAGCAAGGATTTTTCGCGTCTGGCGGAAATACAAATTTCGCAAAGCGCGGATTCGGTAAAGGTATTGCACAAATCGCAGTGGCGCACCCTCTCCACCGCACTCCTCATCGAATCAGCGAGACGCATTGCACCGCCCTGATCGCGTTGTAGCAGATGGTAGGCCATACGTTGCGCGGACTTTGGCCCGACACCGGGCAGGCATCGCAAGGCCTGAATTAGCGCTTCAAGTGAAGACGGGGGACGCATGAGTCAATACAACGAACCAATATGCGTTAGAACGGCAACTTCATGCCCGGCGGCAACTGCATGCCGGCAGTCAAGCTGCCCATTTTTTCCTGCGAGGTCGCTTCCGCTTTGCGGACAGCATCATTGACTGCCGCAGCCAATAAATCCTCGAGCATTTCCTTGTCATCCATCACGGCCGGATCAATCGAGACGCGCTTCACATCGTTTCGGCAAGTCATGGTCACTTTCACCATGCCACCGCCAGCCTGGCCTTCAACCTCGATGGTCGCGAGTTGCTCCTGCGCCTTCTTCATATTGTCCTGCATCATCTGCGCTTGTTTCATCAAGCCGCCCAACCCGCCCTTCATCATAATTTTCTCCGTATCACGTGTTGGCAGGACGAATCATGGATGGCACAACTTCCGCGCCAAAATCCTGCTTCAAATTGTTGATAAATGGATCTGCCAGAATCGCCGCCTCTGCCGCCACCTGACGATCAGAACGTTCGCGGTCTTCAGCCGCCGCGAGACTATTTCCCGCAACCTGTCCGACGCGAATATTCAGGCGCAAGTTGGCACCAAAATGCGGCTGCAATTCAGACTTCAGTTTTTCTTGGAATGCTTTTTCTGCCAGATGTTTTTGTGCAGCCGGCAAGGTCAATTCCAGAATACCGTCCGCAAAAGATTGAAACTCGCACTGCTTGGCAAGCATGCCCGCCATGCCATTAAAATTCAGCCGCGCAATGAAGGCCGGCCAATCACCGTTAAATGATGTGCTTGCCTGTGCCGTCGAAGGCACCACATAAGAAGTCCTCGCCAACACTGGCTCTTGGGCAACTTTGCCGCCAACCGCCGCGCCAGTGCTAGGGTTTGGCTTTATTGACGCATATTCTTGAGCTGACGCACCACCGCTTTTTTGTGTGCCTGATGTACTAACTTTGGCATTGGCGGGCGGGCGTTCATTTTTTCCAGCCGCGAAAGAAAGCATGCGCAGCATCGTCATCGTAAAACCGGAATGCTCATCCGGCGCAAGTGACAAATCACGACGACCGAGTAACGCGATCTGATAAAAAAGTTGCACGTCCACGGCTTGAAGCATTGCGGCAGCGTCGATAATTCGTTGTGCATCCGGCCCCTCAACGACCGAATCCCCCACGCTTTGCACCAGCGCAATGCGCGCCAACACGCTGGCAAAATCTTTCAGCGTAATGTCAAAGGAAATACTGCGCGACGCGATTTGATCAATTTCAGCAACCATCGCTTTCGCATCACCCTTGGCCAAACCATCGAGCAATGCAAACAAATACGATTGATCCAACGCGCCCAGCATCTGCGCAACGTGCTCGGTTTTTACTTCTCCCGCGCCGTACGCGATTGCCTGATCAAGCAAGCTCAGTGAATCACGCACACTGCCCTCTGCGGCGCTGGCCAGCAATTGCAGCGCGGGCGGCTCAAAGGAAATTTTTTCGGCGCCGAGTATTTTTACGAGGTGCGAAACCAGCAGCGGTGGCGGCAGATTTTTCAAATTGAATTGCAGGCAGCGCGACAACACCGTGATCGGCAATTTTTGCGGGTCGGTCGTGGCGAGTATGAATTCAACGTGGCCGGGCGGCTCTTCCAACGTTTTCAACATCGCGTTAAACGCCGACTTCGATAGCATGTGGACTTCGTCGATGATGTAAACCTTGTATCGCCCCGACACCGGCGCGTACTGGGCAGTCTCGAGTAATTCGCGCATTTCATCGACCTTGGTATTGGTCGCCGCATCGACTTCCAGCAAATCGACAAAACGCCCGGTGTCAATGTCAGTGCAAGCGGCACATACGCCACAAGGCTTGGAGGTGATGCCGCCTTTACCATCGACGCCGACGCAATTGAGTGCCTTCGCAAGGATGCGCGCCAATGTTGTCTTGCCAACGCCGCGCGTGCCGGTAAACAGATATGCGTGATGAATCCGTCCGCTGTCGAGCGCATTAGCCAGCGCGCGCACGACATGATCCTGCCCGACTACGTCTTCAAATTTATGTGGCCGCCATTTGCGGGCGAGGACTTGATGGGCCATGAGGTTGCGGGTGGGATGTGACGAGTGGGGGACGATATGCCGAAAAGAACAGCCTGTTGTATTCAATTTTCCTGCAGGCTGACGTCTGCGGCGCGCTGGGCACCTTTGTCGAACGTCGCGCTGAAATCAGTGTGGCGAGCCTGACCCCCGGCACTTCAATTACTTCGCTGTGGCTGCTTCGTTCCCGACCTGACCAGATTCACAAAGATTGAATGCGGGGAGACCCGCCACGACGAATTTTATCCCATTCCAACCGTGATTACGTGATCGCGCAAGTTCTGAAACCGCAAAACATGTCGCTGCGGTCAGGCGTGTAAAAATTGCGGTATTGTGGATATTTCAATCTTGGGTGCGTCACAAACGAGCCCCCTTTAAGTACCTGATAGCGCACGCCATGCGCATGAAACCAAGGCTCGGAATATTCGCGGTAACGCTCAGCCTGAAAACCTGGATACGGCGCAAACGGTGTTGCTGTCCATTCCCAACCATGTCCAATCGAGGCAGAAAAAGCGGCTGACGAAGTTGCTGCGAACTCCCACTCGGCTTCGGTCGGTAACCGACGATTTTTCCAGCGACAATAGGCTTCGGCCTCGAAGTAGCTCACGTGCATGGCGGCGAAATCATGGCGTTGATCAACATCAGTCATTTGGCGCGCCTCACGCCAGGCGTTACCTTCGATTGACCATAAACGTGGATCGTTGAACGAGGCAGACCCCACAAAAGCGGCAAATTCTGCGGCCGTCACGACACGTGCGTCGATTGCAAACGGTTCAAGCTGAACGCGATGTGCTGGCTTTTCGTTGTCGAAACTAAACGCGCGTGCGCTGGCACCCACGTTTCCACCCAGATGCACAGGTCCGCCCACAAAATCAATCTCGTGCGCCCGCAATTGATGCGGCGCAATTGCCACACGCTTGGGCGCAACTGCGGGCAACGCAAGCCCAAGCGTCGTCAGCGTCATTGCCAGTGCCTCAGCGTGCATGTCCTCGTGCACGAGCGCCAGTTGAAATCCGTAACGATCCCCCTGAGAACTCAGACTTCCAGCCAGCGCCTCATTAACCTTGTCGAGGACACGTTGCATGTAATCAAAGCACGCGGCCTTCGACGGGTACGTCAACTGCCAACGGTCATGATGAGCAACACTTCTGGAGTCGAACAATTGATCGGCAATGTCCAGACACGAAGGTGATCTCGAACCACCAATATCATCGGCTCGCCAGCGCAGGGCAAAGAACTCCTGAAACCAGCCAATATGCGCCAGTTCCCAGAGCGGCGGATTGATCGTTTCACGCATCGGAAAATTGCGTGGCTCCCAGTAGGCTGCGGGCAAATTGGCATAGAGCGCCAGCGTATACTCTCGTTGTGCAATCAATGCGCGACTCATTGCCGCCGTATCCGGCGGCACGTTTGTTGATGTCGATACCCCGCTAACCGTTTCCATAAATGTCACGTCATCCCCAATCCAATCCTGTCGTCGCAATCATCACGCCTGCGCTGGCAGACGCCAACAATGGCAACTGGCGCACAGCGAGTCGCTGGCATTCATTGTTGGCAAATCATTTCCGGGTGATTGTACATTCGTCATGGCCAATTGATGCGCCGCCTCATGCGGCTACTGAGGCAAATGTTCTCATCGCCCTGCATGCGCGCCGCAGTGCAGATTCGATCCGTCGCTACCGGGCTGCGCGGCCAAACGGCAAACTCATTGTCGTACTCACCGGCACGGATCTTTATGCTGATCTGGCAACCAGTGAACAAGCACGTGCCTCAATCGAGATGGCCGATGCATTGATTGTGTTGCAGGAAGACGCGATTCGATACGTTCCGCGCGAGCACCGCAAAAAAACGCATGTAATTTATCAGTCTGCAAAGACGCTTCTGCCGGCCGAAAAACGCAAAGATGTGCTCAATTGTGTGGTGGTGGGCCATTTACGCGCCGAAAAAGACCCCGATATTATTTTTCGTCTTGTTGAATCACTACCGCCGCAGTCCCCGATCCATATTCTGCATCTCGGCGCCCCCACGGATGCGAAGCTGGCCGCGCGTGCGCAGTCGATTTCCGCGACGTCGCAACATTACCATTGGGCTGGCGCTTTATCGCACGGGCTCACGCGCGCCGCGATCAAGCGTGCACATCTGCTGATTCACCCCTCGGTGATGGAAGGCGGGGCCAATGTCATTGTTGAAGCGATTTCTTCGGGCACGCCGGTACTCGCTTCTCGCATGTCAGGCAACATCGGCATGCTGGGGCAGGATTACGCGGGCTACTTTCCCGTGGGCGATGTGGAGGCAATGCGCACTCAGCTCGACCATTGCGCAAATGACGCAAACTACCTGCTGCGACTCAACACAGCATGCGCCGCACGGGCAAAATTATTTTTGCCCGAATCCGAACGAAACGCACTCGTCAGCCTCATATCGAATCTGCTCCCAAACTGAAACCAAACCCGGCTTGCTCGCGTAGAATTAGTCACCAGAAAACAATCCACAACGGAATCCCAATATGAATGCGCCAAACGATATCAAGACCCTGATTCCACGCCTGACTTCGCTCTCTCACGGTGGCGGCTGCGGCTGCAAAATCGCACCAGCCGTGTTGCAACAAATCATCTCCAAATCTGACTTCGCGATGCTGCCCAAAGAGTTGTTGGTCGGTATTGAAACATCGGACGATGCAGCGGTCTATCAAATCAATGAAACGCAAGCCATTGTCGCAACCACTGATTTTTTTATGCCGATTGTCGATGATCCGTTCGACTTTGGCCGCATCGCCGCCACCAATGCGATCTCGGACGTGTACGCGATGGGTGGCACGCCACTGTTTGCATTGGCGCTCGTTGGTATGCCGATCAACACGCTGCCGCTTGCGACCATCAAACAAATTCTCGACGGCGGTGAAGCCATTTGCAAAGCGGCAGGTATCCCGATTGCAGGCGGCCACACGATCGATTCGGTCGAGCCGATCTACGGGCTGGTGGCCATTGGCATAGTCAACCCGAAAAACCTGAAGCGCAATGCCGGTGCCAAACCGGGCGACAGATTAATCCTCGGCAAACCGCTGGGCGTCGGTATTCTTAGCGCGGCGCTCAAAAAGGAAAAACTGGATGCCGCAGGCTACGCGGCCATGATTGCGTCAACCACCAAGCTCAACACACCAGGCATCAAGCTTGGCCAACTCGACGGCGTCAACGCACTCACAGACGTCACCGGATTTGGATTGGCCGGGCATCTGCTGGAAATTTGCCGCGGTTCCAAACTCGGCGCGACCATTGATTTCGCCACCCTGCCAATCATCGCCAACGTACTCGATTTGGCCAAACAGGGATTTGTCACCGGCGCGTCGGAACGCAATTGGGCTGGCTATGGCAGCGATATTTCCATCGCGACAAACTACGGCGACGTAGAGCGAAATCTGCTGACCGATCCACAGACATCAGGCGGTCTGCTGGTCGCCTGCGACCCCGCAGCAGTGGACGCGGTACTAGCTATTTTCAAGGCTGAAGGATTCGACAGCGCGACGGTGATCGGTGAAATGACATCGGGCAAACCGCAAGTGATAGTGAAGTAACTACGCTACACCTAAAAGACAAGCTCTAGTATTGGCGCGGCTTTCAGAGCATTTATTATGCGGAAGCCGCGCCGGTACTGGATTTTTCGTTTATTAGCCGTCTCGACACCTTTTGGTAAGGTGATCTCGGATCGTTGAACTCATTGCGCTGGCAGAGAATCGAAAACGGGCCTCAGGAGTAATCGTGACTTCATACTTCCCGACCGCAGCATCACCAGATCATGCCAGCCGCAGCACACTTGCCACGCGCTTTGAACAGGTCCGCGCGACGACAGAAGCACTCGCAGCAGCTCTCACCAGTGAAGACGCCAGCCTCCAATCCATGTCCGACGCGAGCCCGACGAAATGGCATCTCGCGCACACGAGCTGGTTTTTTGAAACGTTTATCCTTGAAAACGTTGAACCCGCCTTCAAGCCGTACGACCCAACATTTCGGGTGCTGTTCAATTCCTACTACAACGCAATCGGCGACAAACATCCACGTGCCGAACGCGGCCTGATTTCGCGTCCGAATCTGGCCGCAGTACTTGGCTACCGTCGCGATGTCACCGCCAGAATCAACGCTTTGCTTCCTGTCATCGAGACGCTTGATTTAAAATTTGCAGCATTGATGTGGCTCGGCGTAACCACGAAGAGCAGCATCAGGAACTCATCCTTACCGACCTCAAACACCTACTATCAAAAAACCCTTTGAAACCCGCCTATCAAGACCGTTGGCCGCTAACCACGATTCAGGGACGCAAACCGCGCTGGGTAACTTATCGGGGCGGGATGGTTTCCATCGGTCACGACGTTGACATTGAGGCCTCAGCTTTTGCTTTCGACAATGAAGGCCCGCGCCACCAAGTCTTCCTTGAGCCATTTGAGCTCGCATCGTATCCGGTGACGCATGGCGACTTTGCCGCCTTCGTTGCCGACCGCGGCTACACGCGCCCGAAATTGTGGCTCTCGATGGGCTGGGACTGGGTGCAGGCCAATCATGTTTCGGCACCACTTTACTGGGAACAGCGCGATGGACAGTCGCACACCTTTACCTTGCACGGCATGGTGCCAATCGATGCCCACACGCCAATCTGCCACATCAATTACTTCGAGGCCGATGCCTTCGCGCGGTGGGCCTCGATGCAATCGCACCTGAAAGGCGCACGGTTGCCGCGTGAAGCCGAGTGGGAACATGCGGCTGGCCAAACTGAAATTGAAGGTAATTTCCTGGAGAGTCGTGCATTGCACCCGCTCGCATTGCGCGATGAAAAATATTCCTCGCATCCAGCGCAGCTTTTTGGCGATGTGTGGGAATGGACACAAAGCGCCTCCCTGCCCTACCCGCGTTATCGTGCGGCCGAAGGTGCAGTTGGCGAATACAACGGCAAATTTATGTGTAATCAGTTTGTGCTCCGCGGCGGCTCGTGTGCAACACCCCGGCAGCACATTCGTCCTACCTATCGCAATTTCTTTCCGCCAGAAGCGCGCTGGCAATTTTCAGGTCTTCGGCTCGCGCGCGACGCCGGATGAGCGCACAAGTAGCGGATGCATCTCGTCTATACGCCGCGCTCGCACCCACGTACGACGACGAAACAAAATTCATTACCGGCATTCGCAAGTGCGCCATCGGTGCGCTGCGCCTGCAACCGGGTGAGACCGTTCTCGATGCCGGCTGCGGAACTGGATGGTGTTTGCCGATGCTATCGTCGGGCGTCCGCGAAACCGGGCACGTGATTGGCTTCGAACCATCGCCCGACATGCTCGCGCTCGCCCGCGCAAGAGTGGCCGGGCAAGAGCTTTCCAACGTCACGTTGCACCATGCTTGCGGTGAAACGGTCAACCTCCATCGTTCACTGGACGTGATCTTATTCAGTTATACGCACGATCTGATTCGTTCACGCTCGTCGCTGGAAAATATTTTCCGTCAGGCGAAATCCGGGACACGCATCGTCGCCGCCAGTACCAAATTATTTCCATCGTGGTTCTTCATAGGCAATTGGTATCTGCGGAAAACGCATCAAAGGACTATCACCAATTTCGATGGATTTGATCGGCCGTGGACGTTGCTCGCCGAGTTATGCGCAGACTATTCCGTACGCTCAACCGTACCGGGAAGCCGCTATCTTTTTGAAGGCCGACTGAGATAAAGGCCAAGACACGAGCGAATCAGCGCGCGTAAAACACCCAGAACGCCTGCTCGCTGTTGGTCCACACGCTGATGTCAGAGAACCCGGCCTCGCGAAGCATCAAATCAAATTCGGCCTGGGTGTACTTGTACGAATTTTCTGAGTGAATCCGTTCACCCTTAGCAAAACCGCGCGTGTGCCCGTCAATTATCACGTTTTGATCGATGATCGATTCCAGATACATTTCCACGCGCCCAAGTTGTTCGTTGTATGCACCCACATGGCGCCACTGCGCTTCGTCAAAATCGGTGCCAATAACGCGATTAATGTGCCGCAACGCATTGAGATTAAACGCGGCAGTTACGCCAAGCGCATCGGCATAGGCTGCATCGAGGCGGCGTTTGTCTTTTTTGGCGTCCACGCCAATGAGCAGTCCGCCACCATTGGTGTGACGTCGCATTTGCACTAGAAACTGCGTAGCGTTTGCGGGGGTGAAATTGCCAATGCTTGAGCCCGGATAAAATAAAGTGGTCCGTTCCAGCAGCAAGTCAGCTGGAATCACAAGTTCAAGCGAAAAATCCGTGACCAGCCCGACCATTTCGGTCTCAGGAAATTCAGTCGCCATGTTGTCCAACGCGGTTTCCAGCGACGGACCGGCGATGTCAACGGCCAGATAGCGCTTTGGCTGAATGAACGGAAGCCATGACATGGCTTTAGCGCAGTCTCCGGCACCGAGATCAACGAAAGTGCCACAACGGCCAAAATCGCCAATCTTTGTGCTGATCTCATTGCGGTATTGCTGGAAGATAGCGCGCTCGGTTCGCGTCGGGTAATACTCATCCAATTGGCATATTGCCGCGTACAACGTGCAACCCAATTCGTCGTAAAAATATTTGGGTTCGATATGCGCGGGCGATACGAGCAGGCCCGCTATCAATTGTGCACGTTCACGCTCGCGATTAACGTGCAGTTGGTTGATAATACGAACGCCACGGTCGGCTTGAATTTGCGTTGCTTTGAATTCGGGTTTATTCATTTCACCGACTGTTTGCTTGGATCGTGCATGCGATCGGATTGCCTGTCGGCCATCCTGCTGCAGGCGAAGATTTTAAAATCATTTTCCTACCTATTTACTTTACGGAGTTTGCCATGATTAGCCTGTCTTCATCACGTACATTGAAATCACTTTTTACCTGTGTATTGTTCGCCATGGGTTCCGCCGCCCATGCGCAACAGACGTTTCGCGTCACTACCATTCCCGAAGAAGCCGCAACCGAACAGATGCGCAAATTCACGCCACTCGCGCAGTATCTCGAGAAGAAACTCGGTGTCAAGGTTGAATTTACGCCGGTAACAGATTACCCGGCCGCGGTAGAGGCGATGGTAAACAAGAAAGTAGAGTTGGTCTGGTTTGGCGGATTTACGTTTGTACAGGCAAGTATTCGCTCCAACGGCAAAGTCATTCCGATTGCCCAGCGCGAGGAAGACGCAAAATTTCAGTCTGTTTTCATCAGCAAAACTGACTCTGGCATCAAAAAACTGGAAGACCTGAAAGGCAAACAAGTCTCCTTTGGCTCCCAGTCTTCCACGTCTGGCCACCTGATGCCGCGCAGCTTCTTGCTGCAAGCCAAAATTGATCCTGAAAAAGACTTCAAACGTGTGGCCTACTCGGGTGCGCACGATGCAACGATTGCCTCCGTCGTGAGCGGCAAGGTCGATGCGGCAGCACTCGATATTACCGTTTGGAAAAAATTTGTCAGTGAGAACAAGGTTGACACCAAAGCCGTTGATGTTTTCTTCACCACACCTGGTTTCTACAACTACAACTGGGCAGTACATGCCGACATGCCAGCGGATATGCGTGGAAAAGTAACCAAGGCGCTGCTCGATATTGATCCCGCCACGCCAGAAGGTGCTGAAATTCTCAAACTCAATCGCGCCACCCGCTATATCCCCACCGATGCGGGCAATTACAAAGGTATCGAGGCAGCAGCACGCAGCGCAGGTTTGTTGTAACGCGTCGCGGCTTTTCGTCGTTGAAGCTCCAAACCAAGAAACTTAGCGCGCGTCATCCCGCAGCGCGCGCCGGGACGCCTGCCGCCCTTAGCGATGCATCCGTTGACATCGCTTCGGGCGAGCAGGTCGCCATCATCGGGCCATCTGGTGCGGGCAAGACCACGCTACTCAGCGCGCTTGCCTGCGCTCTTCAACCGACCTCTGGTGGCGTGATAATCGATGGCCTCGACCCGTGGCAGTTGTCGCGACCGCAATTGCAGTTGTTGCGTGGTCGGCTATACCTTGCGCCACAGGTGCCGCCGCTGCCGCCGCGCCAACGCGTCGTGACCTCGGTGCTGGCGGGCAGTCTCCCGGCGATGGGTTTCTGGACAAGTTTACGATCACTGTTTTATCCGCAAAACATTGCTGGCGCGCATGCGGCATTGGAAAAATTTGACCTGAGCGAAAAAATATTTGAGCGTGTGGATCGTTTGTCCGGCGGCGAGCGTCAACGTGTGGGTCTGGCGAGGGCACTGGTCTCACCGGCCACCCTTTGGCTAATCGACGAGCCATTGTCGGCACTCGATCCGACCCGCGCCAAACAGGTCATGGATTCGCTACTCGCAGAATCGCGCGCGCGCGGCGTCACGTTGGTGATGACGCTGCATCAGGTCGATGTTGCACTGGCACGCTTTGGGCGCATTATCGGATTGCGTGATGGAAACGTCGCCTTTGACCTTCCTACCAGGGAAGTCACGCCAGAGCGACTCAGGCAGCTCTATTTGCAGCATGAGGAAGAGCTGGTTGGCCCTGCTCCCGACACCTCCGCAGAAACTAACGCCGACGCGGCACCGCCCGTGATGCATTGCCGCTAACCATGCCGCGCGCAACGCCTGGCACCGCGAAAACACACGCCGTCCCAAGCCGCGATCCTGCTTGGATTGGGCGCGTGTTCTGGATTTCGCTGGCGATCGTGTTGCTCTGGCCGCTAATGGTAGCCACCGAATTCAAACCGTGGCTACTGTTTGACGCGCAAAGCCGCAAATCCACATGGCAGTTCGTCAAGGACTTTTTCCCGCCCGTGATTAACCAGGAGTTTCTGCTACTGGTGGCGAAGGAAACCTGGCGCACGGTGGCGACCGCCACGGCTGGCATGACCCTCGCGTTGCTTTTGGCCATCCCTCTCACGCTGCTATCAACCAGCGCGCTCTCCATTTCAACGCTGAGTGGGCGCATGGCGCCGCTGCCATTTGCCTTCAGACAGGTACTGCGGTTCACATTAATCCTGCTGCGCAGCGTGCCGGAGCTGGTCTGGGCACTCGTGTTCGTGCGCGTCGTCGGTTTGGGGCCGACAGCCGGCGTGCTGGCCATTGCGTTAACTTACGGTGGCATGCTCGGCAAGGTCTACGCGGAAATTCTGGAAAGTGGCGAAGCCCACGCCAGCGCCACACTCATGCGCAATGGCAGCGGGCGCATGCAGGCGTTTTTCTATGCCTTGTTGCCGCAGAACGCAGCAGAAATTACGTCGTATACGGTGTATCGATGGGAATGCGCGATTCGTTCGTCCGTGGTGTTGGGTTTTGTTGGTGCGGGTGGCCTCGGCCAGCAAATGGATAACTCGATGAAAATGTTCAATGGCGGCGAAGTGGCCACGATGTTGATCGTCTTCATCCTGCTGGTTGCGCTCGCTGATCGCGTCAGCAGTTGGTTGCGCAAGGAGATCGGTTGATGAACCGTCCGCCACGCGCGCCGCCGATATTTGATGCACGCTGCCGCGCATGCTGGTTTGGTGCCTTGTTGTTGGGGCTGATTGTCGTCAGCTTCTGGAGCCTCAACCTCGATTGGCGCGCATTTTTTTCGGTCGAAGCGGGCGAAAGCATGCTGCGCTTCATCCGCGAATTTTTTCCGCCGGACTTATCAACGGTGTTCCTCGCCAAGGTGTGGGTTGGTGCTGTCGAGACATTTGCCATGTCGCTACTTGGAACCATCATCGCCATGGCGCTCGGCATCTTTATTGCGCTGCCCGCGAGCACGCTCCATCGCGAGGATCGGGCGCTAATCAGGTTGCCGACCCGTCTGCTGCTCAATGTGTTGCGCTCGATTCCTGAACTCGTTTGGGCGGCGTTGCTGTTGATCTCGGCTGGCCTCGGTCCGTTTGCAGGTACGCTGGCGCTTGCGTTGCACACCACCGGCGTGCTCGGTCGCTTGTTCGCTGAAGCGATTGAAAACGCCCCGCCCGGCCCAGCCATTGCGCTGCGGTCACAAGGCGTCTCCAATACGCGGATTTTTTTCTACGCCACATTGCCGCAGGTATTGCCGCAAATCATGTCGTACACCCTCTATCGCTGGGAAAACAACATCCGCGCGGCGGCTGTACTTGGCGTGGTCGGTGCTGGCGGCTTGGGACAATTGCTGTCGTTTCACATGGGACTGTTCCATATGAACAAAACGGCCACGATCCTGATTGCGATGATTTTGCTGGTGGCTCTGGTGGATTTAGCCAGTTATCTGACGCGCCGGGTACTGACACGATAGCTGTTTGATCGGCGACGGATTGTTCAATGTCTAGCACTGGTGAGGCTTTCCAGGTGTTTTATGGCTGGAAGGCTCGTGGAATGGCGATCTGCATTGAAATATGCTGCAAACAATTGTCGCTGTGCGCTTTTTCTTCCTCCTGCGAAACTTCCCCTCCATGTCATTTCGAACCCGGTTTTATCGGGTGAGAAATCTGCTGTTGCCGTGTTGTCGTGCAAAAGCAGATTTCTCTCTTCGTTCGAAATGACAGCGGTTTTCTTCCAAGGTAATTTCAGGGATCGCCGCCCCACAAAACACCGTTGCACGGGAGCGTTCCCCAGAAAAAAATTCAAGTACGCTATCATTCAATTTCATTAGCTTCCCCGAAAACACATGCTTGATTTTCATTCATCGCATTTGGCAACCACTTCATTAGCCGAGGCACTGCTGAGCAAGCTGGTGGCGGCAAGCGCATGAACGTCGTGGACGAGGAGAGTGAGCTGGCGCTGCCGGAACCGTGCCTCGCGTTAGTTCGAACATTGATAGGTCAGCACGCGCCGCATCACCGGTTTTTTGCATTCGGATCGCGTGTTGTTGGGAGCGCAGCTGACCGGCGACGCGTAAAGCCGCACTCTGATCTTGATCTTGCCATCGCAGGTGAGCCGCTGCCGTTGGAGCAGCTGTTTGTACTGCGCGACGCGTTCAGCGAGAGCGACTTGCCCATGCGAGTGGATATCGTGCAGGCGGGCGATTTGCCCGAGGGCTGGAAAATACGAGCTTGGCCGCTTTAGCTCGCTTGGTGCTGCTGATTCCGCGCGCGCACTAGGCAAAAATGGACTGCTGCCTTAATTTCAATCTCCAACAACAACACGATTGCGGCCCTCACCCTTGGCCCGATAGAGCGCGCGATCGGCGACGCCAATCAGGTCATCGCGGCGGCTAGGAACGCCGGGCAGGACGACGGCAATGCCGATCGAAACAGTGACAATGCCAGCGGAGGCGAAGTCGTTGCGTAACTTAAGCGCTTCGACGCCTGCTCGAATTCGCTCGGCTAGACTCCCCGCGCCATCGACGCCGGTATTGACCAGTAGAACGGCAAATTCTTCGCCGCCATAACGCGCTGCTGTATCCTCGCCTCTGCGCACCGCGATTGACAGCACACGTCCGATCGAACGTAGATATTCGTCTCCCACCGGATGTCCAAGGCGATCATTTACCGCTTTGAAATGGTCGATATCCAGCATAAGCAGCGCGATTGGAATTTGCAGTCGATTCGCCAGCGCGATCATGCGTTCAATCTCGCGCTCGAACTTGCGGCGATTGCCCAGTCCTGTTAGTTCGTCAACTTCTGAGAGTTTCTGATACGCGTCGCGCACGGCTTCCAGTTCATGATTTGATCTGACCAGCGCATCGGTGCGTTCGGCGACAGCCTGTTCCAACGCTCGATTTTCCTCCAGCAGCGCGACGTTGCGAGTTCGCGCACGAATCTGTCTGTCATAAAGTGTTTCGATGCCCGCCAACATGGTGGTCCAACCCATCGCCCAAAACGGGACTTCCACAACGATGCGCAATAGCTCTGCCTCGGGCCCGATGCCGGTAAGTGGGGACAGTGCACGGCACATTAGCCGATAGCGGCCGGGCGGAAGCGAGTTGAAAGTAACTTCCGCTCGCAACGTCGGCGCCGACCACTCGGTATCGAAGCCGACCAACTGAAACTGAAAGCGCACACTAGCTATGTCGACAAACCACGGCGCGCAGGCGCGCAGCCGTAGCGACCATTTGCCAGGGCGCAATATGACTTCGCCACTTTTATACTCCGGCTCAACTCCGCTCCAATGCACATCAACCAACTGGCAAGTTGGCGGCAGGTAAGTTTTTAACTTCGCACAATCGACACGCACCAGCCCGCCGCTGACGCCGCACAAAAAGCGACCCTGTCCAACGCGTACGAGTGTGCGATTGTTTGTGAACTCCCAGTCGCGCAAGGGCAGAAAGGCGCTGACTTTGCTGATGACATGCCCCGAATCAATATTGACGATGCGCAGTCCGTCCGACGCACCGATGGCGACCGTCTGCTCATCGATCCACGTAACGGTCCAGCCCGAGACAGGCGGCAGAACGGCGACCAACCGAGCGTTCAGATTGGTATCGAGCAACACCACATTTTCGTCCTGAAGCACGACGAACCTGCCCCCGGGGCTTTGGGCAATCGCATAGGTGTTTCCAGTTGCGGTCAGCGGTGGCGCGACGACGGAAACCAGCCCGCTGTGCTCGCGCCACAAACCTCGGCCAAGCGTACAGATCCAAAGCGCTTGCTGTTCGTCAAGTTGCATCGCGTAGACGTATCCGAGAGACAAGCCGGCAGCCTCCACCGGGTGCGAAATACCATTGCGAATGCAGGTGAGTCCTCGCAAGGTTCCGGCCCAAATCGTGTCACTGCGGCGTATAAGCACCCTGTTTGGCGCATCCAATACTGGGTCGGCAGGAAACATTCTGGAAAATACACCGCCGGGCGGCGCACCAAAGAGGCCCGCTTGCGTCGCGACAAGTGTGCAGTCGTCATCCTCCAAGCAGTCCCATACGACGGTATTGGGCAACCCCGCCTGCAATGGAGAAAAGCTTGCGCTCTGCGGCCTCAGATTGACCTGACCCAAAATAGCGTCGCCGCCTATCAAGTACTCCTCGGCATGCTTATGTCTGACCAGATACACGCCGCCTTCATGTCTGAGGTCTATCTGTTGGATGGCGCTCCGCAGACAGCTTACCAATGCAAGTCCGCTGGCGTTGGTGGCGAGGAATACGTTACCAAGCGGATCCACCAGCAAATCGTTTATGGTGCTATCGGCAAAATACTGTTCGCAGGGAACTCCTTCAGAGTCGCCTCGGGAAAAGCAGGCCAGCGTGTTACCGAACGCGCACCAATATCTATCCTGTTCGATGGCCAGCGCGGTAACCGTCTTCTCCCGGCCCTCGCCAGATAATTCCAGCCTTGCGAGCTGCCGCTTGGTGGCGTCGTCTATCACGACAACTCCGCCATCGGTGCCGACAAGGATTTCGCCCGCGAAACCGGCGAGTACATGCGTCACCCGTCGGCCCAACAAAGCCTCGCAGCGATACGGCCACCATTGCAAGCCATCGGATTCAATCATGCCCTCACGCGAAGAAGCCGCGATGACGCGGTTCTCACCGAGCCGAATCAGGCTGACGATATAGCCGGTATCGAAATGCGCGGAAACGCGATACCCATCTTTGGGCGAAATACGTTCCAGCCGGACCAAACCATGGGCACAGCCCAACCAGGCAATTTCACTGCCAGCAACGATACGTTGGCACAGACCGAAGTGCCACATGCCCGGCGCAACAGTCGGCTGTGGATGACCGTTTGAGTCGAGCAAGTCAACGCCGAGATCGGTTCCGATCCAAACGGAATTTTCATCATCTGTTGCTACGCAGCGAAGGCCATTGCATGTCAAGCCACTGGCACGATCCCACGACAAAACAAAACTGCCGTCATAGCGAGTGAGGCCGACCGGCGATGCCAGCCATAAGCGCCCTTGCCGGTCGCGCGCAAGTTGGTGGACTTGGTTACTCGGCAGGCCATGCGAGCTATTGAGCAAGTAGTGCGGTTGCGCTTTCCTTGCAGGGTTGGGGGGCGTAGGCATGACGTCGCGGAATTGGGCAGGAGGTCTAATTCTAACGGGACAATGCGAACTTCTCTTGCCCAACGTAGAGGGTCAACTCTTTCACCTTCCCATCGCAGTAAGTCGTCAGCCCACCTCGCCTCACAGCACGCCAACCGACGTGCCTCTTAGCCAGAAAAGCCCTGAAAACCCACGTCTTTCATGAAGTTTCAACCGCCCACCACTCAAGCCACCCCACGAATCGTCACCAACGGTGGCGTCGATACCGCCTTACGTGTCCCCAACAAGCCCGCAAGCGCAATGCCGATGCCGCCGCCAATAATCCCGATCAGCGGAATCATCGGATTGAAGTGATAAGGCACGCCAAGCACGCGATCTGAGAGCACCATCGCCAATGCCATCGCACCAGCGCTCGCGATTAACCCGGAGAGCAGCCCGATAGCGAGAAACTCTGCCAACTGCACCACCACCATTTGCTTGCGACTGGCCCCTAGTGTGCGCATGATGGCTGCGTCAAACACGCGCTCATCCTGCGTGGCCGCAATGGCTGCATAGAGCACCACCAACCCCGCAGCCAGCGCAAACAGGAACACAAACGAGACTGCATCGCCGACTTGATTGGTGATGGTGCGCACCTGATTCATGATCGCGGTCAGGTCGATGACCGAGACATTCGGGAATTGCTTTACCAAGCCATTCACCACCGCCTCATTGCCGGGCGGCAGGTGAAAGCTGGTGATGTAACTGGCCGGGTAGCTGTCGAGCACGCCGGGGCTGGCGATAACGAAGAAGTTGGCTTTGAACGAATCCCATTCGACTTTTCGCAGACTGGTGACTTTCGCGGTGAAGCGCGATCCAGCGATATCGTAAGTGAGCGTATCGCCCAGATTGATGCCGAGCGTTTTGGCGATTCCCTCTTCAACTGAAAACTGTTTCTCTTTGGTATCGGGCGTCCAGAATTTTCCAGCGATCACTTTGTTGTCGGCTTGCATACTGGCCGCCCACGACAGGTTGAATTCGCGCTCGCTGGTGCGCTTGGCGCGTTCGTCCTTGAAATTCGATGGCGTGACGGCTTTGTCGTTAATTTCCACCAAGCGTCCACGCACCATCGGATACAAGTCGGGCGTGCTCATACTGCGGGAAGAAAAATAGCTTTTAACTTGCGCCAGCTGATCGCTTTGAATATTGATCACAAAACGATTCGGCATGTCCGGCTTGATGGAATTTTGCCAGCCGGAAATCAAATCTGTACGTACCAGCGTCAATAGCAACATCGCCATCAGCC
>JANOQY010000091.1:0-4318 GCA_031414995.1 Betaproteobacteria bacterium
GGACGTGGATCACTCTGTTTTGACCCGAGAGCTCACAGGCGCCCTACAGGACGCGCCGCAGTCGGCATAACCGAGCCCGCCGTTGGCGTGACGACGGACGCCTTTTGGGGCTGTAAAGCCCCGCCAGAAATTCACTCGGAATCAGCCTTCGCACAACGCCTCGCAGCTATTTCGCCGCAATCGGAGCTGGAGGCCGCATTGCGTGGAACAGCTTTTGAACAATCTTCCATTCGCCTTCGATTTTCACCAGCGACATATGGTCGACGAAAATTATGTCGGGGTACACCAGCTCCAAACGGACGACGCCTGACGTTGGGGTTATATCGATCATCTCAATACTGCGCACGCGAAGCGCTTCGTCATCTTGCGGCTTGCCGTCCATATTCTTCATGAATTCTGAAATGGGATTGGAATAATATCCTCTTGCGTTCACGCCAATCATGCGTGCGTCCTTGTGAAAAGCGCGCTGCGCATAATCCAGATTTTCGGTTTCGAGTGCCTTGATATAGTTTTCGATCGGTACCAAAGCTGCTTTGATTTCGGAGGCTCCAACGGCCTTCGCTGCGCTCTGGCCCTCAGCAGTCGGTGCCCTCACGATGTGGAAGAGTTTCTGCATAATCTTCCATTCACCGTCGACTTTCAACAGCATCATATAGTCTTCAAACGCCATCTTGGGGTAAACCGATTTTAGCCGCACAGACCCTGTGGTCGCGGTAAGATCGATCATGTCTACCGTGCGTTTGGCTTGCGGCTCATCCTTATCGGGTTTGCCGGGATATCGCCCAAACCATGCGTCATCAATTGGTGCCGAGACATAGCCGGTCTGGCGTACACCATCCATGCGGGCGTCCTTGTGAAAGGCGGCGCGCGCAGAATCCGCCGTGCCAGTTTCCTGCGACCTTATGTAATTCTCGATTGGCACCATGGCTTCCCTGCGCCGCTCGGCCTCTACGCCAGCGGGCTTGGTTGCCGTTTGTGGTTCGGTAGCGTGTGCATAGGGTACGTCGGTGTGAAACAGTATCAGGGCTGCAAAGATGAAAGCGGTTTTCATAGGATATCCTCTGGTTATGCGATTAGAAAATTGGTGGGTGGCTGGGCTGAAACTCAAAAGGTTCCCCAGACTGTGAGTCGCAGCATCGGCCCCCATTCGATGGAGCTGTCGCGGGTGAAGCGGATGGGGCCAGTGCGCCGGCCGACATAAAATGTCTCGAACGTTTTCTCTTTCTGGTTGAATAGATTTTGCGCCGTCACCCGGGCTTTCAGACCGAATATGTCTTTATGTTCGACATAAAGGGATGAGGTGATGGCCGTGTTGACCTCACGCGATTGATAACTCAGCCGATAAAATGGGGTGGCAACATCCCTTTCCCCGATAAAGCCCCATGCCCAATCAGTATCAGGGATGTCATGGCGGAAGGTAACGTTCCAATAGCTTAGGCCGCGATTGCTTATCGGGCGCTTGATCGAGAGCGCATCGCGCAACTGCGTTTTTTGAAGTGCTGCGACTAGATCAAGCTTCGCGCCGTTAAAGCCAATGCTATCAAGCACAAAGCTGCCATTAATTTCGCCGCGCAACCGCTTTGCTGTACCGGGCAGATTGCCAACAGCCTCGGTCGTCGGACTTATCGCAATCTGATCGACAAGGTCGCTGATTAATTCGCCGTCCAGTTTGAACTTGATCGAACCGAGTTTGCCCAGCGACCAATTGGCCTCATTCTCCCACAGCCAGCTTTGCGGCGGTACCAGTTGCGGGTTGGCAGCGTTATTGTTGCTGTTTTGAAGATCGACCGAGGCAAGAAAGGAACCAAAACTCAATTGCCCCACCTTGCGTTGCAGTTTGCTCGACAGGGTAAAGGCCGGGCTCGCTTTCCAGGTCAACGCAACCGAGCCTTTGGGCCGGATGAAGGATCGGGTCAGGCCGTTGACGCCGGTCTGGCTCAGCTGGCTATATTCGCCGCCTAGGCTCGCTTCAAAGGTCAGTTCATCCGAAAGCGGACGGGCGTAAGAGGAAAGGGCTTGCACTCGCTTTTCCTCAACACGCGACGTTCCTCCATCGAAAGTCTGGATAACAAAATCGTCATCTACCAGTTCAAACAGCTCAGACTCGCGGTCAAAATAATTATAGGCACCTTCCAGTGAGAGCTGCCAGTCGCTTGCGCCGCTTTTCCAGCGATATTCGCTGCGGAGCACGGATTCCCCATCATGCACCAGCTGATCAAAGCGTTCTCCGGTCGGTAGGTCGCCATTGGTAAAGTCGCTTCGAAAAACATCGTTGGTCGGGTTGCGCGCACCGCGGTGGAAGCCGATCAGCTTCAGACGCCCCCCGCCAAACGCAAATTCATAATCGGCGCCGCCCTCAAAACTCCAGCCATTGGTTCGACCCGTGCTCAGTTCTGTACTGGGCAGACCGCCGGTAACCAGAACATCAAATTCAGCACGCCTGCGAAAGCGGTAATATTCAACTTCGGCATTGGCATTGAAGATCGATCCGGCATCGCTCTTCACGCTATAGGTGCCGGCAAGGCGCGGGCGATCTGTATAGAAATAGTTGAACATCTCGCGCGTAACCCGCACATCGCTGTTCGGACCGCGTGTAATGTCGGGGCCCCAACCGCCCGCGCGTGACGCTTCGCCATTGTTGATCCCGAGGGTGAAATCGCCTTTCCCCAATTTGCCGGAAATACCGATTTCGGCATTGGTGAACATCGGCGCAATGCGGCCCCGCACCCGGCCACGCCAAGTGAAAGTGCCTTTCAAACCATCGGTTCGGGTAACGACATTCAGTACTTGCCCGTTAATGCCGGTAATGTTGAGCGTCGCTGCATCGGCGATTTCCAGTCGGACAACAGACGATGCCGGGATACGTCCAAGCGCTGTTTCCGCATCATTGCTTTTGCCCGTAATCCGCTGCCCATTGATCAGGACATTTTGCGACGCTTCGCCCAATCCACGCTCTGCGCTGAGCGCGGTTATCGCAAAGCCCGGAATTTCCGAAACCATCTCCAGTGCGGTCTGGGCTGCGAAACGGGCAAACTGGGATGCCTCGTAAACTTGCCGACCATTTTCAACGCGCGGCTGCAGGTCCGTATTGGCTATCACAATGTTGTTAGCCTTAGCAGCATCGGCCTGCGCCAGGGCGGGACTCGCGATAGGAAACAGCATCGCGGCAAGCGGCATCGTAGTGGCAAAGAATCGCATATTCTGTCCTGAAAAATGAAGAGAAAAGGGATTTAGGATGAAGAGGATGCTTACCCCATTCGTGAGCGCGACTGCTGACTATGCGGCCCCGCCATCGCCGTCTCATCATTATCGCGCAAAACATGATCGATTCCGCGCAAAGGACTGTATCGGGACAAGTATGCACGGCGATTGAATATGCAGCCCGGCATTCGTAAGACGCGCCATGCTGTTTCTCGATTCCTTCGCGCGCTTTACGGGCATAGGCCTGTTGGCCATTTTGGCGCTGCTTGCTTTGCGCGAGCTTCAAGCGTGGCGGGGCGCACGATATCTTCTGATCGCTTGCCTGAGCGTCATCGCATTGTTCATCGTCATGACGCCTGATGTCATGGGCCTGCCCAATGCTGGTTACGCGTTTTTCAGGTTCCTGGCGGTACCGCACCTGGTCTGCGTTTGGCTGTTTGCGCTCTCGCTATTCGAAGAAGATTTCAGCATGGAGCCTTGGCACTGGGTGGTCGGAATCATCTATTGTGTGCCGCTTCTGTGGATCAACCATTTCGGTGTTAGCGCCGTTGCAGCAACAGCGCCGTGGGTACTTCATACTGCCACGATTTTCTCCTTGATCCTTATGGGCCATTTGGTCTTTTCGACCTTGCGCGGAAGAACCAATGACCTTTTGGAAATCAAGCGATCAGCCCGCGTCCATTTCGTGCTGGTCGTGGTTTTTGTAGCTGTCGTTACCGCGCTTGCCGACCCGCTGGCGGCGGATCGTTCAGGAATATCACGCGGTACGATCAAGACGTTGGCGATATGGCCGGCGATTGCCTGGGGCTGCCTCTGGATGCTCGTCATTGATCGCGACGCGGTCAATTTTCGATCGCGTACCAATCCGGCAGAGCGCCCGAATGAGCGGGATGCCGAACTGTTGCAAAAACTGGAAAAGATGATGACAGAACTGCAGGCGTTCAGGGATCCCGAACTAACAATAGTGACGCTTTCTGCCCAGCTTGCAGTAACCCAACATCGGTTACGCAAGCTGATCAACCAGACTCTAGGCTATCAGAACTTCAACGAGTATCTGAACCGTTACCGGATTGCTGCGGTGAGAGAAATTTTTGGAGACCCCAAAAGCAACCATGTG
>JANOQY010000092.1:0-1599 GCA_031414995.1 Betaproteobacteria bacterium
GAAAGCCATTTTGACCAAGAAAAACAATAAATCGCACCAGTCGCCTCGCGCTGCCGATCCCCACAAGGCCCGCGAGCAGGCCAAGTACGAAAATCCGCTCCCCAGTCGTGAATTAATTCTCGAATTGCTCGCCAAGACAGGCGTGCCGATGAATATGCCCCAACTCGTCACCATGCTAGACATCGGCGATGACGAAATGGATGGCTTCACGCGCCGCCTCGCTGCGATGGAACGTGAGGCGCAGGTGATGCGCAATCGTCAGGGCGACATCTGCCTCGTTGAAAAACTCGATCTGATTCCTGGCCGCGTACAGGGGCACCCTGACGGTTTTGGTTTTCTGGTGCCGGACAACGGTTCCGACGATCTGTTTCTGGGACCGAAGCAAATGCACAAGGTGCTCGATGGTGACCGCGTCATGGTTCGGGAGGTGGGCGTGGATCGCCGTGGACGTCGTGAGGGTTCCATCGTTGAGGTTCTGGAGCGGAAAAACACCAAACTGGTCGGCCGCTTGTTTTCCGAGCGCGGCGTGCTGTTTGTGGTTGCCGAGAACAAGCGTATCAGCCAGGACATCCTCGTCGAGCCCGGCTTCGATGGGGGTGCTAAAAGCGGGCAGGTGGTGATGGTCGATCTGGTTGCGCAGCCAGCCAAGAATTCCGAGCCGGTCGCACGCGTGACCGAAGTGCTGGGCAATTACGCTGACCCGGGGATGGAAATAGAGATCGCGCTGCGCAAGCACGATTTGCCGTACATCTGGCCCGATGACGTGGAAGCGCTGGAAAAAAAGGTTCCAAAGAAGGTCACGACTGCCGATATGAAAGGCCGCGCCGATTTGCGCGACCTGCCGTTTGTGACTATCGATGGCGAAACCGCCCGCGATTTCGATGATGCGGTTTATTGCGAACGGCAAGGCAAAGGCTTCCGTCTGCTGGTCGCGATTGCGGACGTTTCGCACTATGTAAAAACCGGCGATGCACTGGATCGTGAAGCGCGGCTGCGCGGCAATTCCGTTTATTTTCCAAGGCGCGTGATCCCGATGCTCCCAGAGGCGCTGTCGAACGAGATGTGTTCGCTGAAGCCCAACGTGGACCGCCTGGCACTGGTCTGCGAAATGTCGATTTCATCGACCGGCGAAATCAAACGCTACGAGTTCATGGAGGCGGTTTTTCATTCCGCTGCGCGGCTGACCTACACCAACGTGGCCAAGCTTCTTTATGCGAATGAGCCAGATCACGGCATCGCCAAGAATTTGTGGACACACATGCAGCATCTGGATGAAGTGTTTCAGGTCTTGCTGGCGGCGCGCAATAAACGCGGCGCCATCGATTTCGATACCGCAGAGACGGTGATGCTGTTCACCGACGGCGGCAAGATTGAAAACATCGTACCGTCCACGCGCAACGATGCGCACCGCCTGATCGAGGAATGCATGCTCGCGGCCAACGTGAGTACGGCCAATTTCCTGATCGAGCACGAGCATCCCGCGCTGTATCGCATTCACGCCGGGCCTAGCGAGGAAAAACTCGACGGCTTGCGCACCATGCTGAAGGATTTCGCTTTAGTCCTACCGGGCGGTAAGACGCCGAGCCCTCGCGACTACGC
>JANOQY010000093.1:0-14510 GCA_031414995.1 Betaproteobacteria bacterium
ACCAAGTGCAGTCGCCACGCCTTTGCCACCGAGAAACTTGAAAAACACGGGAAACAGGTGGCCAAGAAAAACCGCGATGGCCACACCGGCGAGCGTCGCCGGGGAGAGTCCGAAATCGGCGGCATATTTCTGCGCCAGCCACACCGCGAACCAGCCTTTGCCAGCGTCGCCCAGCAAAGTAAGAATGGCTGCCAGTTTTTTCCCGGTGCGCAGCACGTTGGTTGCACCTGGGTTGCCGGAGCCGTAGGTGTGCGGGTCTGGCAGGCCCATCGCCCAGCTTACGATCACGGCAAACGAAAGCGAGCCGATGAGATAGGCAAGAATGATTGCGATCAGTGAGTTGGTCATGCCGATACTTTACAATACTTTGCATGGACACCATCTTCATCCGCGAGCTTCGTGCCGACGCGTGGATCGGCATTTATGAATGGGAAAAACTTTCCCCGCAAACGCTGGATTTCAATCTTGAAATTGGCCTTGACACGCTTGTCGCGGGAGAGAGCGACAACATTCGCGATACCGTTGATTACGGCAAAGTGGTGGAGCGAATTCGCAGCGATTTGAAGGATCAGCATTTCAAGTTGCTCGAAGCGCTGGCGGAACATATTTCGCAAGTCGTGTTGCACGACTTCAACGCGCAATGGGTAAAAATCAGCGTGGCCAAGATCAATCACATGCGTGGCGTGAAGATGGTCGGCGTAACGATTGCGCGACGGCGCGACGATACGAGTGCGCCCACGGTGTCGGGCGCAGGCGATAACATTTCCGCATAGCCGTCGCAGACCCAAAAATGATCAAGTGGATTCTGGTGCTGGCGGTGGTGGTAATTTTGCTCGGCCTGTTTGCGCCGCAATTAGCAAAGCTCGGGCTGTGGAAGCTGCCGGGCGATTTACGATTTAAACGCAATGGCCGTAAATATTTTTTGCCGGTCACAAGTACGGTACTGGTGAGCCTGGCGCTGACGTTACTGCTGCGGTTGTTCGGGCGCTGACGGACGTCATTCCACCAGCGCCGCATTTACCATCTGCGGATTGACTACCCGCGCCAACTCTTTCGGCAGCAGGCCGACGAGGAACCCACGCTTGCCACCGTTGATGAGAATGCGATCGAGCGCCATGATCGATTCCTCCATGAAAACCGGCATCGGCTTGCGCAATCCAAACGGTGAACAGCCGCCAACTTGATAGCCGGAGTGACGCATCGCATCCTCGGGCTTGCACGGTGCTATGCGTTTGGCGCCAATCTGCCGCGCCAGTTCCTTGGTGCTGACTTTACGGTCGCCGTGCATAAGCACGCACAGCGGATGGCGTTTGTCATCTTCAAAAATCAACGTCTTGACGACGTGATGTTCATCGACACCGAGCGAAGTGGATGAAACGCTGGTGCCGCCGTGTTCGACATAATCGTAAATATGCTCTGTGTAAATCACGCCGTGCTGTTTGAGCATCGACGTCGCGGGCGTTTCTGAATGTTTGGTCATTGCGAAATTTTATCAAAGTCTAGTGCTGGCGTTCTTCGCGAAGGCATATTCGTCTGAAAGGCTCGCCAATAGGCGTTCTACGTAGTTTATGCTTTCATGCAGGCCGCAGTTCAAACCTGACATCTCCCGACACATTCGCCGCCAATGACAACACGTACCCGGCTTGCTCGGCTTGCTTGAATGCCTGATACAAACCGATGCCAAGCCCGCCGCCACGTGAATTAGCGATGGGCGCGCGGAACAGATTGTCAACTGCGGCGCTGGCGATCGCGCTACCGCTGTCGCTAATAATCAACGCGGCTGCGTGACCAATTCGCAACTCAATCGAAACGCTGATACCGGGCTCGCGCTGCTGCTTCTTGCGTACATTTTCCAGGCAATTCTCAAGCACGGTATCGAACAAGTTAACGGGCACCGCCACCTTCATGTCACCGCGCGCCACGAACGATGAGCCGCTTCCTGCATGGCGCGCTAACACATCATTCCACCAGTCTTCGGCGGTCAGTGTGAGACTGGTGCCGCCTAGCGCAGGATTTTGTAATTTTTCGAGCGTCGTTTGCAGGCGCTTGGTCAGTTGTGGCAGTTGCCGATCCAGCATCGCCTCGTAAGGTGTCGCAGCGCGGCGCTCTGCCAGTGGATCATCGCCGCCTTGCCGCGTGATGCTCTTTGAGGTCAATGCAAACAAAGACTGCAACAGATTTTTAATGTCGTGGGTGAGCTTGGCGCCGGTCTCATGCACGGCTTGCATGTATGCGTTTTGTTTGATCACTTGCTCGCGCCGCTTGCCTTCGTAAAATTCGCCGACAACCTGCGCGAGCAATCGCAAATGCAGAAATAGCGCAGGCGAAAGCGCGCTCTCGGTATGAAATGTGATGTCCAGTTCGTGATATCGAAACTGCGCGGGATGGCTGGTCTCTTTGCCGAATTCGCCATTGCCATCGGGCGCGGTCCATTTGCAGCCGAGAATCCATGGCATGGTGGACACTTCCGCCATCGCAGTCTGCAGAAAGCGCGCCGATGTCATTTCGGTTTCCGAAAGTGCTGCGATGCGCCGCATCCACAATTCAAACGGCATGCCGACGCTCATCAGGTAGCGCGAAAAATAGGTGCGCAAACCACCGTAGCCGGCCCGTGGCCCCCAAAGCGCTGCGAGAAGCAGCAAAGCACCTGAAAATGACATCACCGTCAGCAACACCGCACGAAAATATGAATTATCAGTAACGCGCATCGCGGCGATGCTGCCAAGCACGAGCACGACGACGAGCTGGAAAATAAACAGGCTGTAGAAAAAATCAAAGACCTGCGCCGTAGTTTCATCCTCGGCGCGATATGGCAACACCGCCATGATCAGCATCGCCACGGGCAGAAGAACTTTTACCATCGCCGCCAGACCCGCCGGCAGAGCGCGGATCTCCAGCAGCAGCACCGGCACGGCCCAAAGCAGCAAAATGGTGAATAGATAAAACACGGCCACCAAATAAAACCGGCCCCTGCGCGCAGCCTGCAAGGTAAATACTTTGCCACCCATGATGCCGATCAGAATGGCGACCCATGTCATCATCATCCAGCCGGACAAACTGTAGATCACAGCCGCGGTGATCACGAAAAACAGAACGGTCGCAAATACGTTGAGCTCACTGTCGGTGCTGACGAATGGTTGCCACAACAGGAACAACCCAAAATGCACCATCAGCCAGCTACGCTGAAAGTAACCGCCCGGCTCGGCGATCAGTCCCGCGTGCAGCGACAGCAACATCGCGAGAATGACCCATCGCCGCCAACGCATAAGACGCGTCGCCAACGGTGCCGGCTGAGGTGTAAAAACGCTAGTCATTGATTTGGTTGACGTGGATGTAAATAGTTGGGGCTAGCGTAGCCTGAATTAATGCCCGATGCTATTGGCTGAGCGGTTCATCATCTTCAAGGTGTCGGAAACCCGGACAGGTGTTGGTTTTTTGAGCAACTCAAGCTGTCGTAAAACTGGCACACCATCGTAAGAATTTTACAATTCCTTTATAAATCATCATCTTAAATACTTGGCACGTCGATTGCTGATACAACCTCAGGCAAATGCCTAGCTTCCACCCGGAGACAACATGAAAAACCAACTACCGCAACTGGACATGAACGATTTCACCGTTTTCTTCCTTGTATTTGGTCTGGTGGCAGGTCTGGCAGTAAGGTAAATAACAGGTAGTCAATTTTGACAGCGCCATCGTAGCAAGCGCACTCTTAACTGTATTCAATTTCGGAGGATAAAAATGAAAAACTTTAAAAGCATGAAGGGCCAGCAATCAGGCTTTACGTTAGTCGAGATCGCCATCGTACTGGTGATTATCGGCCTGCTGCTCGGCGGTATTTTGAAAGGGCAGGAACTGATCAACAGCGCGAAGGTGAAGAACCTCGCAACAGACTTTAAAAATGCCCCGTTGGCCATCTATGGCTATCAGGACAGATTCCGTGCCGTGCCCGCTGATGATCTGCGTGCCGACACCAACCTGCCGGGCGGAGCAATAACTGACCGGGGTGACGGCAACGGTCGTATCGACGGCGAATGGAATTCCCAAGTCGTCACTGACGAATCGGCAAAATACTGGCGCGCTGTTCGCTTGACCAACTATGCCGCGGGTCCGACCGACATGACCCAAGTAGAGTACTACCCAAATAACGTCGAGGGCGGACGTATCGGCCTCACCGGCGCGATTGTCACGCAAATTCCAATTATCGGTATGACGGGAACCTACGTGTTCTGTTCCAGCGGCATCCTCGGCAAATTCGCGCGTCAGCTTGACGCGACCATCGACGACAACAATACAACTACTGGTTCGGTTCGGGTTCGCGCGTTGGTAACCGGTGGCACGGTTGCCGCACCAGCTGCAGCGATCGCATCGACGACTGCTGATTTCGATACCACTGGCTACACGGTCTGCATGACGTTCTAATCGCAGCAAAAGTTGTAACGCAAAAAGCCCGCTTCGGCGGGCTTTTTGTTTAAAGTCTAGTATTGGCAGGCTTCTCCGACGGAAAATTCTCTGAAACCCTTGCCATTGCTAGTGTTTGACATCCGAGCTTCTAAAAACTCTGTCGTACCGGCGAAGGCCAGTATCCGTGTTTTATAAGTGACTGATATTGCTGGCAAACTTAGGCCCCGGCCTTCGCCGGGGAGACATTATTGGGGTTTATAGAAGTTCCCATTCATCCCTGCAACAACCGCATCTCCGCCCGCGCCAGCGCTTCCGGCGTGCCCGCCAGCACCAGTACATCGCCTGATTGCAATTGCATATCCGGTTGCAGCTTGGTTTCGCGCACGCCTTTTCGGCGTAGTGCGACGAGCTGAATGTCTAACGCTTCCAACTGAAGCACCCGAAACGTCTTCCCAACAGCGTCAGCGCCCTCATCGACCAATATCGATTGCATGCGCGTTTGGTGGCTGTCGAATTCAGTATCTGCAACGTCGGTGACACCGGGGAAAAATCCGCGCATCAGTTCGTAGCGTTCGCCGCGAACCTGCCGCAATCGCGCCAGCACTTTATTGAGCGGCAGCCCGAGCAACAGCATCGTTTGGGTCGCCAGCATTAGCGAGCCCTCGACGACTTCAGCCACGATTTCTGCGGCACCGGCACCTTTCAGTTTTTCAACGTCGGTGTCGTCAAATGTACGCACGATCACCGGCACATCGGGCCGCAATGAACGAACGTGCGAAAGTATTTTCATCGCCGCGTGCGTGTTTGCAAAGCTCACTACAACGGCCGCAGCGCGCGCTAATCCCGCCGCAGTCAGCACTTCTTTTTTCGTGCCGTCACCGAACATGACTGAATCGCCACCGGCGGCGGCCTGTTTGACGCGGGTGGGATCGGTGTCGAGTGCGATGAGCGGGATGCTTTCGTGCTCCAGAAAGCGCGCCAAACTTTGGCCTGAGCGCCCGTAGCCGCAAATAATCACGTGGCCGCGCTTGGCCATCGCCTGAATGGCCAATTGCTGTAACTGCACCGCGCGCATTTCCCATTCACTGGCGACCAGATACATGACGATCTTTTCGCTCTTGGCCAAGATGAACGGCGACAGCAGCATCGAAATCAGCATCGCCCCCAACACCACTTGCAATGTTGCGGCGGGCACCGCATTGATCTGGCCAGCTAGCGAGAGCAGCACGAAGCCGAACTCTCCCGCTGGAGCCAACGCCAATCCGCAACGCAGCGCGACACCTTTATCATTCTTGAAAAACAACGCCAGCCCGATGACGATCAAAAATTTAAATGTGAGCAACGCCGCCAGCACCATTAATACCAACACCCAGCGATCCAGCACGGCGTTCAAATTGAGCAGCATGCCGATGGTAACGAAGAACAGGCCAAGCAGCACATCGCGGAAAGGTTTGATATCGTCTTCCACCTGATAGCGATACTCGGTTTCTGAAATCAGCATTCCCGCGAGAAACGCCCCCAGCGCCAACGAGAGGCCGGCCACTTCGGTAATCCACGCTAAGCCCAATGTAACCAGCAACACTGTCAGGACAAAAAGTTCAGATGACTTTTGCCGCGCGACCACCCCAAACAACGCACGCGTCAGCCGTTGGCCTACGGTAAGGATCAGGAATAAAACGATCGCTGCTTTGGCCAGCGCCCAACCAACTTCGATGGCCAGCGCGCCACCGGAAAGCGCCAGCGCCGGCACCAACACCAGCAGCGGCACCACGGCCAAATCCTGAAACAGCAATACGCCGACAATCTGCTTTCCGTGCAGCGAGTGAAGCTGCGCCTGATCAGACAACACCTTGATGCTGATGGCAGTCGATGACATTGCCAGAATGCCGCCCAGAATGAAGCCAACCTGCCAGCTTTGTCCGGCGAGCAAAGTGATGATGATGACGAGTACCATCGTCACCCCGACTTGCAAGCCGCCAAACCCGATTACGGTCCGCCGCATCGCTGTCAACTGCGGCAGGGAAAATTCCAGCCCGATAGAAAACATTAGGAACACGACGCCAAATTCGGCCAGATAACGCGTCTCGGGCGTGTTGGGGACAAACCCGAGCGCATGCGGCCCGATCAACGCCCCGACCACGAGGTAGCCCAAAATGGCCGGCATATTGACGCGCCTGAACACCACCACCGTCACCACGGCAGTGGCCAGCAAAATCAATACGATAGGCAGGGTGGAGTGCGTGTTCACTGGTTCCTAGTGTGTTTGGAATTTGTTGGTGCCAGCCTCTGAGCTCGTCGTCGTGCACGCGCAGTGCACGTACAGCGCCGACAACTATCACCATACGCAAAGCAGCGTCGCGCGCAGCCTTAACGGTACAATAGTCTCATGGAAAGTTTATTACGTCCCCGCTCGATTGCCGATACTGAACGCACCCTGAAACTCGCGCGGGAAACACTCGATATTGAAGCCGACGCGGTGCGTGCGTTGTCGCTGAAGCTCGGTGACGCCTTCATTGCGGCGCACAAACTTCTTTTTGATGTCACTGAAAAAAAAGGCCGTGTCGTGGTGACCGGCATGGGCAAGAGCGGCCATATCGGCGGCAAAATTGCATCCACACTCGCGTCCACCGGCACACCGGCATTTTTTATGCATCCGGGCGAAGCCAGTCACGGCGATTTGGGCATGATCACCAAGGATGACGTAGTGATCGCAATTTCAAACTCCGGCGAGACCGATGAAATTTTAAAGATCCTGCCCCAGCTAAAGCGCCGAGGTACACCGGTCATCGCCATCACCGGACGCCACAATTCCACGCTGGCCACCGCTGCAGCGGTACATCTGGATGCAGCCGTAGAAAAAGAGGCGTGCCCGCTCAATCTCGCTCCCACCGCCAGCACCACCGCCACTCTCGCACTGGGCGACGCGCTCGCAGTCACGCTGCTGGATGCGCGCGGTTTCGGTGAAGAGGATTATGCGATGCACCACCCGGGCGGCTCGCTTGGACGACGCTTGCTCATGCACGTGAGCGACGTGATGGTGACCGGGGAACGTGTGCCAACTGTGGCGCTCGATGCGCTGCTGCCAGCGGCAATCATGGAAATGACCAAGAAGGGATTGGGAATGACGGCGGTGGTCGATGCACGCGGCGTGCTGGCTGGGGTGTTCAGCGACGGCGATTTGCGACGTGCACTGGAAACGCAGGACAACATCAAAACAACCCGGATCGCGGAAATCATGACGCGCACGCCTAAAACTATCGCTGCGCAACGCCTGGCAGTCGAGGCGGCCGAGCTGATTCAGCGCCACAAAATTGGCTCCAGCGGTTTGCTGGTGGTCGATGAGCACAATAAATTGGTCGGCGCGGTGCATGTTCTGGACCTAATGCGCGCAGGGGTGCTGTAGTGGCTTTAAGCGTAGAACTGATTGATCGCATTCGCCACATCAAGCTCGCTGTTTTTGATGTCGACGGCGTGCTGACCGACGGCAGTTTGTATTACGGGCCGAACGGTGAAGAATTAAAGGTATTCAACGCGCTCGATGGCCACGGACTGAAACTGTTGAAAGAGTCCGGCGTGGAGTTGGCGATCATTTCAGGTCGCGAATCAAAGGCGCTGGAACGGCGCGCGAAAGATCTGCGCATTACTCAGCTTTTCATGGGCGTGGAAAACAAGCTGGACATGTTCGAGACATTGCTTAGAAGTCTGTCGCTGGCACCTGCGCAAAGTGCCGGTATTGGCGACGACGTGATCGATCTGCCGTTTCTGACACGCGTCGGCTTCGCGGCGTGCGTGCCGTCTGCACCCGCGTATGTGAAGCAGCGCGTACATTATGTGACGGCTGCACAAGGTGGCCACGGTGCAGTACGCGAGTTTTGCGATGTGATCATGCAGGCGCAGGGCACATGGGATGCGGCCCTCAAAAAATATCTGGACTAAAAATGCTTTGGATTAAATCGTTTCACATCATCTTTATGGTTGCGTGGTTTGCGGGCCTGTTTTATTTGCCGCGCCTGTTTGTCTATCACGCGCAGACGGATGACAAAATTTCCATCGAACGCTTCAAAGTGATGGAGCGCAAGCTTTACGTCGGCATCATGACGCCGTGCATGGTGCTCACACTCGGCTTGGGCATATGGCTGTGGCTGGGCTACGGCTTTCGTGGTGGCTGGCTGCACGCAAAATTGGCACTGGTGCTGCTGCTGGTCGCGCATCATTTTTATCTGGGCAAACTGATTCGCGATTTCAAGGCTGATCGCAACAAACACGGCCATGTTTTTTATAGATGGCTAAATGAAATTCCTGTGCTACCGGCGCTGATCGGTATCGTCATCCTCGTTGTTGTGAAGCCATTCTGATGGAACACTATTTCGCGCCGTGTCCACGCGGCCTTGCTGGTGTGCTGGCAAATGAAATCAACGCGCTGGGGGCTGCCACCGCCCATGCACAGGAGGCCGGTGTGGCCTTCGACGGCGACAAGCCGCTAGGTTATCGGGTTAATCTGCATTCGCGCATTGCCAGTCGCGTGTTGCAGCGTGTTGCGCATTTTCCCTATGCCAACGAACAGCAAATTTACGACGCTGCCGCCATGCTTGCCTGGCCAAGCTGGTTTGATGTGTCGTGCACGATCAAGGTAGAAATCAACGCCCATCGCTGTCCACTCAAAAGCCTCGATTTCATCACGCTGCGCGTGAAGGATGCTGTCTGCGACAAATTCCGCGAGCAAGTTGATTCGCGACCGTCCGTTGATGCGCGTGATCCCGACATTCGTATTCACGTGTTTCTGGATGCCACCCACGCCAGTCTTTATCTTGATCTCTCGGGCGAGCCGTTGTTCAAGCGCGGCGTGCGCGACCACACGGGTGAAGCACCGCTGAAGAAAAATCTCGCCGCTGGCATCATCAAGCTGAGCGGCTGGCAACCAAATGAGGCGTTTCTTGATCCGATGTGCGGTAGCGGTACGTTTTTGATCGAAGCCGCCGAGATGGCGCTGGATATTGCACCCGGATTGTCAGGCGGAAAACTGCGTGAATACGCATTCACGAAGCTGAAGAGTTTCGACAAGACCGTGTGGGGCGCGCAGGTTACGGAGGCGCAAAAGCGCATCAAACCACATACGCTGCTGCCGATTTTTGGTACTGACAAATATGGCTATGCCATCACCGATGCGCGCGAAAATCTTACCGCGAATGGGTTGATCGACTGTGTGCATCTGAAGCAGGTGAGCATCCTCGAAGTCGCAGCACCTGCGACCAGCGGTGTGTTGGTCACCAATCCTCCCTACGGCGAACGCCTCGGTGATACGACAGATCTTGAAGAACTTTATCCCAAGCTGGGCGACTGGTTAAAACAGAAATTCGCGGGATGGCGCGCATATTTCTTTACCGGCGACCCGCAACTTGCCAAAGGTGTGCGCCTGTCGGCAAGCAAGCGCACACCTTTGTTCAACGGCAAAATTGAGTGCCGATTGTTTGAATACAAGATTATCGCGGGCAGTAATCGCAAGCCAGAATAAATTTGACAAACTCTAGCACTGGTGGGGCTTCTGGAGCAGAAACGCCTGAAAAAGCGCGCCAGCGCTTGTTCTAGTGGTGAATTACTAATCTCTCACGCTGGCGAAAAAGAAATTCCGGCGCGATACCCATCATTGCCCGTACGCTGCGCGACAAATGCGCAGAATCGGCAAAGCCAGCCGATAGCGCGGCAGTGGTCAACGAATCGCCCGCAATGGCCAAATCCAGTGCGCGCCGCATTTTCAGCCAAAGCACATATCGACGCACCGGCACGCCAACCACTTTTTTGAACAGATGTGCAAAACGTGATGGCGATAAATGCACCCGCGCCGAAAGAGATTCAATGCTGTCGTAGGCTTCTGGCGAATCACGCAAAAATACCAGCGCCGCATTGATGCGCGCATCCACATAGGACGGATGACCGGCGTGCATTTGCGCAAATCCGAAAATGCTCGCGAGCAACACATCGGCTTCATCGCGGGTCGTGTCGAATTCGTAGAGTTTGAACAATTCCCCGCGATTGATCTTTGCGCATGCGAAAGCACGCGGCACGTTATCAATCTGTTCGAGCGCGCGCTGAAAATTTGTGCTCTCAGGCTCCCAGTAGAGCGCGGCGATGCTTGACGAGGCCAGATCAGTGGCGTATTCGGTTTCTGAGGGCAGGTAGATCACCTCGTTTTCGAGCACATCTCCCGAACCGAGTGTCACCCGCAGTTTTCCTTCTTTGGCGATCAACCAGGTCGCGGCATGGTTACGGTGCGGGGATGTCTTGGTGCTTGGCCCAAGATAGAGAAATCTTTCGGGCCACGCATAGATATGAATTTTCGTGTCGATGCTGGTCATGGTCGCCACATCATACGAGAACAGCACGAATATTCAACTGAATAGCCAGTTTATTCAAGAACACAGCAGGTTTCTACAAGAAACCCGCCATTGCGGCTCCCATACTGTTTATGCGTTCAACAACTCTTGAAAGGAGCGCATCATGAAACGCTTTTTTGACAATACACAAACGCAAGGCACCGCATTGGCTGTGGTGTTGATATTTTTGGTGATGGGCAGCGGCGTGTCTTTGCTCCACGCATTTGCGCAAATCGCCTAACGGCTATTTGACGATCTCCAGATGTTCCAGACCTGCAGCCAAATCTTTCTCTTTGGAATTTTTGCCTTCCAGTTTGATCTTGAGGCGCAGATCGTTGAGCGAGTCAGCATTGCGTAACGCATCTTCATACGAAATGTGGTCGCCCTCATAGAGATCGAACAACGCTTGGTCGAACGTCTGCATACCGATCTCGCGCGAGCGCTTCATCACTTCTTTGATTTCGTGTACTTCGCCTTTGAATATCAAATCCTGAATAAGTGGCGAGTTAAGCAAAATCTCGATTGCCGCAATACGGCCCTTGCCTTCTTTTTTGGGGATCAGTCGTTGCGATACAAACGCTTTCAGGTTCAGTGACAAATCCATCAGCAGTTGATGGCGTCGCTCTTCAGGGAAGAAGTTGATGATGCGATCCAGCGCCTGATTGGTCGAGTTGGCGTGTAGCGTCGACATACACAGGTGTCCGGTCTCAGCAAACGCGATCGCATAGTCCATTGTCTCGCGATCCCGAATTTCGCCGATGAGAATCACGTCCGGTGCTTGGCGCAGCGTGTTCTTCAGCGCTGCGAACCAGTTATCAGTATCGACACCAATCTCGCGCTGCGTGATCACGCAATTCTTGTGGTCATGCACGTACTCGACCGGATCTTCAATCGTGATGATGTGACCATAGCTGTTTTCGTTGCGGTAGCCGATCATCGCCGCGAGCGTTGTGGATTTGCCGGAACCGGTACCACCGACCAGAATCACCAGCCCCCGTTTGGTCATCACGACGTCTTTGAGTACAGGTGGCAGGTTCAAATCTTCCATCTTCGGAATCGTGGTCGTGATGGTCCGCAGCACCATCCCGATGCGGCCCTGCTGCACGAACGCGTTCACCCGATACCGACCGATGCCTGCTGGCGCGATGGCGAAATTACATTCCTTGGTCGATTCAAATTCCGCAGCCTGCTTGTCAGTCATGACAGAGCGAGCGATTTCACCGGTATGAATGGGTGAAAGGCTCGACGACGACACAGGTGTCATTTTGCCGTCGATTTTCATCGCAGGTGGGAATCCCGCTGTGATGAACAAATCCGATGCCCTCTTGGCGAGCATTGCCCGCAAAAGCTCATGGACAAACTTAAGTGCTTGTTCTCGTTCCATAGTTCACCCTACCTCAACAATGTGCCACGAGTTGGGCATATGGCTCCAACATCGTGCAACGTTACGACCAGTGATTGGTGTGTGCAGATGCACTCTTCAATTGAAATTGTCTTTGTTGGCGGCCTTGTTGCGCGCCTCGGCGATGCTGATTACGTTGCGCTTCACCAAGTCGGCAAGATTCTGATCCATCGTTTGCATACCAATTGCCGACCCAGTCTGAATCGCCGAATACATTTGCGCCACTTTGGCTTCGCGAATCAGGTTTCGAATTGCCGGCGTACCGATCATAATTTCGTGCGCAGCAGCGCGTCCGGTACCGTCTTTGGTTTTGCACAGTGTTTGTGAGATGACTGCGCGTAATGACTCGGACAACATCGCACGAATCATTTCTTTTTCAGCCGCCGGGAATACGTCAATAATCCGGTCAACTGTCTTTGCCGCCGAGCTTGTATGCAGCGTACCGAACACCAGATGCCCCGTTTCGGCCGCAGTCATCGCGAGGCGGATGGTTTCCAGATCGCGCATCTCGCCCACAAGAATAATGTCCGGGTCTTCGCGCAACGCGGATTTAAGCGCGTTAGCAAATGACAGCGTATGCGGCCCGACCTCACGTTGGTTGATCAGGCATTTCTTGGATTCGTGCACAAATTCAATCGGGTCTTCAACCGTCAGAATGTGGCCAAACTCGTCTTCATTGATGCTGTTCACCATCGCCGCGAGGGTGGTGGATTTGCCGGAGCCGGTGGGCCCAGTTACCAACACCATCCCGCGCGGCTGCTTGGCAATCTCGGCGAAAATCTTTGGTGCATTCAGATCCTCCAAAGACAGGATTTTGGAGGGAATGGTACGCATCACCGCACCCGAGCCACGCTGGTGATTAAAGGCATTGACGCGAAACCGGGCAAGATTCGGAATTTCGAAAGAAAAGTCGCACTCCAGATTTTCTTCGTACTGTTTGCGCTGTCCGTCGTTCATGATGTCATAAATCATTCCGTGAACATCATCATGCGCCAAAGCCGGTACATTGATTCTGCGCACATCGCCATGAACGCGAATCATTGGCGGTAACCCAGCAGAAAGGTGCAGGTCGGAGGCCTTGTTCTTGACACTAAAGGCGAGTAGCTCAGCAATTTCCATTTATACTTTTCCTTCGTTTTCGGCAAGACAAGCGATCAATTCAGAATCTGCGGCAATTGACGAAGGCTGGTAACGTGCCATTTTTGAAAGCGGGAACTGAGCTGCCCGACCGACCGCGACAAGGCTTTCAATCGCCAGATTGCCAAGAGATTATGTCCCCAATCGAATCTAACTTGCAACAAATCCGAACCCGAATTAATGACGCAATCGCGGCATTGCCTCCATTGAAGCAAACGCCGGTTGCGCTAGTGGCGGTGTCGAAGACTAAATCTGCGAATGACGTGCGCGACGCGTTTCTGGCAGGACAGCGTTCGTTTGGGGAAAATTACGTACAGGAGGCTGTGACCAAGATTACGGCGCTTGGCGACTTGCGCGCGCTCGGTATCATCTGGCATTGCATCGGCCCGTTGCAAAGCAACAAACTCAAGCTCGTTGCGACGCATTTCGACTGGGTGCATGGCATTGATCGGCTCAAAACGGCCGCCGCGCTGTCGCGGCACCGGTCCGGTCTTGGTGCGATCAACGTATGCATGCAAGTCAACGTCAGCGGAGAGGCCAGCAAAGGCGGCGTTGTGCCGGCGGATGTACGGGCACTGGCAACGCAAGTGGCATTGCTGCCAGACATCAAGCTACGCGGTCTGATGACCATTATTGAGGATACAACCGATGAGGCAACGCAACGCGCGCAATTTCATAAGATGCGTACACTGTTCGATTCGATGAAAATGGACGGAATGGATGTCGATACACTTTCCATGGGTATGTCGCAGGATTTCGCCATCGCCATATCCGAGGGTGCAACCATGGTGAGGGTCGGCAGCGCGATTTTCGGGGCTCGTCAATGAGACTTCTTTTCATTGGCGGTGGAAACATGGCCCAAGCCATTCTGGGTGGACTGATCGCCCAGAAACTTTCACCGGAACACTTTTGTGTCGTTGAACCGAATACCGACGCCCGCAACACAATTGCAGGACTTGGGGCGCGCGGCTTTTCTGCGTTTTCAACTGATCTGCTCGATTGCGACGCCGTTGTGCTCGCTGTAAAGCCGCAAATGATGAAAGTTGCCGTTAGTCCGCTCGCTGGGCGTCTCACGTCGCAGGTCGTTATCAGCAGCGAGTTGCGCGCCACCAAGAAAAGTTTGGCTTGCAAACAGTCGCGCATCATCCTGCGCGAAGCCCAGCTCCAGCGCCGCTTGCTCGAGCGCCTCGATGAAA
>JANOQY010000094.1:0-3098 GCA_031414995.1 Betaproteobacteria bacterium
GGCGGATCTTCCGTTTTCATCGAGTTATCCTGTTCCGCGACAGATGACGATTGTTGAAATCGGCGAGATGGTGGAGGCCTTCGTCGCCGCCGCCAAACGTTCATTGGCAGCGGGATTCGAAGTGCCGGAAATTCATGGCGCGCATGGCTATCTGATTCACGAATTCTTGTCGCCACTATCCAATCTGCGCACCGATGAATACGGCGGTTCGCTGGAAAACCGAATGCGCTTTCCACTCCAAGTATGCGATGCGGTTCGAAAAGTCTGGCCTGTACATCTGCCCGTGATGCTGCGTATTTCGGCGAGCGACTGGAAAGAAGGCGGCTGGGACGTTCATCAATCGATTGAGTTTTGCAAACGTGCCAAGGCGATTGGCATCGACCTGATTGATGTTTCATCTGGCGGCAATGTGCATGACGCAAAGATGACGATTCGCCCCGGCTATCAGGTGCCATTTGCCCGCGCCATCCGTGCGGGCGCCGACATCGCCACCGGCGCGGTTGGGTTGATCACCGAGCCCGTGCAGGCCGAACAAATCATCGCCGATGGTGACGCCGACTGCGTGTTCCTCGCGCGTGCTTTGTTGCGCGATCCGTATTGGCCGCGCCACGCAGCGCTTGAACTTGGCGACACGCTAGAATGGCCCGATCAATACAAGCGCGCGCCAGTGAATGCATTTGGTAAATGACCAAGGAAAAATAATGATTGAACTCTATTACTGGCCGACTCCGAATGGCCACAAAATCACGCTGTTTCTTGAAGAGGCAAAATTGCCTTATTTGCTCAAGGGAGTGAATATCGGCACGGGCGAGCAATTCAATCCTGATTTCCTAAAGTTCTCGCCGAACAATCGCATGCCCGCGATCATCGATCGCGCGCCGCTCGACGGCAAAAAACCGATCAGCGTATTTGAGTCCGGCGCCATTTTGCTTTATCTCGCTGGCAAGACCGGCAGGTTCATCGCCAAGGATTTACGCGGACAGGTCGAAACACTTGAATGGCTGATGTGGCAGATGGGCGGCTTGGGTCCGATGGCCGGGCAAAACCATCACTTCAATAACTACGCGCCGGAAAAAATTCCCTACGCAATTGATCGCTACGTGAAAGAAACGTCGCGCTTGTATGGTGTTTTGAATAAGCGTCTGGCCGACCGCGCGTTTGTTACCGGCAAACAGTACACGATTGCCGATATGGCTTCCTACCCCTGGATCATTCCGCAGAATCAAGGGCAGGATATGAACGATTTTCCACATCTGGCACGCTGGCACGCCGCCATCAAGGCGCGTCCGGCAACGACACGCGCGTATGCACGCGCCAAGGAAGTGCGCCCGGAAGCACCAACTGTGATGTCGGAGGCGCAAAAGAAGATTTTGTTCGGTCAGGACAAAAATACCGTCAAGTGACGACGCAGCCCCCAACCGTGGATGCGTTGCGGCGTTACGCCGTCACGCGTTCGCTATTCGCGCCACGTTCGCTGGTCGATGCCGTCAAGAAGTTGGGCTATCTGCAAGCGGATCCGATTCGAGCACCCGCACGCGCGCAGGATCTGATACTCCGTCATCGCGTCAACAACTACCGCGCCGATGATTTGGAGAAGCAATACACCGCGTTGCCATTGGTTGAAGACAGCATTTACAACTATGGTTTTTTTCATCGCGACGAATTGGCGCTGTTGCATCCGCGCGCGGTGTCACAGCGCTGGCGTGATTTTATGGCCGAGCATGCGTCGCTGCGCCGCGCGGTGTTGCGCTACCTGAAGGAACACGAACACGCTCATCCTCGTGATCTGGAAACGGCACTGAGCAGTGGCAAGCGCGTAAATGGCTGGGGCGGAAGTTCATCAGCGACCACATTGCTGCTTGAGGGCCTGCATCGCGAGGGCCGGGTTCATGTGCACCGTCGCGATGCCGGCATCCGTGTATACGCCGCCGCGCCCAAGGCCGCGCGCGCACTCTCAGGCAGTGCGCGCGCCGATGGTTTGGTGCGGCTGATGGTCAATTTGTACGCGCCGATGCCGCTGCGGTCATTGATGCGATTTGCGCGCGTGATGGGTGATGCACGGCCGGGCGTGGATTGCGTGAAGCGGCTTGAGTTGATGATCAAACGTGGTGAGCTGCGCACAGAGAAAATTGATCACGTGACCTACGTGTGGCCGGCACAAGAATCGATACCGGCGGAGTGTGACGACAAGGTGCGACTGGTAGCACCCTTCGATCCGGTGGTGTGGGATCGACTGCGATTTGAACATCTGTGGGGCTGGCGCTATCGGTTTGAAGCCTACACACCTGTCGCAAAACGCAAGCTTGGTTATTATGCGTTGCCATTGTTGTGGCGCGATGATGTGATCGGTTGGGGCAACGTGGCGACCAACGCGAAAGGCCGGGTGCTGGTGAAGATTGGTTACGCATCGCGGAAACCTTCGGGTGCGGCGGCAACGATATTCAAGCGGGAACTGGATGCGGAGATTGCGCGGCTCGGAGATTTCTTGACCGTTGAGTAGCCGCCCCGCGATCTCATATAAATGATCTAAACTCCAGCACTGGCGCGGTCTTTAGGGCATAAATAGCCTGTGATGCCCGTAGAATGGCGATCCGCATCGTTTCACACCATTTGCACTAATATTCCCACATGACAAACGCATCCGCCGCGACCAAGCTCACGCTTGCAGCTATGGCCCTCTTGCAAGATGGAAAGCTGCGCGAAGCCGATCAGCAATTTCGCAGCGCCTACGCCCTCGATCAACGCAACGCGCAGTCATTGCTGGGGTTGGGGATCATTGCGCATCAAACCGGCAACTTCACGCTGGCGCTGAATTTTTTTGATCGCGCGCTCGCAGTCGATGCCACCCTTGCCGCCGCACACGTGAATCGTGGTAATGCGCTGGCGGCAATGCAGCAACACGCTGCCGCAGTAGTAGCGTTCGAAACCGCGCTACTGCATTCACCAGATTTGCCGAGCGCGCTCATCAATATGGCCACCGCCTTGCACGCGCAAGGTCTGCTCGATGAGGCCATCGCTGCCCTCGAACGCGTTGAGTCAAGACAGCCAAGCTTCCCCGAATGCCTGAACAACCTTGGTAATTTTTACAAAGACCAGGG
>JANOQY010000095.1:0-6303 GCA_031414995.1 Betaproteobacteria bacterium
AGTGCGTCCATGACGTTGCTCGCTGATCCGCGCGGCAGGCCTGAGTGCACACCGACGGCTGCAAAAATTTCCGGATAAGCCTCGGCCACGATGGTGGCCATGGCCCCGCCGGCAGAGAGGCCAGCGATGTACACGCGGCCAGGATCGATGTTGTGTTGCTTCATCACCGTTAAGGTAAGGCTGGCGATAAAGGCTGGCTCTCCCTGGCCGCGCTGCTGATCGTTTGGCTGAAACCAGTTCCAACACCGCGAGGAATTCGCAGCCTGCGATTGCTCAGGGTAGAGCACAAAAAATCCTTCAGTACGCGCGGCCGCGTTCATGCCGGTACCGGCGGCGAAATCGTCGGGGTTTTGCGTGCAGCCATGCAGCATCACCACCAGCGGCAATGGCTCGCCCGTGTGAATCGGTGGGATGTAGAGTTTGTAGCGCAGTGTTCTGGATGCATGGCGGTGCGTGTCGCTGGTGAAATCACCTGCGCCCCCGGTGGCGTCGTCATCAACAAACGCTTGCCTGCGCGCGTCTTCCGAGGGCTTCGGCATGTCATCGTGAGGCGCGACATCAGCGACGGCAAAATTCATTTCTGCGCGGTCGCAAGCGTTCGGCTTTACCTCAAACACATTTCCACCCGGCATCGTTGCGGTGGCATCGAGCGTGACGGAACCGGGCTTTGGATCATTGGCCGGATCGGGTGCTGGCGTCCCATCCGGCGGTGCGGCGGGCGTAGTGGCATCACCGCGTAGTGCGCGCTGTATCGCCGCAGTGGCTTCGTTGAGTTGCCCCGCGCGCGTCAGCCGTGTGGCGTCGCGCATGAGTTGCTGTAGGGTTTCGTTCATGCAAACTTTCTAATGATGACGGTGCGGAGTATGCGTTTCACCGCAGCGTAAATTGGTCGTCACCACTAACGAGATCCGCACGATGCGTGGTTTGTTACGTTAGGTGGGGCTTAAGCGGCGCATTGAAAGGCAGCTACTGGAAATTCCGCGTTCCGCTGACGCAAGCCCGACATACCGCTGCTCACCAGCCGCGCGGGCAACAATGCGCAGGTTCGCAGATGGCGATTGCAAATGAACCAGCCTTCATCGCGGTCATTGGAAAGCACGAAATACGCATCGCTCGTTTCTGACCGGTTGCAGGGCCCAGCGCCCGATAGGCGCGCCCGTATGAGAAACCGCTCATCATTAGTGGCGGCTTGGGTCCGTTTTCCATTTCTTCGACGCGCAGATACAGGCCGGGCTCGATCAAGGTGATGGTCAGGCCTGACTATCTTGAAAGCGACGCCGCCAATTCGGCTTACGCCTAGACAGCGCGTGCAGTCAGCCCGGTAAGCGTATCGTGTTCGCCGAGTCCTACCGGTTTACCCGCAATGACAGATGCTGCCATGGCGAACATGCGTACCATCCTGCTGTGCGGCGCGTCCCAATATTCGGCCGTTTCGGGCACAAATTTCAGCAATGCAAGATTGGTCGAATCCGGACCATCGGGAAACCACGGCCTGGCAAACGGCGTCCATAAGCGCTCGACGTGCGCACGATCCACTTTAATTTCGCCGTGGCCAGCCAGCGATACATACGTGGAATTGGCGTGGTCGGTGAAACTCATGTTTATGACACGCAAATGCTCGAGCTTTTCGGAGCGCGCGTCGGTGAAAAACCAGAGCGCACCGTCGCCATCCATTTCCAACGCCGACATCGGACGGCTCACGAGAGCACCATCTTCGTTGGTGCCGGTTAACATCCCGACGGTCATGTTCTCGATCAGTTCACAAAGCTGTGTGCGCTCGGCGCTGGTTTGAGGCGTGGTTTTCATGCGCGTTTGCCCGCACTGTTGCGTTCGTCAAGTAGCTTCATCTTGCGGGCGGCAAGCTTTGCGCCAAGTTCCACCATATTCAAGTTACTTGCACGTGCTTTCGGAAACATTTCTTCATGTTCTTCTTTCACGTGGTGTTTGACGTATTCGCTCAGCACTTTTATTTTTGCATCGAACATTTCGCCATCCGGCTCCTGGCCTTCAACTTGTCCGATGAGGTCTCTCAATGTCGCGTGTTCGACGATGGCCTCTGGAATGAGCTCTTTGTCCTTCAACGCGGCTTTGACTGCCGGATAAAAAATCTCGTCTTCGACTTGGGCGTGCACGCTTAGCTCGGTGCAGATGCTGGCCACAATGGACCGCTTCTTTGCGCTTGTTCGCGCAGCTTCGTACTCCGTGAAAAGATCGCTGACGACTTTGTGGTCGGCGCGCAGCAGGGCGGTTGCTTCCTGCGGCCTTTTTGACGGTTTTGCTGCGTTGGTTTTTTTGGCAGCTTTGAGGGGCAGTATCATGAGTAATTCTCCAGTCTGACGAGTGTGAATGTCGAATTCGCCTAGCGGACGAAAATCGCGATCAGAATGATGATCGGAATTGGAACGCCAAGAAATAGAAGTAGCAATGAGCGCATGTTTGTCTCCGGAAGTGGATGGATTGAAAGTTAATCAGGCGTCGCGCTGCCGACCGCCGTAGGTGGCACCCAGGCTGGCAACAAATGCACCGATGAGCAACGAAATAAACAACCACAGGGCGGCATAGCTCGATGCCTTACGCGCCTTGTCGACCGCGTCTCTGGCCGCAGCTTCTGCGTCGCGCAGTGTTGCTTGCATGCGCGCGTAGGTGTCTGTCACGCGTTTTTCCGCATCTTGTTGCGACAATCCAATGCGCTGTGCGACCAGCTGGCCGACATAACGAACGTCATCCTGGGCCATGGCACCAGTGCGTACGGTGGTCAGGAAAATACGGGTGACTTCGGCTGTGGACGTTGACGACGATGGCGTCGTCGTCGTTGCGTTGCCTGACACTATCGCCACTGGGGCGCTCGTGGCGACAGCAGCATTCATGTCTTTCCTGAATAATGAATCGACGAAGTAGCCCATTGGGCCAACGTCATTGTCGGACTTCGCCATTTCTGTCCCGGCCGCTGCACCACTCGCCGTCGCTGCGACTGTGGTAGTTGCCGCACCGCCGACTACAGCGGCACCGGCCTGAATGCCGCCACTCACAATCGAGCCAATGACGGACGTCAACAGCGCGGCTGTCACGAGCGATGCTACTGCCCACGCAAGGAAACCATGCGCGGTATCGCGGAAATAAACTTCGTCGTCATGAACTGAGACCCACCTCGTTCTTAGCCTGCCAGCGAGGTAGCCACCCATGCCGGATGCGATAAGTTGAGTGAGCGTGATCCAGATAATGGTGGAGATGCCGAACGCGGCTGCGCTAACACCGTCTTGTTTCCACGGTGAAATGGACGACATACCCAAGCCAATTCCCAGCATCAACAGGATGAGCGATAGCGCGGCGGCGGCGGCGGCACCGGCCAATATTGCACCCCATGACACGCCGCTTGAATTAGATTGGGGGTTGTCAGGAGACAAGCCGGGCAGCGCGTGGATGCGTCCACCATTGTCGAGAGTTGCTGCGTTCGATAGCGCCATGGTGACTCCTCAGTTAAGTAAAGATATGTTGCCGTTTCTGGCACGTGATGTTTGTAGGTGGGTTACCCGAAAATTGGTAGTGAAAAACCGCATGTTCACAACCACGATGGTGACCGGAATCAATCACGCGATGCATCTCGACGTGTCGACCGTCTATTGGATGGCGATGAAACTTGCGCTTGCTTTTACATCACCATCATGTGGTGCTTTTGCCTGTCGCGAAACACCGAGACTAAATGCTCGATGGCGACAGAGCCATGTAGCGATTCGAAAGCGAGCAGCGGGCTCGGGCCTTCTGATTCCAGAACGCCCACATGCCAAGCTTCGAAACGGCGCTTGCAACCTATATGCCCAGCATGCAACGGCAAAAAGCGCGTGTGACGAGGATCCATCGCAATCTTCTCTGCCGTTTGTCGGACGATCATTTCCGGTCCTTCAAGATGCTGACAAAAACGCGCGCCATCAAACATCAATACGCCGGTCAGCCCCTTCGCATTATTGTTGGCGCGCGACACACGCACGATATTTGCGATTTCACGCGGTTCCAAATGTGCGGAGATTTCGCTGACGAACAGGGACTCGAAAATTTGTACCATGGGGTTGTGATGAGTGACATTGAAAGGCAGGATTATTCCGTGATCTGATCGATCACGCTATGTAGAAAGACATACTGCCGCGCTCGTCATAAGGCCATGTATGTGCATGCGCTAGAATGCTCCCACGCGTTTGCGCAACCCCATCTGCTGGAGGTAGCTTGGAAAATAATCGGCCGTGTCGGGACTGTGTGCTGCGTAAAAGTGATGCGTTTGCCAAAAATACAGAAGAAGAAATTGAATTCATACAGCAATTCAAAACGCGCTCACTTAAGCTCGACGCGGGCACCCTGATTATCGGCGAAGGGTTGCCGAGCGAGGATCTGTATACGCTCCATTCGGGCTGGGCGTTTAGATTCAAAACGCTTTCGGATGGTCGTCGTCAGATTTTGAATTTCTTGCTGCCGGGTGACTTCATCGGACTGCAGGAAAAAATGGCCGACATTTCACCGCATGGGGTCGAGGCCGTCACTGAAGTATTGCTGTGCCGGTTTAACCGCAACGGTCTCTGGGATCTTTACCGAAATCATCCAGGGTTGGGTTACGACGTGACGTGGATTGCGGCGAATCAGAAGGATGCTCTCGACGAAAATTTACTTTCTGTCGGTCGCCGCAACGCGACCGAGCGCATCGCGACCTTGCTCGTGCAGATTTACAAACGCGTGAAGGCAGTCGGGCAAGCGCGGGGCACCACGATCAACTTTCCGCTCAATCAGCAACATATTGCCGATGCGCTGGGCTTATCGTTGGTGCATACCAACAAGACACTGCGCCGCCTGAAGCGAATGGGATTCCATGAAATCTCGAATGGTGAACTGACGGTGCACAACCCGGCGGCTCTGCAAAGACTGGCGGATTATTACGGCGCTGAAGAGCGGGTTAGACCGTTAATTTAGTGCGCCGAACTTAACAGCCCAACTCAAGCATTGGCGGGCGTCTCGGGTCATTTACGGCTTGGGAGGCGTGCCAGTGCTTGGGGGAGTCGCTTTCTGTGTGGCTTTTGGCGAGAGCGTCGAATGGTCGTTGGCCTGTCCTGGTAGCGGCATGGCGGAATCCTGCTGGGACTTGCTGACGTCTGATTTTGCGGAGGATGTCGTGCCGACGGTTTCCTTTGCGGTGCCGACGTGTTCGACCCCCAGCACCTTGGCGCGCGGGTCATCCACCGGGGCGGACCCAATCGGCGCGCTCGCGTTGGGTGGGGCAGCTGATTTATCCGTACAAGCGGCAGAAACCATAGCGAGAATCGTGAATGTTGCGGCGGTGGCGACACGTTTAATGTTCATGGTGATCTGCTTTCAACCAAATTGAGGCGCGTGTTGTGGGGCTTGAAGAGTTCCTGATGCCGGGCGAAATGTCCACGGACCGGCCATTGCCGATGGTGGTGTCACTGGCATCTCCGGCGCTGGCAATACCGCCTGAAAGTATGGGCTGCCCATGGCAGTGGATACGGCTTTTTGCATGCTGCCCGCTGGCTCGAGTACGAGCCCGCCGGACGACACCAAATCGATTGAGACGGCGGGCCGCATGCAACGCACATTTCCAAAAAGGGTTGCAAACGATGCGTCGGCTGCATCGCGCCCGGTGCCGATGCGAATCAGGCCCATGACGGGCGTCATGCCGGTCGCGTCAAAAAGATACCAGCGCTGGCCGAGATACACTTCCACGTAGGCGTGAAAATCGCTCGGGCCGAGTGCAGGGTCAGCGCCATAATCAACGCCAGTCACATAGCGTGCCGGAATATTGAGTGCGCGGCACATACTGATCATCAGGTGTGCGTAGTCGCGGCAAACACCGCTGCGCGTGTCAAACGTATCCATCGCGCAGGTCGTTGCTTCCGATGCGCCGGGCTTGAAACGCACATGCTGCGTCACCCATTCACAAATTGAAGCCACCCGCGCATAACCGGGCGCCATATTGCCGAACATCGCGGTAGCCAAGCTGCGCATTTTGTCCGACGGGCAGTAGCGGCTGGGCAAAATGTACGGGATGACATCCGAAGGCAGGCTGCGAATTGATCGCTCTTCAATCGTCGCCGGGTCAACGACGACGTGATCGATCTCAACGCTGGCCGCGTATCGCACCATCAGCGGTCCACCGTCAGTGTACAAACGGCTGATGCGATTGGCGGTAACAGGATCGGTAAACGTTCCTGTCGGCGTCGCACCTTCGACCACGAGCGTTTCATTGAGTACCCGCTGTGAGCGCGTCCGCGCGGGGCAGATATTGAGAACGAAGTCGCTATGGCT
>JANOQY010000096.1:0-6015 GCA_031414995.1 Betaproteobacteria bacterium
CGCTGACGAGAAGTGCGAGCGCTAAAAATAGCATTCGCGTGATAGTCAAAGGGCGTTTGATAGCAACTAACGTGAACATGATGAACCTCTAATGCGGCGGGGGCGGGGTGAATCTGTTTTGCTTACTGCTTGATTGTAAACATTCTTCGTCTGGCGACATGTGGAATTTGTCACACTCCTGACTGATTTCGACCATCAGACTGTCAAGCCTCCCGTCTAATTACTTTTCTCAGCGAAGAAACGCACGGCAAAGTCGTTTGAGGGCAATCGCCTCAGATTCATTGTTGGCAACAGTACAACGAAAATCACCCACCTACCGAAGTGCGATCGGACTCTCCATCACCATGGTAGCCGCTGTTGCCAATTCATATGCCTAGCCGGTTTGATGCTCCGGCCATTTGGGACAAAAAACTGGCGTCGCGGGTATAGCCTCAAGCAGCAGTGAGGCGCTCAAGCCGAAAATGCTCCGAAAGCCGCGCCGACAGGGTTGTTTGACAGGTAGGTCAGTCGCTCTCCAATGATCCTGATGATTCTCCCGCCGCGTGCGCCAGAAATTCAACTTTGCCCCGTACATTTCGGTCGGTCGATCTAATCTCGTCACCAATTTTCGGCGGAAAGCGAACCTGTCATAAATACTTCATTGTTTTTTGCGAGAGTAACGACAATAAGCCACGTAAACGCCTTCCAAAAATCTCAATAGGGATCAAATGAGCATCAATCGAAACGGCTTCATACGCAATTTTCAGTTCAATCGTAGGACGAGCCACACCTCGTATCCAGTTGTGATTGGCAAGCTTGGAATTATCTTCGTCGCCTGCGCAATCGTGGGGTGTAGTCAAAAGGACAACACGCCAACGACTGCGGAGAGAGTCAAGCTTGTCGAAGAAAGGCAAAAGACCGATCCAAATTCTAGTCCGCCAAAACCGACCAACGTACCGTCTGCCGATAAATCAAATCAGGTCGCTGAAGGGTCATCGCCCCGAGTTGAGAGAACCGCGGACGTAAGCAAGCCTGATGGCACAGCAGAGGTGAGAGTGCGCTGAGCCGCAATCAGCTTAGCTACATGATTACATCTGCCACCATCTACCCGTTGAACGAAGCCAGTCTGCGTTCGAGCGCATACCAGCTCCCGAAAGCAAAAGACCTGTGCATTGTTTTCCAGCCAATATTTGACGTTACGACCGGCGCTGTGCTGGCGTTTGAGGCGCTCACCCGGCTCAATGGTCAGCCGGAATTGGGGTTTCCGCGCAACCTGCTCGATGCCGCGCGTGCTGGTGGGCAATTGATGAAATTCAATGAAATGCTTTCGGTGATGGCAGTCGCTGAATTTTCTTCAGCAAAATTGCCGGGCATGTTATTTGTCAACGTATCGCCCGGCGCGATACCGACGGCGGATACGTCGTCAGGCATTTTTTCAGAGGACTATCCGTCTTGGCGCATACCGGCAGATCGAATCGTTATTGAACTCACCGAGGACGAGCCACTGCTGGACTACAAGGCCATGCAGCAGTCACTGATTTTTTTCCGTGATCGTGGGTTCACGATTGCGCTTGATGACTTCGGTGAGGGGTTCTCAAGCATGAGACTTTGGACCGAGATCAAACCCAGCTATGTAAAGATTGATCGGCACTTCATCGACGGCGTCCATACGGACTTCCTGAAACAGCAATTTATCGAGGCATTTGTACGGGTCGCAGCCCGCTGCGGGGTTTCGTTGATTGCCGAGGGAATTGAATCGTCCGCTGAATTGGCTGCACTCAGGCGGTTAGGGATTCGCTTTGGCCAAGGCTATTACTTGGGAAGGCCCGAGAGCGCTGCGAGCTGGAACGAAAAAAAATATCATGCCAGTGGATGGTTTGACGATGCGCAGTTTGTCGATTTTGGACAAAAGAAAACCCGCACTGTCATCGACTTGGCAAAATTCGTCTTACAGCTTGATGTCGAGCAGTCGGTTGAGCAGGCTTTCGAACGATTTGAACAGGACCCGGAACTGAAGTTGTTACCCGTCACAAGCGGTAAAAGCCAAGTTGTCGGACTCATCTCGCGGTACCGCCTGATCAGCGAATTTGCAAAGCTCTATCGCCGGGAGCTTTATGGCAAGCGACGGTGTACATCCATCATGGATCGCTCAGCGGTTGTCGTGCCGGCGGAAATGGCCTTTACCAATGCCGCAAGGCTGGTGGGTCTCGCGGCAAGCGTATCGAGCAACGAAGGATTTGTCGTCACGAAAGCCGGTGAATACGCCGGTATCTGCGAGACAAAAAGTCTGATGTTTGAGGTAGTCGAGTCGGAAATACGGGCGGCTCGATATGCAAATCCGTTGACGTTATTACCGGGAAATGTACCGATTGATGAGCAAATTGCCGGCCTGCTGACTCAACAGGAGCCGTTCAACGTCTGCTATGTCGATTTGGACAATTTCAAACCGTTCAATGACAGTCAAGGTTACTTCGCGGGCGATGAAGTGATCAAACTAACCGCAGATTTGTTGTTACGACATGCTGACAATGACTTGGATTTTGTAGGCCATATCGGCGGCGATGATTTTATCGTTCTGTTCAGGTCACCGGATTGGCGAGATCGTTGCGAGCTATTAATGGCTGACTTCGATAGAGACATCAAGCGCTTCTATTCAAACGAAGAATTGGCCCAAAAATCATTCCGTGCGCGTAATCGGCGTGGGCAGCTTGTTTCGTTTCCGTTGCTCTCAATCTCGCTGGGTGTCGTTCAGGTACCCAAAGAACACGATGCCAGTTTGCTCGATGTGTCTGCTGCCGCCGCAAATGCGAAAGGGCAGGCGAAGCGGAAGAATGGCAGCGCGATGTTTGTCGAGCGAAGGTATGTATTTGGTGCAGATGCGGTTCAGATAGCCCAGATAGACGCGCCACGGTTCGTGGTCGAATGAAGATGTTTGCACGTTTCCAGACGTGTATCAGCGAGAAACAATGCTCACGCTGACTTGTTGGCGAGCATAAACCCTCTCAAGGGTGGCGCGTGAACAAGCGCAATGCTGAGCCATACAGCCGCACTAAAGTAGAGTGACATCCAGAGAATTTCATTTTTCCAGTCTTCCCAGTGCTGTGAAACTACCCAGCGCACGGATGCATCGAGTACACCCTGGCTGACACTCATGTAGGCGCGGCCACTAGCCTCATCGGCAAGCCAGCGTGACCAGTACATTGGGACGTCGACACAAAACATATACGCAACATAGGCGATGGCGATTGCACAGACTGCGGCAAGCAGTGGCCGGCGTGCGGGATCGCATTGCGGCCAGATCGCGATCAGGCTTGCCGCCGCAAGTGCGGCACTGATACCCCATAACGTCTCCTCGACGACATGACCAATGTTTGAGGTCGTCGTCACGGAGTACCACGAGAACGTCTCGGCTACGATGATGAGCGGAACGATTAAACAGGCCGAAGCTTTGCAGATCCTGCTCCCGCTAAAACGCGATATCTCCCAGAGCAGCAACGACCACTGCGCGACAAAACAGAGTTCGGCAATCGTTGCCACGGAGCGTCCGACGATGACACTGGAAAACCACGAATCGAATAAGCACATCCGCGGAACGTCGTAGACCGGCAATATCGAGCGATAAGCGCAACCGAACACATAGCCCGCAGCCAAAATCAATTGCAGGCGGCGAGAGGTGTAGATTTCGGCGGGAAGGATACTCTGGCGCTGTTTAAGTGCTTTTGCCGATAGTGTCCAGGCAACGACATTTAAACCGCTTACGGTGCAAAGTAATATCCACCAAAGAAAAATATCGGGTGACATGTTGTTGTGGGAATTGGATACGTGTTTTGCCTGAAGAAATAACAGTATAGACTGTTTCTATCAAACAGTATATACGCTTTATTCTGGGGTTTGCGTCTTCCGAACGGTCGCCGAATATATCGGTTAACCCGCCATACGACGAACGATAGGTCTTGAAGGGGCGGGCATCGCAGGCACAAATGCCGCCAGGAAGCTCGCCGATGCTAGTGTTTACGAGAATTGCCTTACGGCAACACCAGCCCGGATCGCGCCTTCACCGCAGAAATATCAGACGAGTTCACCGCGCCCGATGCATTCACATCAAACCTGAAATTGGCCGCGTTGGTAGTTTGCCCAGACCGTGCCTTCACGCCGCTGATGTCGCTCGAATTGACAGAGCGCGTGTTATTGGTGTCGCCCACCAGAAATCCCAGCGACAACAATTGCGCGGTGGTCGGCCCGTTGATGTCGTCGATGGAAATCGTGATGCGCGTGTTGTCGGCAATGGCGGGGATGGTGACGATGATTTCGTTGCCGGAAATAATTGCAGATGCACCCACCGTGGCGTTGGCACCATCGATGACGGCGACCGTACCGATACTGCTGATGACGTTATTGAACTGCAACACGATGGTGTGACCGTTACCGATGGTGCGCGGCTCTACGCTGACGGCACCATTGATTGCCTGCGTAGTGTCGATGATGACATCAAATGTGCCTGTAGCAACATGGGTTTTGCGCGATACAGCACCGACCAAGGACAGCGGCGGCGACATTGACGGCGTGACCGCGACCGTGGCCGACGCAACACTTGCGCCGATCGCGTTGATCGCGGCAACCGAGCATGTGTAAGGTGTGCCGTTGACTAGGCTGCTGACATTAACCGGCGAATGCGCCGCCGTGCCGGTGAGCGCACCGGGATTGCAAGTTGCGGTGTATGCAGTGATCGGCGAACCGCCATCCGATGCGGGTGGCGTGAACGCGATGAATGCTTGCATATTACCTGCGGTAGCCGCACCGATTGTGGGCGCGCCTGGCCTGATGGGGGCGGGCATGACAAGCACCGACGCAGAACTGGCGCTGGTCCCATAGATGTTGGTGGCGGTGACGGTGCAGGTGTATTCGGTGCCGTTGATGAGCCCAGTGACATTGATCGGCGATGCAGCACCCGTGGTGGTGAACGCATTTGGATTACAACTCACCGTGTAGCCGGTGATGGGGGCACTTCCTTGGCTGACGGGCGGTTGAAACGCGATGCTGGCCAGACCGTTGCTGGGCGTGGCCGTGTCAATGATGGGTGCGCCGGGGCCGATACCGATAATGCTGATTGAAATGGATTGCTGCCCAAGCGGCAAGGTGCCGTTCGTCGCCCGGATAATGGCCTGGAATGTACCAAGCGTGATCGGGGTGCCTGAAATAACGCCAGTGGATTGGTTGAGCGTGAGGCCATCGGGCAACGTGCCAAATAGCGCGTACGAGATTGTCGGGCTACCGCTCGATACAAACGTATGGCTGTACGGGATATTCAGAAAGCCCCCCACCGGCGGTGCGCTTTGAATGGTCGGCGCGCCCGCGAGCGGCAGCACGACGCTGTCGATCCACGCGGCGTCAGCCCCCTCAGAACCGGTGCCATCCTTCTCGAACGACCAGATAATGGTGTGCGTTCCTGCCGTTGGCATCGCGACGTTCACCATGCTCCATGCGAGTTCGCCGGTCGCACAAGTGCCGCCGATGTCTTGCGCAACGCCGTCGATGAAAAACCGCAGGCAGTCGCCGTTCTGGCTCGAAACGCGACGCGCAAACTTGATGGTGCCGGTGGTGAATTCGCCGGTGAATTGTATTTGCGCTTTGTTGCCATTGGCCGTGGGGGCAGATTTAAGGCTGCATGAAGGGCCGAAGAATGAATCGGTGGCAACCGCCCAGCCCGATGTGGCACTCGCGGGCGGATTGGTCCAACCGGTCAAAGGCAGCGTGCAGCCGACTGGAAAGCTGTCGGTGTCAGCATCAATAATATTAATCGCGGCAGACGTTGTTGACCCACCCGGCGCACCAATCGATACGCCGCCAATTGGCGTATCCAACGTGACGCTGAACGCTTTCGGGCCATCGAGCAATCCATCCTGCAAAACGGGAATGGTGATGGTTTTGGTCCCGGCCTCGCCATTGGCCCATGCGATCACGCTGTTGGTCGTGGTGAAATCGGTTCCTGCCGTTGCCGATCCATTCACGGTTGAAACATTTACCGATATCGCGCCA
>JANOQY010000097.1:0-2540 GCA_031414995.1 Betaproteobacteria bacterium
CGCGCCGGGGCAATGGTGATATCGAGAATGCCGTTCACATGCTGGTTTTCAGCGATTGGAAAAATAGCCGTCTTGCCATCTTCCGCCCGCGCGAGCACGACTGATATTTCCTTTACCAGCGGTAGAAATTCTTCAAGCACACAAAGTGCGCCATTCCAGTCGGCCAGCGTGGCATCAAGTTCAGCACGCGACCTGATGCGCGCCTGACCCTTGCCGTCATAGCCAAAGCGCGCTGTTTTCAACACAGCAGGCAGCTTCACGAGTCGCAACGCTGCGTCGATGTCGTCGGCGCTGCGTATCACCGCAAACGGCCCGACGGGGAATCCGTTCGAGGTAAAAAACGCTTTCTCGATAGTCCGATCCTGTGCGATGGCTACCGCGTGGCCGCTTGGTCGCACGGTGGTGCGTTTGGCCAGTTCAATCAATGCCTCTGCGGGCGCATTTTCAAATTCGGTCGTCACGGCCGCACAGGTTTTGGCCATTTCCTCCAGCGATACCGGGTGTGTGTAGGCAGTGTTGAGGTGGCCGCTCGCAAATTCCGCTGCAGGCGAAAGCGGATCAGGGTCCAGCACTGTGACACGGTAATCGAGATTGCGCGCGGCCATCGTGAACATGCGGCCAAGCTGGCCGCCGCCGACCAACCCCAAGGTGGCACCAGGAAGGATCATTACTACAACACCTCTGGAAGTTGCATTGCAGCGACTTGTTCTTTCAAGCTTTCGCGGTATTCACTTAGCTTGGTCACCAGACTCGCATCGCCACCTGCCAACAGACTCACCGCAAATAACGCCGCGTTGGCTGCACCCGCTTCGCCAATGGCAAACGTGGCCACTGGAATCCCTTTGGGCATCTGCACAATCGAGTAAAGCGAATCCTGCCCGGCCAGATGCTTCGATGGCACCGGCACGCCCAGCACCGGGATGGTGGTTTTGCTGGCGATCATGCCGGGCAAATGCGCCGCACCGCCAGCACCCGCAATGATGCATTTGAGACCGCGATCGCGGGCACTCTCGGCGTAATCAAACATGGCATCAGGCGTGCGGTGCGCAGACACCACCTTGTGCTCGAACGCAACGCCGAAATCGCGCAGCACATTGGCCGCGTGCTGCATCACGTCCCAGTCAGACTGGGAGCCCATCACGACGCCGACGATTGGATCACTCATATTGGTTTCTCAGTTAGGGCGAGCTTGATGCCGATGGCCATGAACAACGCACCGCAGGAACGGTTGAGCCACAGCGCGATTCGTGACGAACCTTTGAATCGCGCCTTTGCCTGGCGCTGCAATTGTGCAACGATTGCGGCGAAGCTGATCGTCACGAACAGGCTGTTGAAAATAAAAATGATGCCAAGAAGCACGAACGCGCTGGGCTTATTGACGCTGTCGGCTGAGATGAACTGCGGCAGGAACGCCAGAAAAAATAGCGCCACTTTGGGGTTTAGTACGTTTGTCAGAAAGCCCTGCCAAAATGCCTGACGCATTGTTTTCATTGGTAACGCGCTGGAAATTTCAAGCGCTGCGCCATCTGATTCTTTTTCCCGCAACAGCGAAATGCCGACGTAAACAAGATACGCTGCGCCGATCAGCTTGACGATAAAAAATGCCTCGGCGGACGCCATTAAAATCGCCGACAAGCCGATAGCTGCCGCAATCGTGTGGAACAAACAACCTGCGTTAATGCCCATCACAGCAGCCACGCCGCAGCGAAATCCTTGCGATGCGGTGCGCCCGGCGATGTAGAGCAGGTCCGGACCCGGCGTGATGTTGAGCAGCAGACCGGCAAGAATGAATAATGGTATATCGTGAATGCCAAACATGAAGAGCGCTCCGAGATAAACTAATCGACGAGATGCTTGGCTTCTTCAAGCTCTTTGCGGTAGTGGTCAAATATTCCCTTGAGCGCATCGGCCATATTGACTTCTGGCGACCAGTTCAAATCCTTCATCGTGTTGTCGATCTTCGGCACGCGGTTTTGTACATCCTGATAACCCTTGCCGTAGTACGCGCCGGAAGTGGTCTCGATCAGCGCGACCTTGGCGGCGGTGTCTTTGTATTCCGGGTACGTCTTGGCGAGTTCGAGCATCATGGTGGCGAGTTCGCGCACCGAGTAGTTGTTGCGCGGATTGCCGATGTTATAAATCTGACCGCTGGCGACATTGTTTTCGTTGGCGATAATTTTAGTCAGGGCAGAAATGCCGTCAGTGACATAGGTGAAGGCACGTTTCTGCGCGCCGCCGTCGACCAGCTTGATCGGCTCACCACGCACGATATGGCCAAAAAATTGCGTGATCACACGTGACGAACCTTCCTTGGCCGTGTGGATGCTATCGAGCCCGGCGCCGATCCAGTTGAACGGACGAAACAGCGTGAAATCGAGTTCGTCGCGTGAGCCATAGGCGTAGATAACGCGGTCCATCAATTGTTTGGAGCAGGAATAAATCCAGCGCTGCATCTCGATTGGGCCCAGCACCAGATTGGATGAATGAGGATCGAATTCTTCATCCTCGCACATCCCGTAGACCTCGGAGGTTGACGGAAA
>JANOQY010000098.1:0-5153 GCA_031414995.1 Betaproteobacteria bacterium
AAATCCGGCAGGATGCCCGCCTGCTCATAGGCGAACATCGTCCCGGTGCGCCCGAAGCCGGTCATGATTTCATCAATGATCAAATGCACGTGATATTGATCGCAAAGTTCACGCGCGCGCTTGAGGTAATTCGGGTGATACATGCGCATGCCGGCGGCACCTTGCACCAGCGGCTCAAGAATTACGGCAGCGATTTCATCGTGACGCTCGGCAAGTAGATTTTTTAATGAAACACTAGCACTGGTGAGGTCTTCATGGCCATTTGCCGCTGTGACGCGCGTGGATGCTTGTTCTACGCATTCATTTGCCGGGAACGGCACGCGCATATTGTTATTAAGTAGCGGCCCATACGCATCCCGAAAAATCGCCACATCGGTCACCGACAGCGCACCAATGGTCTCACCGTGATAGCTGCCGTCGAGGCTGACAAATTTTTTCTTTTCCGTCTTCCCCGCATTGCGCCAGGCGTGGAAACTCATCTTCAGCGCAATCTCCACCGCGCTGGCGCCATCGCTGCCGTAAAAAGCATGGCCGAGGCCGGTGAGCCTGGCGAGGCGCTCGGAAAGTTGCACCACCGGCTCATGCGTGAAGCCTGCGAGCATCACGTGTTCGAGCTGGTCGATTTGATCCTTGAGTGCCGCATTGATGCGCGGATTGGCGTGGCCAAAAATATTCACCCACCACGACGACACCGCATCGAGATAGCGCTTGCCTTCAAAATCGATCAGCCAGACGCCCTCGCCGCGCGCAATCGGCACCAGCGGAAACTGTTCGTGGTGCTTCATCTGCGTGCAGGGATGCCACACGCTTTCCAGCGAACGCGCGACGATTCTTTTATTGGTGATTTTTTCCGGCATGGCGTTGCGAATGTATCACAACGCCTTTCGCGATCACGCAGCCGTGATCACGGACTTGTCGATGATTTACACGGCCGCGATGATGCCCGTGAGGCCCCAGAACAACAGCACGTTTATCAGCAACAGCCACCACACCGCGCGCCAGACTGCATGCATGCGCTTGGCGGGAGGATTGTCGATGAGGTGATCGTGTTGCTGGCGCTGCAAACGTTCGTGGGACGCTAATTCTGCACTGACAAAATTCGCCATGATCGGCTCCTTGCAGAGTGTTGATGCTTAACTTCATGCAATTGAAATGCCAACTTTTAAGTGCCTGATTAGCCAAGAAAAATTATTTCGCCGACTTCAAAACCGTCGCCAACGAACGACGCACTCAGCGACGAAAATGCTAACCCACTGTTTACGCGCCTGATTTTCAGTCGCCAATCGACGACGGTGCGACATCACTTTGTTCACCGGCTGGCGTGAGCGAGCGCTAGCACCCAACCAATCCGTCTGCTAGCAACACCGCCCGATAAAGTTGTGGCGAAATGGTTGGGCTTGATCTGTAGACGCATGTAGACACAAACGCACGATTTGTTTTTCTGGTTCGCACCTAGGAGACGAAGATGAATTTGCTGGCTTTGATCGAATCGCAAATGATTTCCAATCGCCTGCCGCTGGTGGCAGTCACCCTCGCCGCCGTCCCGCACACCAACACCCCCACCGTGCTCACGCTGCATTGGCACGGCTTTGTCGAGGTGCGTCTCACCGAAAATTCCGACGCGGTGGCCTACCAATCGGTGCCGAGCTCAGCGTTGCAGATCAATGAACGCTGGGACCGTTTCGATGATCTCGATAATGAAACGCTCGAAACAGCGTGGGAGCTGGGCGCCTGGAACCTCGAACGGCTTGAGGCGAAGCCGTTTGCGCGGCCCGGCGCAGACTCGCATGAGACCGTGATGGGCATGCATGCCTTCGGCGCATCGCCAATTTCCATCGATGGTGATTCACCGATTGTCGCCGATGTACCGGATTGTGATGACCTGATCAATGAGGCCTCACGCCAGGGATATGTGCATTGGATGTTTCGGCCGGTGCGCGGTGGCCTGTGGTCGGAAAACGCCGACGACGTCACGCTGGAAACCGGCGGCTACCGCAATCCGACTTGTCCGCTGCTGAGCAAGCCGGTGGCATCGGCCGCGTTCCGCGCGAAATTACGGAAGGTGGTTTACCCGTTTGGGCAGAGTCGGCGGGGGTTGGTTGGGAGTGGCGGTTAAGCGCTTTGTTCGCTGACTATTTGAAACGCGCAGACCCACAAAATACTAATGCTGTCATTTCGAGCGAAGCGAGAAATCTGCGTTCCCGAATTGCACCCAGCTAATACTGGTCGCACGCTAAAAAAGCGCTAAAGATCCCGCAAGTAGAATTCCGACAATCGCAATGTACGAAAGCCAGTTCTTGCCGTCCCGAAATCCTATGTAACAAAGATATCCGAATCCCCAAATACCAAAAAACATTGAAATTGCGACTAGTAGGCTTCCTTGGTAGGCGAGCTTTATAGCCAAGAATGGTGCTGCCAGCACGAGTCCCCCAGCGATTAACGCCTCAGGGAAAAACAACAGCCAATTGATTGGCTCCTTATCGTTAACCGGTGTCGGATCAATTTCTTCGGGCGAAACGATTGCCATACACCCGCAACTTACGCACGCATCCAGACCCGCGTCGTTTATGGCTGCGCACCGCTTGCATCTCCATCTGTAATTTGGTGCTTGCTTTCTAAAACCCCACAATTCCTCAATCACTGCGAGGATCAAACCCACCCGTCAGTCCCCCATCGCACGCGCGGATCAGCGCCCCCGCGTACCCGCAGTCCTTCATTCAGGCTGACGCAGATGCGGCTTTCATGTGCTCAGTTCGTGTTTCGGCTTTCCACCAACAAATGATCAATGCTCTCGGGCACCTTCCCGCGCGCGAGCATGCGGCGGAAAGTTTCATACACATCGGTCTTTGAGCCAGCCTTGCGCAACGTATCCTCGTCGTTAAACCATACGTAGACAATCAGCTTGACTGGCTTTGACGCGAAGCGAAAAAACATGCGATAGCGCTCAGGCAGCCCATGCTTTACCCGCCGCCAGTTTCCGTATTCACTGCCGAGCGTTTTACCTAAACGAAAATCCGGATGATCGGGTTTTGCTGGGACGCGCTCAGTAATGGCGATGTAGAGGGAAGCGAGCAAGCGCGTTTTGGGATGGGTTTTGTAGCCGCGCGGATCGCTTGCGGCCAGTGCAGTTACGAAGGTTTCCAGTTCGTCCAGCGCGGCAGCGAACGTTCTGAAATAGTAGATCTGCCAGCCATTGATATTCACAACAGGTCTTTCAGTGCGTTTTGTCGCTAAGCGGGTTTGACACCCTTTACGAGCTTGCCGATGCGCGCTAGCTGGGCGGGATCGGCTGCCGTGATCAACGAAGGATGCGCCGTCATCTGTGCTTCCAGAAAGGCGAGAAAACCAAGCAGAACAGGATCGTGTTTTTCGTCCGCTTTTGCCTTTGCTCCAATTGATCGCGCGGACAGCAGCACCTGCCCGTCGGCAAGGACGGTTGCGCGAACTTCGCCTTCAAATTCGGGGTGTGCCTTGAAAAAGGCCGCATCCAGCCGTATGCCTTTGGAGTTTCCTACCGGGGTGACCTTGCCTGAATATTTTTCAACGACGCTGGACATGAGCTTCTCCTGTGTGGTTACGCGTGTAACCACATTCTAACAGCAAGCGAGGTACGTCGCTTTTCTCGCCAGCTGCAGCGCACCGGACAGCAAATACTAGCGCAGGTGAGCCTCTTGGCGGCATTTATGCCCGCGATCCGCGCCAGTCTTAGAGTTTCACTTTAAAACCCCACCACCCCCCCATCACTGCGCGGATCAAACCCACCTGTCAGTCCCCCGTCCCTTGCCCGAATCAACGCTCCCGCATGCCCCACACTCTCATCAAACTCACTAAGTTTCTCCACGTCGTGCCCGCGCGCGCGCAACCCTTCAAATACCGACGCATCAAACCGTGACTCCAGTTTCAGTGTGTCCGAAGGATTTCCCCAGGTGCGTCCCAGCAACCAGCGCGGAGCGGAAATTGCATCCTGCGGGCTCATGCCGAAGTTGGCGATGCGGGTGAACACTGCGCACTGCGTCTGCGGCTGGCCGTCACCACCCATGGTGCCGTAGGGCATGATGCGGCCATCGTTGAACAGGGCGAGTGCAGGGTTCAGCGTGTGGAACGGTTTCTTGCCGGGCTTGATCGCCAACAGTGCCTTAGGGTCCAGCGAAAAGCTGGCACCGCGGTTCTGCCAGTTGACGCCGGATTCCTTGAGCACGATGCCGGTGCCGAACTCGTGATAAATCGACTGGATAAACGACACCGCGCGGCCCTCTTTGTCGATCACGCCCATCCAAACCGTGTCGCCGGGCTTGGCGGTTTTGCCCCAGGGTGCGGCGCGGTCGCGGCGGATTTTGGCAGCGAGCGTTGAAACGATATCGTCGTCCAACAGCGATTGAGCGTGCATCGCCATGTGCGCCGGATCGGTCACATACTTGTCGCGGATCGCGAAGGCTTGCTTGGTGGCTTCCACGCACAGGTGCACATACTCGGCCCCCATCGGGTCCAGCCCCTTCAAGCCGATTTTGTCGAGTATGGCCAGAATCAGCAGCGATACCACGCCCTGTGTCGGCGGTGTCATGTTGTAGAGATCACCGAGTGAGTGCTTTACAGTCAACGGTTCGCGGTAGAGCGCCTCATGTTTTGCCAGATCCTCGCGTGAGACCGGGCTGCCGACGTTGGCAAGATCCTTGGCGATGCTCTGCGAAATATCGCCGCGATAAAAGTCCTGCAGTCCTGCCTTGGCGAGGTATTCCAGCGTGTTGGCCAGGCGTGGCATGGCGAATCGCGACCCGGTAGCTGGCGCGGCGTTGTTCACCAGAAAGCTCTCCGCGAATCCCGGCTGTGGACTCAGCTCTATCAGCTTGGCGGATGTGCTGGCGAACTGGCTGTTAGTCACGATGATGCCTTCGCGCGCACGTGTGACCGCATCAGCGACCAGCATCGACAAGGGCATCTTGCCGCGCCAGCTCTTCGATACTTCCAGCAAGGCATCGACGCCGTTCCGATTCGCGGGCCACTTGCCGCCAATACGGTTGCCGGCACCATTTCCGGCTGGGATGCCGCGCTGGAAGTATCAAAAAGCTGGCGCGGCAAGATGCCCTTGTCGATGCTGGTTGCGGATGCGATCACCCGTGCGCGCGAGGGCATCATCGTCACCAACAGCCAGTTCG
>JANOQY010000099.1:0-11363 GCA_031414995.1 Betaproteobacteria bacterium
AGCGCGAACAGCGTGGATTTGCCGCAGCCGTTCGGCCCGACGAGCCCGACTTTATGGCCGGGGAAAATCGTCAGGTTGGCGTTTTCGATGAGGCGTTTGGCACCTCGCGCGAGGGTGAGGCTGGTTATTCTTAACAATGAAAGGTCTTATAGAAAAAATGGTTTAGAGCTCAGGTGCGGTTTAAAGCTCAAATGCGGTCTAAAGCTCAAATGCATAATCGATGGAAAGCGGCGCATGGTCGCTAAAGCGCTCATCCTTGTAGATGCGCGCGTATTCAGCGTTGGCGGCGATGCCGGGCGTGCAGATCTGGTAATCGATACGCCAGCCGACATTCTTGTTCCACGCGTCACCGCGATTTGACCACCAGGTGTACTGATCTGGCAGGGGAATCAGGCGGCGAAATACGTCGACGTAGCCCACCTCATCAAAGAGTTTGGTCAGCCACGCACGCTCTTCAGGCAGGAAGCCTGAATTCTTCTTGTTGCCGCGCCAGTTCTTGAGGTCAATTTCCTTGTGCGCGATATTCCAGTCGCCGACGATGATGACTTCACGGCCGGCGCTTTTCAGCTTCTGCAGATAGGTCATGAAAGCGTCAAGAAAGCGGAATTTCTTTTGCTGCGCCGCCTCGGATGCCGAACCTGACGGCAAATACAACGAAATTACCGAAAGATTGCCAAAATCGGCTTGTAGATAACGCCCCTCGGCGTCGATCCACTTGATGCCCGTGCCGACAACCACATTATTGGGTTCACGCTTGCAATACATCGCGACACCCGCATAGCCTTTTTTCTCGGCGGGGTGGTAGAAGGCGTGCCAGTTTTTCCAGGGACGTGCCGCTTCCGGGATATCGCTTTCGAGCGCCTTGATTTCCTGCAAGCAGATTACGTCCGCTTTCTGGCGCTTGAGCCACGTAAACATTCCCTTCGTGGTCGCGGAGCGAATGCCATTGCAATTGATGGTGATTATTCGCATGAGTAAGTATTGAATTTCAGACGGGAAACCGCGATTATGCGGGATTACCGCATGCCCATTCAAACCGATGACCAACGCCAACGATTTCCGCCACCAATTTGTTGAATTCGCGATCAAGCAAAATGCGCTGTGTTTTGGCGAATTTAAGACCAAAGCGGGGCGGCTGTCGCCGTATTTTTTTAATTCCGGCCTGTTCAGCGACGGCGCGGCACTAGCCGGCCTGACGCGCTTCTATGCCGAAGCGGCGCTCGCATCCGGTATTCAATTCGACATGTTGTTTGGTCCAGCATACAAAGGCATCACACTCAGTGCAGGGATGGCGATTGCGCTGGCAGGCATGGGCCGCAATGTTCCGTTTGCGTTTAACCGCAAGGAAGCCAAGGATCATGGCGAAGGCGGACTGATTGTCGGTGCGCCGCTGAAGGGTCGAGTACTGATTATTGACGATGTCATTTCAGATGGCGCTTCGAAACGCGAATCGGTGGAAATGATTCGCGCGGCCGGTGCAATTCCCGCGGGCGTGCTGATTGCGCTGGATCGGCAGGAGGTCGGCACGGTGGCAGGCAGCACGACATCGGCGGCACAGGAATTCAACCAAAACGCTGGCGTGCCCGTTATTGCCGTGGCGACTCTCGCCGATATCGTCAACTATCTTCAGCATCAGGGCGGGGAACACGATAAACTCGAAAAAATCGAACTATATCGACAGCAATACGGTGCCACCCTATGAATATCATGCGCATGAAATTTCTACTCTCGCCCATCACGTTGGCTTTTTTGTTAGCCAGCGCTGACAACGCGCATGCTTTGTTCAAATGTACGGATGAAAAGGGCGTGACCCACTACGGCGACATCATGCCGCCCCAGTGTGCCAAGAAACCAGTCGTAGAAATGAGCAAGCATGGCAATGTCGTACGCAAGTACGAAGCGCCATTATCGCCTGAGCAACTCAAGGCGAATGACGATGAGCGGATTCGCAACAAGGAAAAAACGGATCGGATGGCGTTACAAAAAATGCGTGATAACGCGTTGGTGGCGACCTACGGTGCTGAGCGTGAGTTTGATATTGCGCGGGACAAGGACATTGCGAGTCTTGATTCACGCAGAGACACGCTGACCGTGCGAACCGTGGACGTCGACAAAAACTTGACCAAGCTGAACAATGATATGGAGTTCTATCAGGCTGGCAAAAGTAAAACCGCGAGAGCCAAGGAGGCACCTCCTCAACTGGTACAGGATCAACGCCGGGCTGCGAACGAGGCTACAAGCATCCGCGCCGAGATCCAAAAAATTGAGAAGAGTAAAGAAGAGATTCGCAATCGTTACGACTCTGAAAAAGCGCGCTGGAAGCGTCTCAAGGCGGGCATGCCGGCGGGAACGCTGCTGGACGAGCAGGGTAATGTCGCAGAGACACCCGAACTGCGCAGCCAGATCGTTGGCCAGTCCCAAGTGATCGCCGGTCGGCCGCGCGGCATCGCTACCTGTGACGGCAAGGTCTACGAATGCACGCTGGGCATCATGTATTTTTGCCGGGGACCCAATGTTGGTGGTCCCGGCGTCAACCAAAAAGCGGTTAAGTGTATGGAGGACCGCCGCTGACGGTCAAATTCGGCGCAGAACACGAAACGCGCCCTCGGGCGCGTTTGTATTTGGGAATTTCATGTACATACCAAAGCATTTCAATGAAGCTGATCAGGCGCGTATCACCGCGCTGATCCGGGATTTCGGTTTCGCCACATTGATTTCCACCACGGCAGATGGCGCGTTGGTGACGCACGCGCCAGTCCAGTTGGGCAGCGATCGAGGCGTGCTGATTGGCCATATGGCGCGCGCCAATCCACATTCGGCCGCTCTGCAAGATGGTGCGTCGCTATTGGCGATTTTTCATGGGCCGCACAGCTATATTTCGCCTACTTGGTATGCAGATGAAAACCCGCGCGTGCCGAATGTGCCCACTTGGAATTACGCCTCTGTCCATGTCACAGGATCGGTGACCTTAATTGATGACGCCACCGCAAAATGGAAAATCGTCCGTGATTTGGCCGCACAATATGAAGCTGGCGCCGCCAGCCCCTGGGATCCGCGAGGGCTGGATGCGCACATGGACAAGCTCGGTGCGATTGTCGGTTTCGAAGTGACGATTACAAAAATAGAAGCGAAGTTGAAGCTCTCGCAAAATCGCTCAGTGACGGATCAGCAGAATGTGATCGCCAAGTTGGCTGCGAGCGATTCATCTGAAGTACGGGCGACGGGGTTGATGATGCAGGAAAATCTGGCGCGCAAGTGAAGTAAGCGACGCGCTTTAGCCTTACCCAACCGTTTGGTCGACTCAGTACTTCGTCCCCGAGACTTCCAATTCCACGCGGCGGTCCGGTTGCAGGCATGCGATCAGCGCTTTGGTTGGACGTTGACCTTTGCATTCATCCGGCTTCGTTAATGGCTGCGATTCACCCGCTCCGGTAGCTGTAATCTTGGCCGCTGGAATTCCTGCCGGACCGCTCAGATAGTTTTTCACCGCGTCGGCGCGACGTGTCGAAAGCCTGAGGTTGTACGCCTCCGTGCCGAAGCGATCTGTGTGACCCGCTACGGTGATGAATTCGAACGTAGTACCGCGGAGATCGGCTACAAACTTGTCAAGGCGCTGTTTGCCTTCAGTCTTTATCGTCGCCTGATCGAAATCGAAAAGCGCATCTGAGGACAACTTCACTTTCTGCGGCTGAGGCGGCGGAATGCTCGCCGGTCTGGCGGCGGGAGCGGCGACAACAGGCGCTGGTGCCACCGCAGGAGCGGCGGGTTCGGGCGCTGCGGCACGCGCGACATAGACCGGTGCGGGACGATTTGTGCCAAACCGATAAACCAACCCTAGCGAAACAAGATCAATGTCGCCCCGATTGCCGACGGCATCGTTGATACGGTAGCGCTCCACCTCGGCACGCATGCCGAGGGAATCGGTGAACGCGTACTGAAGACCCAATCCCACTTTAGCGTTCGAATCGCGCGCGCGCGGATTGGGATTAAGCACGCGCACCAAACCGCTGCCGGTGAACGTGTCTTCGGTTTTCGCACGCGTTATCCCAATGCGACCAAATGCAGAAAATTTCTCACTGATGGGAAGCATGCCGACCAAATCGAGATTTACCCCTTTGACTTTGATCGTGCCGGTCAATGTTCCCAGCGGTACCGTCGTTGCGGTAAAACCGAATTTTCCCAAATCGAAATATCCGCCTTCAAGCGCAAAATTTCTATTTATCTGATAGCCGCCGAAAAATTTATATCCCGTATCGCGCTCATCATTTGCAATCGATGCAGAAGTGAAGCCGCCACCCAGGAGGCCGCTGGTGATTCGCACGTCATCTATCTTTGCTCTCGACTGACCGAGGTTGATACCGCCATACCAGCCTGTTGGTTCGGCGAATGCATTCGTAAATGGGCTGGCAGTGATGGCGACAGTCAATGCCACCAGCTTTAGCGCGCCTGAGGGGATGGTTCGTTTCATGTTGTTCTCCGTGAGGATCTAAAGTCGCTGGCGGCTGCACGAATGCATAACGTGTATGTGAGCGCGTTGTACGCTGTATCGGCGAGGGCTGCCATTAAGGTGCTGGCACATTGATGACCGTGTTCACCATCGTGACCGATGCGCCCAGAGACAATGCTCTGCCATTTAGCGTCACGATTGTCACATTGCCAGCGGTCGAAATTGCGACGCCGGATTGAGCAATGATGGTGCCGACCATGGTGCCACCACCACCTGCGTTGATGGTTGCCGCGCTGCCTACCTGCCAGAAAACGTTCTTGGCTTGTGCCCCGTTAACGAGAATGACGCTCTGGGGGAATGCAGCCCCCGGGCCACCCACGGTGAGCGTGGTTGCCATTTGGAATACCCAGACTGCATTGGCATTACCTTGTGCGTCGAGGGTCAGATTTCCGCCCTGAATCCTAAATGAACCCGATGCGGCGGTATACACACCCGGTGCAAGTACCAGGCTGCCCAAATTTCCTGCGCCAGGATCAGGTCCGCCTGATCGCGCCACCAGCGCGTTGTACGCAGCCAGTGCATCCGCACGAGCCTGCGTTGCGATTGCAAATGTTGTCGCCGTTCCCTCAGAAGGACACGCCACAGTCGGCGGTGGAGCCGCCGTATAGATTTTTCCATTGACGGTGCCGATGTTGAGCGGGGTTTCTGTGTAGGTGCAACCTGGCCCTGCATCGTGAAATCCAGTTACCGCGGTCGAGACAGCGGTGGTACCGACGTCTCCGTTCACCACTGTAAGAATTCCCTGATTGGTTACCCCGGCCGAACCACCGAACGTGCCAAACGATGAAGCCGATCCAAGTGGTATCGTCGGTTGACTAACAACTGGCTGACAAGCGCCCGTGGCCGGACCGACTGTAAATATCCAGATGAAATCAGCCGCCATTGTATTTGCCGGGACCACGAGATCCTTGACGCCTACCGCGCCGCCCTTGATCGTAGCCGTGTATGTCACACCCGTGGTGAGCGGGTTCATCGGGGTGAACGTCGCGATCCGACCTGAAAAGACATCGAGAATCACTGATGAAGCAGTGACGGGTGTGAAGGCAGGTCCAGGCCCGGTCACGGTAAACGTTCCCGTGCTGACCGTGGCCGGATCCATTCGTGTACCCGAGGGTACGCTGAAGGTCGCATTGATACTTGCATTTGGACATACACCCGCCGCCGCCGCAGTGGGATTGGTGGAAAGTACCGATACATTTGCCGGCGCGATCGGACCGGCGGTAACGAATGTCCACACGTAGTTGCTCGGTGCTGGCAGCGGTGCCTGATTTCCTGCCAGTGCATTGCCAGCAAGGTCCGTGGCAGCAGTAGTAATGGTGACGGTATAGGTGGTGCCAGCGGCAAGTGCGCCCGCCGGTATAAAGCTCGCCGTTCTGGAACCGACGGCATAGCTCACAGCACCCGCAGGATTTACGCAAGGCGCAGGGCATGTCACGGTAAAGCTGGCGGCAGTGATCGTTGCCGGGGCCATGTCTTCGCTAAAGGCTGCCGTGATTGCCGTATTGGTTGGCACGCCGCTGGTTGGACCGCCAACGGTGGTAGCGGGAACTGTAAAGGTCACTCTGGGCCGCGTGGTGTCAGGTACCAAACCCGTGGTGAAGACCCACACAAAGTTACTTGCCAACGGCGTACCGACCGTATCGGTAGCGCCGGTCGTAATCGTAGCCGTACAAGTAGTGCTGGCGGGAAGATTGGTGGTCGGCATGAAGCTCGCTGAGCGGCTAGCCGCAACATAGGCAACTGTGCCAGTGATGTTCGTTCCGGCCGGGCAAGTCACCGTAAAAGTTGACGTAGTAATCGTTGCGGGGTTCATGTCTTTACTGAAGGCCGCAGTAATGATGGTGCCATTGACCGGCACACCGGTGGCGTTATTGACCGGTGCAACCGCAGTCACGGTGGGCACGGTGACGGCAATGCCGCCCGAACCCAAGACTGGGTCTCGCCCTTCGTCTCCGCCACCACATCCAGCAGTCAGTGCACTCACGAGCAGGGCCGTGAACCACGGCAGGAATCTGGAATAGCGCTTGAAATTGTGCATTGGCTGCTTTCTAATTCTGATCAAAAAAAACTAACTGCATTGATGGCAATTCCCACCGCACCTTGTCGGCGCGGGTTGGCAATCATGTTCATCGCAGATGCGCAGTGCCGACTTTCCGGCACTGCGCATGTGGATTTTTACTGGCGCGGTTCGCCGTTGCGGTTAACCGCAATGGTGTTGCCTGGCGCCGAGCTCATCTGTATCCGATGCTCTATGCCGCGATAGTCGTATGTCACATCCCAGTAGGCGGGTGTCGTGCTTTCGACAGTTCTGCAACGCTGCACATCTTTATCGTAGGTTGATCCGCCACCACCACGGCCAGCGTTCCCACCGATCAACGCACCTGCGACTGCACCGCCAGCTGTGGCGACGTCTTTACCGCGTCCGCCGCCGACTTGATGGCCGAGCACACCGCCAAGGAGTGCGCCAACGACCGCGCCGCCAACGTTGGTATCGCCGCGCCGCTCTTCAACAACCTGCTGACGCTCGACCCAGCAACGCTGCTCGGGCGGGCCAACGACTGCACGCGCGGATGTGACGGGTGCCTCATACACACGTTCGTTGGCGCGACGACGATACTCATACGTCGGCTCTAGCAGAGGCTCGGGTGCTTCGTTTCGGTAGCTTGTCTGCTGGTTTACAGGACGCACGGATGAAATCCGGTCGTTCATGCCCAATCCACTCAGCGACGCGTAGCTGCCCTGACGCACGACCACGCAAGATCCACCAAAGCGCGCGTCTGTGCAAACTTCCCAGCGACCACGATCAACAACAACCGATGATGCGCGGTCATTGAATCCTTGCTGCGCAAAGTCCGACACCTGTCTGTCGGTGGTAAGTGCACGTCCGCGGAAATCGTCGTGCTCGTAGAACGTAATCTGTGCTGCAGCCTGTGTGGCTAGCAAAATACTTGTCGCACCCAGTGCGGCTTTTAGTTTCCAGTTCATAAATAATCCTTTATGTGGTTGCCTGTCGCGCGAAAATGCGCTGACGATATTCAAATCCCGATGCGTTTCCAACCATCACACCATATGCGCCATTGCTGGCTTCAAACATCGGTGCTGGCCTACACTTTTGTGGGACATTTGCGTATCCGGCTGTAGGCGCATGCCGACTACCTTAGCTAGCCACCGAGCTACCAGTCGTAACGCATGATCTCGTGATGACTAGATGCTGGTCTGTGCGCTGCCGCACGTAATGCGGGCCACGTTCCTTGAAAAGTGTAGATCCAATACCCGTGAGCTTTTCAGGGCATTATTGCTCTGCGATGCCCGCCAATGCTTGATCTACGCATTTTCATTTGATTTGGCGCGTGATGCCGATTCGTTATCTCCGCATTGCGATGTGGGCTGATCCTTTACTTGGCACGGCCTCAACAGGTGTGGGCTCGGAACCAATGCAAGCTACCCGGTCATCCGACCAGTGTTTATGCGCGCGGTAGAGGGCAATATCGAGGCCCACAGCCGGTTCACTATCGTCGCGGCGTCCGTTAGTGATGCCGTTCACCACAGTTTGCGCTGCTGTTTTGACGTTTCCTTTGTACTTGGCACGCGCTGCGGTCCTCGCTCGAATCTGCGCCGACTTGGCCTCGGCTTGACACCCAATTTTTTCTGCGCCGTCGAGAGTCTCGCATTTGGCACGGGCTGTTCGATGTTCATCCGCCGCGCGCTTATGCGCGATGCCTAACTCGACGATGGTAGTGCGCCCGGTCGGCTCAGCATTATTGAAACCGGATGTTGCTGGCGTCGCAATGGCCGTGGCAATTGCGTAAATGCCCGCGATGGCGGCGGCGGCGCTCAAAGCGCTCGCAAATAATGATGATATGCGCACTCCCCTCTCCTTCGCGTATTGGCCGACCTGATTGAATGGGCCACAACACGAGATTAGTCGAGAATCGGAATGCAATCTGTGCGTTGGCATACATAACGCGGCACGACTACACGGAGCCGATCTTGCGACCCACAAACACCCAATGTGCGCTAACAGACAGACCGCTGCATCCGCGTCGAAATATCATTCAAAAATTGGCTGCTCACCAATTGCGCCAAATAATCACGACAGCATTAGTACGATTCCGAGCACACATTTCTATTTTCGCGAGGAGCAACGCGTGGCATCCCCAAAACCCATACAGATTATTCTGGCCCGACAGCTGGCCAGCAGTCTCGCAATGCCCATCCTCATCGTGGACACCGAGGGAACACTTATTTTCTACAACGAACCTGCCGAGGCGATTCTGGGGCAATGTTTTGATCAAACTGGCGAAATGCCCGCCGACGAATGGACTTCACAGTTTGCAGTCGCAGATGAAGAGCGCAATGCCATTGCGCAAGAAGACCGCCCGCTGATGATGGCGCTCTCCGAACGCCGGCCGATCTCCCGCACCGTATGGATACGATGTGGGGAACGAGAGTGGCGGCACATCAATATCACCGCATTTCCGCTCATCGGCGAGGGCGGTCAGTTCTTCGGCGCGCAGATGATTTTTTGGGAAGTCTGAGGTGCAGGTTACGCTTTGGGGCACGCGCGGCTCGTTGGCCACACCCGGTCCAGAAACTGCCCGGTATGGGGGCAACACATCATGCGTGAGCGTGCTTGGGCGCGCGGGCACGGTACTGGTGCTGGACGCGGGAACCGGCATACGCCGCTTCGCGAAAACGATTCCCGACTCGGTGCGCCGCGTGGATGTGTTGCTAACCCATCTGCACATGGACCACATACAGGGATTGGGATTTTTCGCGCCGCTATATCGGCCCGATGTCGAAGTCCATATTTGGGGGCCCGCCAGCTCGACACAAAATCTGCAAGCCCGTCTGAAGCGCTACCTTTCACCACCGCTTTTTCCGGTGCGCCTGAATGAGCTGCCGTGCAAACTGATATTTCATGGTGTTCCGCGCGGCGAAGCCGACATCGGTGAATTCCGCGTTTCGTCGGCGCTGGTATGTCATCCGGGGCCTACAGTCGGTTATCGCATCGTATCGCCAGAGGGCCGTGTGCTGACGTACTTGCCTGATCACGAGCCTGCACTCGGCGTGCTGCGCTTTCCCACGCTGCCGCGCGATTGGACCTCGGGCGCAACCTTGGCCGCAGAGGCTGACCTGTTGATTCACGATAGCCAATACAGCGCGGCTGAATATCCCTGCCACTGTGGCTGGGGCCATAGCTCGATCAACCAGACGCTGGACTTCGGAACTCTCGCCGGCGTCAAACAGCTCGTGCCGTTCCACCACGATCCCGATCACTCCGATAGCGATCTCGACCGGTTGATGAAGGAAGCCATTGAAGAAACCAAGCCTGAGTATCAGGTTACGCCCGGCATGGAAGGCACGATATTCGAACTTTAGCGTTCGGCACGCGACCTGACCGCGCTCGCACGTAGATTGAATTTTTACCTTATGTGCGGTGGCGCACGGAGCGCGACACACTTAGGGGCGATGATGGAACCCGACACCCAGTATTGGCAGCAGTTAATCGATTTTTACCCGGGCGTCTAAACGCAACTGTGAGCTTTTTATGCGGCACCAGCAAAAAGGTCGGTGTGTCAAGAACAACTCCTGATTCCGTCGCGCCCCTTACCACTGCCACCAACAACACCACTGCGGCCGTTACCGACACGGTTGATGGGATCACTGAGGTTCGACGTCAGGAGGCGCTGCTCAAAACCGGTGCTCTGCAAAATGCGATTCTCAATAGCGCCAATTTTTCGAGCATCGCCACCGATGAAAAGGGCATCATCCAACTGTTTAATATCGGTGCCGAGCGCATGCTCGGCTACAAGGCTGCCGATGTCCTGAACAAAATCACCCCGGCCGATATTTCCGACCCGCAGGAAGTGATCGCACGCGCCAAAGCACTCAGCCTTGAGCTTGCCACATCGATCACACCGGGATTCGAGGCGCTGGCTTATAAGGCCTCGCGCGGCATTGAAGACATTTATGAGCTGACTTACATCCGCAAAGACGGCAGCAGATTCCCGGCCATCGTATCGGTCACTGCGCTGCGCGACGATCAGGACACCATCATTGGCTATCTGTTGATCGGCACCGACAATACAGTGCGCAAGCAGGCCTCACAGTACGCGCGCAGCCTCATCGAGGCGTCGCTCGACCCGCTCGTCACGATAAGCGCCGAAGGCAAGATCACAGATGTCAACGAGGGCTCCATCAAGGTAACGGGTGTGCCACGGCAAAAGCTTGTCGGCACTGATTTTTCCGACTACTTCACCGAGCCCGAGAGGGCGCGCGATGGATATCGGGAGGCCTTCTCCAAAGGCGCGGTCACCGACTACCCGCTCACCATCCGGCACGCGAACGGTCGTCTCACCGATGTTCTCTACAACGCCTCGGTCTACAAGGATGTTCAAGGCAACGTACTCGGCGTGTTCGCCGCTGCCCGCGACATCACGGCGCGCAAGCAGGCCGAAGCGGCGCTGCTCAAGGCGGGGGCCCTGCAAAGCGCCATTTTCAACAGTGCCAATTTCTCCAGCATCGCTACCGATGCGAAGGGCGTGATCCAGATTTTTAACGTCGGCGCCGAACGGATGCTCGGCTTTGCTGCGGTCGACGTAATGAACAAGATCACGCCGGCCGATATTTCGGACCCGCAGGAAGTCATCGCGCGGGCCAAAGCCTTGAGCATCGAGCTCGCCACCCCGATCACGCCGGGATTCGAAGCGCTGGTGTTCAAGGCCTCGCGCGGGATCGAAGACATTTACGAACTGACCTATATCCGCAAAGACGGCAGCCGATTCCCTGCCATCGTATCGGTCACTGCGCTGCGCGACGATCAGGACACCATCATTGGCTATTTGTTGATCGG
>JANOQY010000100.1:0-2826 GCA_031414995.1 Betaproteobacteria bacterium
GGCATTTCCAACGCATACGCAACAACACCATCGGCAGGCAGCGGACGCTGATTGCGCCAGATGTTATCGCGCTGATTCCGCCAGACGTGATGAAAATATTCGCGCCAACCCAACTCGAAACTGAATTTGTCCTGCCAGCCGATTGGGGTGCGGCTGGCGAGGCGCGAAATCACCTCAGGCACGTCGGTGACGCCATGCGTAAGAAATGGTGAGAGCCGCGAGACCTTGCCATCCAGAGCGTTTCGCGTACGCGCATATTGGGCGAGATTGATTGCGTCAATTTTTGAGAGGGCGGTCTCGCGGGCGTTTGGTTCCGGCACCCCTGGTAGTGAGACTTGCAGGTCGGTATTTAAGTCGTTCAATTCAATTTGCCCCAGTTCGATATTGCGACCACTGAATGGCGTCTGACCACAACTTGTGGAACGGCGGTCTGCGTTTAGGTGTCTTCGGTTGGACGACCATTCATTGTCGTTGGCTGCCAGACTGTGGGATGCCATTGTCGGTTGACGTCGACACAATGAATGCCTTTTGCGTGCAAGCACCTTTGCTCGCAAACAGCCATCAGTTTAGGTTTCCGAATGCGCGCTCACTCACTGCTTCCGACTTTGGCCACATGTGCGATTTCTTCATACGGCTGCACCAAGACCCACCCTTCACCCGAAAATTTCATTTGTACCGATTCACCACTCGCCCGTCCAAACAACGTGCCAAGCGAAATATCGGTGCGCATGTCGGGGCTTAAATTTCCGCTCCACGCGACCGTCGCATTTGGATCGGTAAACACATCGCCCGTGGCACGACTCACTGGCAGCAATAGTGGCTCGCCATGCGTGGTAATCGCTGTTAACCCGGTGCCAGAAATCCTCACATTGAACAATCCCCCCGCCATCATGCCGGCGATGCTTTTGATCATGGTGATATCTGCATCAAGCGAAGATTCCAACGCCAACATGTCATTGCCGTTCACACAAATGCTTTCATCTTGCAGCTGAAGTACGTGCACACGCTTACCTCTATCCGCCAGATAGATGCGGCCCTGCCCTTCCATTTTCATCAGCGTCATCCCTTCGCCGGTAAACGCTTTTTTGAACATTTTGCCGAGGCCATCTTCTAAAGCGCCCTTGCGCGAGAATTTAATGTCGCCGCGGTAGGCGATCATTGCACCGGCTTTCGAGTAAACCATACCGCGCAAGTTAATTTGCAGCGTTGATTTATTCTCGATTTCAAATAAGCCCGCATTACGTTCCTGATCAGCGTGAGCGGCGATAAAGTCTTTGATGGTGTGCGTATTCATATAATCGGCCTCTTTAAAGATTGGGTGGCAAATTGTAGCCGTTGATAGCGTATTGGAGGGTGACACACAATCAATCGTAATCAACAATCAACAATCAATAAGGTCTGCATCGATTCATCAAAACCAAAAGCATTCCATGCTGCCCCGAAACTTTCAACGCCGTGGGCATAGAAGGTCACCCGGAATGAAGAGCCGCCGCGCTCCTTTTACCGCCGCGCTCCCTTTTACCTCCGCGCTCCCTTTACCACCGAGCTCAAAAATTCATCCAGCGAATCCTCCTCATCCAGCCACTCCCGCTGTACCCCTAGCCAGGTTTTGAATTCCGCCCGGCTTTGCCGGATGGACGTGAGGTCATGTCGCAGATTTCCATTGCCGATGCGCGCATTGGTGGCCTGGGACTTCAGCGCTTTCTGCAGCGACGCTGTCGTCAGCGCGCCGGTGGGCGGCAGGTGGAATTTCTCGCGGATCATGGTCTCGAGCTCGCGACATTCCACCTTTAGTTCATCGCGCTGCTGCGCCAGCGTTTGATTGATCACCTTCAATTTGTCATCGGCCATCGCGCCGGCCGCGCGCGCATCGATCTTCAGGGCTTCCCACTGCAGGTGCAGCAGTTTTAACAAATTACCATCCGCGTAGGCCTTGTTCACCTCGGTCATCAGCGCGGTCTTGCGCAGCCGTTCCTCGTGATCGGTCTCGCGGTCCGGGTGCAGCGCACTGGTGAGCTTGCGATAAATTTGCTTCAAGAGATTGCCCGCATCGAGCGCCTGCTTTTCTTCTTCGCGCATGCGCGCGGATTTGCGGGTGTTGCGGGTGTTACGTTTGATGGCCGCCCTCGCCTCGTCTGCCTGCGCGCCCGCGGCTTCATCCGCTTCCAGTTGCCGCAGCGCTTCCCGCAACACCTCCTCCGGCGTCTGCCCGCTATCCGCCGCCGCCTTCATATCCACGCCAAACGCGGCCTCAAGATCTTCCGCCAATTCGCGCTTCTGCTCTGCGGTGCGGTCCGCGAGTGAGACCTCACTGTGCCGGTCGAACAGCGCTTCCATCTCATCGTGATACTTGCCGCCAAACAGCAACTCCGCCATTTTGCAAAGCACCTGGCGCATGGTACTGCGGTCAAACTGGGACCAACCATCGCGCAACAGCTGCGCATCAAGGAACAGCACCAGCGCGCGATTAATCGTGTCGCGCTCGTCCTGCAGCGGATGCAGCTTGGCCGCGAACAATGTGCGGAATGTGTCCAGCAATCCACCGAGCTCCTGCTGCCGATTTTCGATTTTCTCGATCTCTTCGATCAGGCGTTTTAAGGTGCGTTGTGCGGGCGTGAGGATGGGGGCGGGCTGGTCAGCGAGCGCCATCGTGCCGTTGGACAGCGGCGCGGGTTCATTGGCAAGCGACGGAGATTTTTTTGAGGTGGCGGAAGTCATGGGGGATTTCAAAGCGGAAATGCATTTTACGTTGGCGGCTGGGCGGAGAGGTTTTATCGCGCTGAAGGGGCAAACTGATGGCGCGGGTTCGCAGATGTATCTGGGGGC
>JANOQY010000101.1:0-3153 GCA_031414995.1 Betaproteobacteria bacterium
CTCGATCGCCATGGGCAGATTGAGACTGCGCCATAAACCCACGGGATGCATGCCACGCCTGAGCAGACGGCCGGCCACCATGACGACAATGCGGGCGATATCCATCACCGGTCGGAAATGGCTCGGCCGCGCCTGCTTAGGATAAATCCCAGGGATGGCGACGGCAATGCTTTGCATACCGTGCGCACCGGCTTCGATCAATACCTCGCTCTCAAACACAAAGCCATTCCAGGCGACATCGCGACGGGTGATTTTGGAAAACAGCGAGGCCGGATAGACGCGGAAGCCTGATTGGGTATCGGCAATAGGATATCCGGCTGCCCATGAAATCCAGAAGCGCGCGAATTGGTTCGCATAGTAGCGCCGCGCAGGGAAGTTCTTTTTGTCGTGTAACCGCGCGCCGATAACGATACATTGTGGTGATCGCTCGGCTACATTGAGCAGGCGCGGCATGTCGTCGGGATTGTGCTGTCCATCGCCATCGAGCGTGACCACGAACTGCGCACCGTTGGCCAGTGCCTGATCGAAACCTTTCCACAAGCTCGCCGCTTTACCGATATTGCGCCCGTTGCGTAGCAGTGTTACCGGCACGCCATGTAGCTGATCAGCCGTGCTGTCGGTCGAGCCATCATCAACGACCACGACATCGGGCACGATTTTCAATGCCGCTTCGACGAGTTCGCGAATGGTGGCGGCTTCGTTGTAGGCGGGGATCACGACGACAGCCTTAGCGTTCGCGCGGTACATCTGCATCACTTATGAACATGGTTGCGATTGACATGGAAAGTCCGGGGTCCAATTGACGGAAGAAACACCAAGATAGAATGTGCGCCGCTTGCCGTCCGTGCGGTCCCGCACATAGCAGCGGAACGAGACGCCATCATCGGTGCGCCGCGTAGCCACGATACGTGCCGCGGCAGGCTACTCATTGCGCTCGACCCGCGTGCTCGATTGCGCAAATACCCACGTCACGGCAATGCCGACTGAAACATTATTGCGCCGCTCAACCAATGGACTGGACGCGAACGCCGCGCCGTTGAGCGCATCGAATTTCACAAAACCCGCAACCCAAACCGGCTCGAAGCGGCGGGAAAGTGCGGTGATAAACTGCGCGCCGGAATAGCCGCCAGCGGCACGATAGGCCGATCGCCCAGGCCTCGCGAATTCGGGGGCAACGCCATAAAAATGGTCGTGATACTTGCGATCAGCGAACAGCGCGCCCGCCACCAGGCCAAGCCGCCATCCCTGCACCGCTCTCAAATCAAGATTGAAATTCGGATTGGCGAGCACGCCAGCGCTGTGCGCCGAGCGAAAATTACTGGTGATGACCGCGCGCAGCGGTAGCCTGAGCGCCAGTCTCGCGCCCTCTGTTTTGGCCAGCCAAATATTTAGTGAAGGGCCAATTTCCAAAGATGGATCGAGGTCCGGCATGCCTTCACGCACGCGATTGCCTCCGCTTCGTACCGGCACCGAACCACTGATCGAGACATCCAGCTCAGCGCGATCACTTTTGAAAAGTAGTCCGCGCATTTTCTCGCGATCAATCTGGAATATGTCGCCGCGATACACCAGCACCGGTACCGGCAACAAGTAACTACGGCGGTTCGCGCTGCCGCGATAGTCCGGGAAACTGATGGCGGCGACACCGCCACCGACTTCCCATAGCGGCAGCAACTCCGCTTGTACAGAAGACGCGCAGGTGGCGACAAATACTGCCGCGCTGGCGAATTGCCAGCGCATTTTCTTCATGTAATTTCCCCCGACACCTGAATGTCGCGCTGGCGTTTGCGCCAGGCGCGAAACGCGGTCGGCAGATCGGCAAGAAAGTTGAGGTAGTAGATCACCCTGAACAAATACAGGCGCGGCCGCACCGGGCCATCACGAAATACATCACCCGCAAGCAACGACACCACTGCAGACTGCACGCCAAAGACATTCCGCGGGGCCATGAAAAGTTTTCGGATCACGGGTGATGTCATACGGTAGATCAGCCACGAGAAAGTACTAACGCCACGGCGCACGGTACGATCAAATTGCCGGTATTGCGCGGGTGCCGAAGCCGGGTCTTTGAGCACGGCATCGACCACACCGGCACCCAACTTGGCGCTGTTCATCGCCAGAAATACACCGCTGGAAAATACCGGATCAATAAACGCCCAGGCGTCGCCGACCATGAGATAACCCTGTCCAAACATTCGCGAGGAAAAGTAAGAATAGTTGCCGGTGGCGGTAACCGGTGCCGTCAATTCGGCGTCCTTGAGGCGCCCGGCAATTTCGGGTGCCAGCGCGATGGTTTGCATCAGGAAAGTGGTGGGATCGGTGCTGCGCGATTTCATGTATGCGGGCCAGCACACCGCGCCGACGCTGGTGGTGCCGTCCTTGAGTGGAATAAACCAGAACCAGCCATGGGCAAACCAGACGATGGTGATATTGCCCTCGGCGCTCCCTTCGTTGCGCCGCGCATTGCGAAAATGCCCGAAGATCGCGGCGCTGGCGTGCTTTTTGTTCTTCTGCTTGATGCCGAAGCGATCCGACAGAAATGTGTCCCGCCCGGACGCATCGACGAGGAACTTTGTGCGCCAGGTCTGTTTGGCGCCGTCGTCAAGTTTCAGCGTGACGACCGTGTCTTCATTGCGTTCGAGATTGCCGAACTCGACTGCTGTCACCCGTGCGCCTTCGTAAACACGCGCCCCCTTTTCAGCCGCATTGCGCAGCAACATGTGGTCGAACTCTGACCGGCGAACCTGAAAGGCGTGTGGCCAACGCTTGTCGAATGCCTGTGAAAATTCAAAGGCCACTGTCTTGCCTTGCGCGTGGGACTCGAATTCGGCCGCGTCCTTGCGGATGCCGATTTCATTCAGTTCCTCCCACACGCCGAGCTCCTGCAGGATTGGCATGTTTTGCGGTAACAGCGATTCACCGATGTGAAACCGCGGATGCCTGTCCTTTTCAATGACGGCGACGTCGCGGCCCTTCTGCGCGAGCATGGTGCTGATGGTGGAACCGGCCGGACCGCAGCCGATGACGAGCACCTCGCATTGGTGTTCTGCTACGGTTGTGTTCGCGATATTTAATCTTGGCATGGGTTGTATTTTCTTGGTGGTTGCGATTACAGCCGCGGCGCGGCGAATCGTTGTGCATGGTCAGGTCATC
>JANOQY010000102.1:0-2345 GCA_031414995.1 Betaproteobacteria bacterium
GCGCGAAATGCAGCTGGACGAAATCATCGACTCGTCCGCAGTCGCATTTCAGGGCACCTGCACCGGCAACCGCACCGAGCGCGATCCGGTAACCAATTTTGTGGTTACTTACACGACCTTCGCGGTAAAAGATGTGCTCAAGGGCGCGGTGCAGGCCACGCACACCATCAAACAAATCGGCGGCAGGATGCCAGCGGGCGAGCTCAGTTTCCGAGTTCATGGCGTACCGACGTTTGTCGTCGGTGACGACTACGTTGTGTTTTTGGCGGGCGTGTCGTCAGCCGGTTTCTCCAGCCCGGTGGGTCTGGCGCAGGGTAAATTCATCATCCAAGAGAGTGCGACGGGCAAGACCGTCACAAACGGACGCGATTTTCGTGAGCTGACTGCCCGTATGCCGCTGACAGTTGTACCGGGCGAAGAAGCGTTGGCGCGCCCACTCGATCTTGATAAATTCAAACAAGTCGCGCGCGCGCGGGTCAACCTGAAGCAGGCGCAGCAATGAGCGCCGTGGTGCGAGTGTTCCGTCTGGCCACAACCTTGCTGGCGTTCGTGGCCACAGGCGTCCACGCGGGCGGGCCACTCAGTCTTTGCCCTGACAGATCGCCCGTCAAGTACCCAGGTGCTGGCACCATCAATCTGAATTACGACCTCGGCAATCTCGGCACAACACGCACGAAGGCGCAGGCTGACGCACTTGTCACCTCATCGGTAGCACTGTGGACTAACGTGAACACGGCAACGGTCACACTCGGTCGCGGTCCGGACCTCGTCGCGGACATCACCGCTGCAAACTTCGTATTACAAGACAACTCGTCGGACGGACTCAACCCGGTGATTTACGATACGGACGGTGAAATCATCGACTCTATCTTTGGTATAGGTGCAAAGAACAACACACTCGGTTTCGCGGGTTCATCTTTTTCAACCTCTCCGACTTGCCAGTACCGCGAAGGACGCGCAGTCATCAACGGCTTCATACCCATTAGCGACACCACCCTCGCCGTGACTCTTGCCCACGAGATCGGCCACCTCATTGGCATGGATCACACGCAGCTCGATACCACGCAGGGCATCAGCCTGAGCGGCAATCGCCCTCTCATGTATCCGTCTGCTTCGCGCAATACCATGACGCTGCACGAAGACGACGAGGCAGCGGTTAGCGTGCTCTATCCCGACGCAATACCCTTCAGTAACACCTACGGCCAGATTAGCGGCACGTTCGTGCTCGCTGATGGCGTCACGCCTATCCGCGGCGCAAATCTTTGGGCTACGGAAACAACCACCAACAGAGTTTATAGCGTCGTCTCGGATTACCTCACGCAGAACACGGGTTTCTTCCGGCTATCACTTCCTGCCGGCACATACACACTGCGTGCGGGAACGATCCGAAACACCTTCACTGGCGGGTCGAGCGTAGGCCCGTATTCCGAAACCACAGCAGGACTTTCCTTCCAAGCACCGCTCTACGTGGGCGGTGTGGCGATGGCAAACGTCACGTTGGGAAATGCGGTGCCGACCATGTTCACCATCACAGCCGGTTGCGCGGCCACACTCACGTTTCGCCTCGACGGCACGGGAACCGTTGGTGGCAACTGCACAGGAGCTGCGACCTTTGTGTTGAACGTTGCCAAAACAGGCACCGGAACAGGCACCGTGACCAGCGCGCCTGCGGGCATCAACTGCGGGGCAACTTGTAGCACCAGTTTCGCAAGCGGCACGTCGGTAACGCTAACGGCTACGCCAACGGGCGGTGCATCTTTCGGCGGCTGGAGCGGCGCCTGCACGGGCACCGGAACCTGTATCGTCACGATGAACGGCACGGCGTCGGTGACGGCCAATTTCCTGCCTGCGGGTGCGGGAAGTGAAATTTTCCCTCCGGGTTGTCAGCTACCGGTTGGCTGGACAGTACCGGGGACTGCGCAATCCGGTTGGAGTGTCGCGAGCAATGATGCCACCGAGGGTATTTGCAGCCTTAAATCAAACGCGATCGGCGACCTGCAAAAAGCGCAAATCCAATTTACCGGCACGCTAGCCGCCGGCAACATCACCTTCAACCGACGCGTGTCGAGCGAGACTGGCTTCGACTGCTTCCGCTTCCTTGTTGACGGCGTGCAACAGGCCGTTGGCGGTACTTGCAATGGTGTTAATGTGGGCGGCATTGGGGCGTCTGGCATCGTTGCGTGGGGCCCGGTAAGCGTCCCGGTCACCGCAGGTGTGCGCACCTTGCTGTGGTCGTATGAAAAGGACGTGAGTGACGTTGGCGGAGAAGATGCCGCCTACATCGATGCCGTGGTTCTCCCTGTGGCGAGCCCCGGCACGTTACAGTTCACCGCTAGCACAGCATC
>JANOQY010000103.1:0-3167 GCA_031414995.1 Betaproteobacteria bacterium
ATTCTTTTACAGGGAGCAATTCATATGAAACTGGTCACCGCCATCATCAAGCCGTTCAAGCTTGACGAAGTGCGTGAAGCCTTGTCCGCCATCGGCGTGCAAGGCATCACGGTCACAGAAGTCAAAGGGTTTGGACGTCAAAAAGGCCACACCGAGCTCTATCGCGGTGCCGAATACGTTGTCGATTTTCTGCCGAAAGTAAAAATTGAAGCAGCAGTCAAAGACGATTTGGTTGAGCAAGTCATCGAAGCAATCGAAAAATCCGCGAACACTGGCAAGATTGGCGACGGCAAGATTTTTGTCTTCAGTCTCGAGCAGGTCGTTCGCATTCGCACCGGGGAAACCGGCGCGGACGCACTCTAAGCCCGGGAGCCTACAAAAATGAAACGAATATTTATCTCACTTGCGCTCATCAGCAGTCTACTGCTGACCGGCGCTGCACAAGCGCAAGACAAAAAAGCTGAACCGGCTCCAGCGGCAGCTACCGCCGCACCAGTAGCGGCACCTGCCGCAGCACCAGTGGCGGACGCAGTGGCTGCCACTGCAGCAGCAACGCCCACAGCAGCCCCCGCCGCCGCAACACCTGCTCCACCCGTGCCAAACAAGGGCGATGTGGCGTGGATGCTGGTTTGCACAGCACTGGTGCTGTTGATGAGCGTTCCGGCATTGGCGCTGTTCTACGGCGGCCTCGTTCGCTCCAAGAACATGCTATCCGTATTGATGCAGGTGTTCGTCACCTTCTCGCTGATATCCGTGCTCTGGGTGGTATACGGCTACAGCTTTGCATTCACCGAAGGTAACGCGTTCTTTGGCGGCACTGATCGACTTTTCTTAAAAGGGATTGCCGACTTGGCCAAAGGTGAATTTGCCATGGCTGCCACCTTCAGCAAAGGTGTTGTCATTCCGGAAATGCTGTTTGCCGCGTTCCAGTGCACGTTTGCGGCCATTACTTGTTGCCTGATTTTGGGTTCAATTGCCGAGCGCATGAAATTCTCCGCTGTGCTGCTGTTCATGGTGCTGTGGTTCACATTCGCGTATCTGCCAATGGCGCACATGGTGTGGTTCTGGATGGGACCTGATGCGTACACCGATCCGAAGCTGGTCGATGGATTGAACGCAAAAGCCGGTTATCTCTGGCAGATGGGTGCGCTTGATTTCGCAGGCGGTACCGTGGTGCACATCAACGCGGGCGTCGCCGGTCTGGTTGCCGCTTATTTCCTCGGCAAACGCATTGGCTTCGGCAAAGAAGCGCTGACGCCGCATAGCCTGACGATGACCATGATCGGTGCCTCGCTGTTGTGGTTCGGCTGGTTTGGTTTCAATGCGGGCTCCGCACTTGAAGCTGGCAATTCCGCCGTACTCGCGTTCATGAACACCTTCCTCGCAACAGCCTGTGCGGTGTTGTCATGGACGTTGGCCGAGTGGTTGCTCAAGGGTAAGCCATCCATGCTGGGCGCTGCATCCGGTGCCGTTGCAGGTTTGGTTGCGATCACGCCTGCGGCAGGCAACGTCGGTATCGCCGGTGCGTTCGTGATCGGCACGGCAGCAGGCGTGGTTTGTTTGTGGGGCGTAACGGGTCTAAAACGCATGCTCAAGGTTGACGATTCGCTCGATGTCTTCGGCGTACATGCCGTGGGCGGCATTTTGGGTGCGTTGCTTACCGGCGTTTTTGTGTCGCCAGATCTCGGTGGCCCTGGCTTTGTCACCGACTGGGTCAAGGCGACAACGGGCTTTACCTCGATTGGCGAGCAAGTCGTGATTCAGGCGAAAGCGGTTGGTATTGCCGTCGTCTGGTCTGGCGTGGTCGCAGCAGTGTCGCTGTTCATTGTCAAAATGGTGGTCGGTCTGCGTGTTCCTGAAGACGAGGAACGCGAAGGTCTCGACATTACCTCACACGGCGAAACGGCGTACAACTAAGCGTTACCGTTTCTACCTTGTTTTGGTTGAATGGGGCACCTTCGGGTGCCCCATTTCATTGGCGTCCGGCGCGTTTACACCATCAGGAATTGAAAAATGATCGTTGCACCCATATCTTTGATTCAGGACTTTTTTGCTCAAAATCGCCACCAAGGCTATACTCCAACGTCGTTCAACAGAAAAATTTTGTTATGAATCAACGGGATCGTTTCTTACCATTAACTGCGCCGATTTCAGCCGAGATTCCGGATGTGCAAGGCATGCCTGATGCCCGCGAAATTGTAATTGATCGTGTGGGCATTAAAGCGCTGCGGCACCCGATCCGTGTGTTGGGCAAAGACGGCGAGATTAAACACACTGTGGCCACGTTTGACATGACGGTGAGGCTTCCGCACGATGTCAAAGGCACCCATATGTCGCGGTTCGTGGAAATCCTCGAGAGCAATAATGAAGCTCTATCCGTCCCGGCCTTTGGTGCACTCCTGACACGTATGGCTCAACGGCTCGATGCCACCGACGGCCGCATCCAGATTGCATTCCCGTATTTCATCGAAAAATCGGCACCGGTTTCCGGCGTGAAATCGTTGCTCGATGTTGAAGTGCTGTTGACAGGTGAAATCAGCAGCGGTGTCACCACAGTTGTCACCAAAGTGACTGTTCCCGTGACCAGTCTTTGCCCGTGTTCAAAAGAAATATCTGCTTACGGCGCACATAATCAGCGCTCGCATATCAGCATCTCGGTGCGCAGTGCGGCACCGATAACGATTGAAGACGTGGTGCGTATTGCGGAAGATCAGGCGTCTGCCGAGCTATACGGGATCCTCAAAAGGCCCGATGAAAAATTCGTTACCGAACGCGCGTATGACAACCCCAAGTTTGTGGAGGATCTGGTGCGCGATGTTGCCGCAGCATTGAATGCCGATGAGCGGGTTGAGGCCTACGTGGTTGAATCTGAGAATTTTGAATCGATCCACAATCATTCCGCCTACGCTGTGATCGAGCGCGACAAACGCGTCACCAAATAATCGTTCGCGCTTGGCCCCCGCTACGGCGTACGAACTTCATCCAGCGGCAAAAACATTTCCAGCAAGTCGTTCAGGAACAACTGACCTTTTTCGGTCGGCTGAATATGTTTAATGTTGCGTGTGATTAAGCCGCGCGCCTCAGCAATGTCCAGTTGACGACTGATGGCTGTGATCGGCAAACCGGTACGTTCGGTAAACAGTGTCGCCGCAAATCCCTCAGTCAGC
>JANOQY010000104.1:0-2759 GCA_031414995.1 Betaproteobacteria bacterium
AACCGGCCGGAAACGCTGACGGTGAGCTTGACGTTTATGCCGTTGTTTAAAAATATGTGAGTTCCGGCTCGACATTGCCTTCTACCAAAATCAATCAAACACCTGACCTTCCTCAATTGAAAATCAACTGTTTCTGTTAACCTTGAGCCAGAAGATGTGCGCAGCGAAATGCCAGTGATCACATCACTCACCAACCATATCGGAGGAGTCCCATGGTTTATCCGTTAATACAAAACGTTTTTCGTGCCATGCGCATGTTGATGTCGCTGAGCGCGTTGCTCGTTTGTGCCGTGCTCACCGCACCGGCAATGGCGCAGGACTATCCCGCCAAACCAATCAAGCTCATCATTCCCTATCCACCGGGTGGTGCCACCGACGTAATTGGCCGCATCGTCGCGCTGAAAATGTCCGAGGCGCTGGGCCAGCAATTGATCGTCGATAACCGCGCCGGGGCGACCGGCTCAATCGGTGCCGCAGCCGTCGCAACTGCCCCTGCTGACGGTTACACACTTTTGCTTGGCGCATTGACGAGCCATTCGATCAACGCGGCACTACAGCCTAACCTCCCCTTTGATCTCGCCAAAGACTTTGTGCCCGTTGGCGTCGTCGGCCAAGTGCCGTTGGTATTTGTCGTGAATCCTAAAGTGCCGGTGAATACGCTTAAGGAATTGATGGACTACACGAAAAAGAATCCAGGCGTGAGTTATGCATCGTCGGGCAATGGCTCACCGCAACACATGGCGGGCGAATTATTCAAATCGATGACCAAGCTCGACATGCTGCACGTGCCATACAAAGGCAGCGGCCCGGCGATGAATGACCTGATCGGCGGACAGGTGCAGTCGATGATTGAAACCATGCCCGCAGCGCTTGCGCACATCAAGGCCGGCAGTTTGCGGCCACTGGCAGTCGCCCTGCCCGCGCGCTCCGCCAATTTGCCCGATGTGCCAACTGCTGCCGAAGCAGGTTTGCCTGATTTCATCGTGACGTCGATGTTCGGCTTGCTAGCACCGGCCAAAACGCCGCCTGCCATCATCGCCAAGCTCACCGCCGCGCTCGAGAAAGTGCTGGCACTCCCCGACACCCAGGCACGCATGACCGCACAAGGTGTGGTGACTGGCTATCTGAATCCGGCCGATAGCGGCAAACGCATAAAGGCGGAAATCGACAAGTGGACCAAGGTCGCCAAAGACGCCAACATCAAGCTTGAGTAGCCAGATGACAGATAAGCCGGGCAGCAACATCAATAAAGGCTTGAAGAAAGGCCTCACATCTTATGGTGACAGCGGTTTTTCGCTGTTCCTTCGCAAAGCTTTCATCAAAGCGATGGGCTACACCGACGATGCGCTCGACCGGCCGATCATCGGCATCACCAACACTTACAGCGATTTCAATCCTTGCCATGGCAACGTGCCGCAGATTATCGAGGCGGTGAAGCGTGGGGTGATGCAGGAAGGCGGCATGCCGTTCGTTTTTCCGACCATTTCCATCGGTGAATCGTTCGCGCATCCGACCAGCATGTATCTGCGCAACCTGATGGCGCTCGATACCGAGGAAATGATGCGCGCACAGCCCGTCGATGCGGTGGTGCTGATCGGCGGCTGCGATAAAACAATTCCTGCGCAGCTGATGGCCGCAGCTTCGCTCGATATTCCGTCGATCATTATTCCCACCGGGCCGATGCTGACCGGCGAACACAAGGGCGAACGCCTTGGTGCTTGTACCGACTGCCGACGCTTCTGGGCGAAATATCGTGCCGGTGAAATTGATCAAGCTGAGATTGACGAAGTAAACGCCAAACTTGCCCCCACGACCGGCACCTGCATGGTGATGGGCACCGCCAGTACCATCGCCTGCATGGTCGAGGCTGCGGGAATGAGCCTGCCCGGTGCTGCGGCAATTCCGGCGGTGTATGCCGAACGCTTTCGCCACGCTGAAACCACAGGACGACGCGTGGTTGCGCTCACAAAAACGCCGCTGCTACCGAAGCAAATTCTCACGCCAAAATCCGTCACCAATGCGCTCATCGTGCTGCACGCCATCGGCGGCTCAACCAACGCGCTGATTCATTTCACGGCCGTGGCAGCACGGCTCGGCATCACGATTGATCTCGATGCGTTTGATCAGCTCGGACGCAATATTCCAGTACTGGTTGATCTCAAACCGAGTGGCGCGCATTACATGGAACACCTGTATGAAGACGGCGGCTTGATGGCGGTCTTGAAGGAACTAAAGCCGATGTTGCATCTGGATTGCATGACCATCAGCGGTCGCACGCTGGGTGAAGAAATCGATGCCGCAAAAGTGTCTGCCACGCGCAAAGTAATTCGCCTTGCGCAGTCGCCAATATTTCCGGTCGGTGGCCTTGCCGTGTTGAAAGGCAATCTCGCGCCGCGCGGTGCGATCATCAAACATTCATCGGCGACCCCTGCACTATTGAAACACCGTGGCCGCGCTGTCGTATTCACGAGCATTGAAGATCTGGCAGCGCGTATCGACAGCGATGACCTTGATGTCACGGCAGACGACGTGCTGGTGTTGCAAAACATCGGCCCAAAAGGCGCGCCCGGCATGCCCGAAGCGGGCTATATCCCGATCCCGAAGAAACTGGCCAAGGCGGGCGTGAAGGACATGGTGAGAATGTCGGACGCGCGCATGAGCGGCACGGCGTTCGGCACCATCGTGTTGCACATCGCGCCCGAGGCCGCTGAAGGCGGACCATTCGCGGCGGTGCGCAATGGCGACATGATCAGCCTTGA
>JANOQY010000105.1:0-3926 GCA_031414995.1 Betaproteobacteria bacterium
AACAGCTTGACGAGATCAGGCAGGAGCAGGAGAAGCAGGAAGGCAGTAAAAAGTAGTCATAACAAAACGCGCACACCAACCATCGGTTGCTCTATGCGACAGGCGTGAAGAAAATCCTTCAGCCGCAAACATGAAAGGAAAGAAAATGAATCTGATTGAAACGCTGGAAAAAGAAGAGATGGCCCGTTTGAACAAAACGATTCCCGAATTCGCGCCAGGCGATACGGTGATCGTGAACGTAAACGTGATCGAAGGCGAGCGCAAACGCGTGCAGGCTTTTGAAGGCGTGGTGATTGCCAAGCGCAACCGCGGCCTCAATTCCTCCTTTATCGTCCGCAAGATTTCCTCCGGCGAAGGCGTGGAGCGTACGTTCCAATCGTATGCACCCACCATCGCATCGATCGAAGTAAAGCGCCGTGGTGACGTACGCCGCGCCAAGCTTTACTATCTGCGCGATCGTTCAGGCAAATCGGCACGGATCAAAGAGAAGCTCGATTACGTTTCGACGCAGACCAAAGGCGAATAAGTTTCGCTGGCTGCAAACAAAAACGGCACGCTTTGGCGTGCCGTTTTTTATTTTGCATTTGCGCGTTATATGTCGCGCGAGGCAAACGTATCGCAAGCCTTCAAACTGCCGGTTTCAAATCCCGTCTTGAACCAGCGCGTGCGTTGCGCCGAACTGCCGTGGGTGAATGAATCCGGTACCACCACGCCGCGCGATTGTTTTTGCAACATGTCGTCGCCGATGGCGTTCGCCGCCTTAAGCGCTTCATCGACATCGCCCGGATCAAGAAACGGCTTCGCTTTGTTCGCATGATGTGCCCACGCACCGGCAAAACAATCGGCTTGTAATTCGACGCGCACCGAAATTTTATTGAATTCCTTTTCGGACAAGCGCTGACGCATCGAATCTGTCTTGTCGGTAATGCCCGTCAGGTTTTGTACGTGATGGCCGATCTCATGCGCGATCACGTATGCACGCGCGAAATCGCCACCGGCACGAAAGCGCTGTTCCATCTCGCGAAAAAACGCCATATCCAGATAAACCGCGCGATCTCCCGGGCAATAGAACGGACCCATCGCGGCTTCGCCTGCGCCGCACGCGCTGCTTGTCCTGCCTCTGAAGGCAACCAATTTCGGTGGCTGGTATTGCTTGCCCATTTGGGAAAACAACTGTCCCCACGTGTCCTCAGTCTTGGCGAGCACCTTGCGCATCTCGGTTACCAATGCAGCGTCGGGATCTTTCGCCGGATCAATCGGTGTCGCTGGCCCCTGCGTCGCTGGTCCCTGCACTTGCTGGGCTACGTTCAATAAAGTCGAAGGATCGATACCGAGGAAATAACTCGCCACCAACGCGATGACAACCGTACCGATGCCAATGCCGCCCGCGCGGCCCATTCCGCCACCAGATCCGCGCCGATCTTCAAAATTACTACTTTCGCGTTCGTCGTCGAGCTTCATATCGAAATCTCCTCATACTGAAAGTGGCGCTAAATGAATCTACTGGCATTTAACCATAGCGGAATAGCCAACATGCCCGCCAGCGTGCTGATCGTAACCGCCTGAGAAACCAGCGGGCCATCGCCCCCCATGCGCACAGCCAGTACGTATGCAGATGTCGCAGTGGGAAGTGCTGACAACAATACAACCATATCAAGGTACACGCCGGTCACACCTAACGCACGCGCCGTAAAAATTGCGGCTATTGGCATTGCAACCAACTTCACCACCGTAAAGTAGCCGATCAACCCTGCGTTTTTGCCTACATTTTTAAGCTCCAGCGCTGCACCTACGCACAACAGACCGCACGCGAGTGACGCGGCACCCATGCGCGAAATCAGCATCTGCGCAACCTCCGGCAACGGCAGGCCTGAGAGCGAGTAAAGCACGCCACCTACTGTTGCGAGGATCAGCGGATTGCGAATCAGCTCCTTCCACAAACTCGCATTATTGTGTCGGGCAAGCGCCCACACCGAAGCGATATTACACATCGGCACGACGAGCCCGATGATGATGCCGAACGCCGCGATTCCGGCTTCGCCGTGTAAGCGACCTGCAATTGCCAGACCAATATAGGAGTTGAATCTGAACGCCGTTTGAAAGCCGGATGCGAAAGATTTCTCTGCGGGCTTGAAGAGCGGCTTGGCCAGCCATGCAAGAAAAATGCCGACGAGGACCGTGACCACCGCTGTTTTTAGGGCGGGTGCTGCCGCGACGAAATCAATACTTGTTCTGGCGATGGAATTAAACAGTAGCGCCGGAAACAACACGAAATAAATCAGCTTTTCCAGCCCGCCCCAGAAGGCGCGGCCCCAATCGGTAATGCGATTGAGAAAAAACCCGAAAAGAATAAGCGCGAAATCGGGAATGAGCAACAAGGCCATGGACATGTCTGCATTTTAAGGGCTTTCACCGCATAATCGGCCTATCCAATTGCGCGCATGGAACATCAAATGAACTTAGGTGGTTTTGCCAAAAAATTAATAGTTGCGCTCGGCGCGAGTTGTGCAACGCTGCTCACCGCAGCAGATAACAGCACAGTTCCAACCATATACAACCAAGGATTTTTAGCGCCGCGCCTGAAAGCACTCAGCGCCAAAGTCAATAAGGACGTAAGTGATGCTCGCCTGCCCGGCGCCGTCATTTTGGTGGGCCGCAACGGCAATCTCGTCCATGCGGAAGCCATTGGTTTTCAGGATCCGAAAACAGCAGTAGCGATGCGGCGTGATTCGATTTTCAGACTCTACTCAATGACCAAGCCCATCGTCTCGGTCGCCGCCATGATGTTGGTTGAAGAGGGAAAAATTTTTCTCGCCGATCCGGTATCCAAATACTTACCGGAGTTGGCTAATCTGAAAGTTGGTGTTGAGCGTACCGACGCGAGCGGCAAAAAAATTCTGGATGTTGTCCCTGCGACGCGCGAGATGACGGTTCACGATTTGCTGCGCCACACTGCTGGATTGACGTATGGCTTTGAGGGCAAATCGCTAGTGAAGGATGAGTACAAAAAAAACCGGCTTGATGGCGTTGAGCTTGCGAGCACGGAATGGATTGAAAAACTGTCGAAGTTGCCCCTACAATCGCAGCCTGGCAGCAAATGGGAATACAGCATCGCGACAGATGTTTTGGGTGTCGTGCTCGAACGTGTATCGGGGCAATCACTTGATGCACTTCTCAGTGAACGTATTTTTCATCCGCTCGGAATGAAAGACACAGCGTTCTCGGTCGAGTCCGCAAAACGTAGCCGAATTGCTGAGCCGTTTGAAACTGATCCGGTGTGGAAGGTAAAAGTGGTTTTGAACGATGTCCAAAAGACACCAGCGCGCTTTTCCGGCGGAAGCGGCGCGGTTTCCACGGCAGACGATTACCTGCGATTTGCGCAAATGCTGCTCAACGGCGGTGAACTCGATGGCGTGCGAATCCTTTCTCCAAAGACCGTCGACTACATGTTGGCCGATCATCTTTCAGGCGTGCGGGCGACGCTGCCGCCAAGCAGCGCAGCGCCGGGGCCGAGGCCGGGCTATGGGTTCGGACTTGGCTTTGCCATTCGCACCGAATTAGGGGAGGCAAGCACGCTTGGCACGCCCGGCATCGCCGACTGGAGCGGACTCGGCGGAACTAATTTTTGGATCGATCCAAGAGAAAAGCTCGCCGTGATCTGGATGGCGCAGGCACCGGGATTGCGCGCTCACTACCGGCAGCTTATCCCCAATATGGTCTACGGCGCGATGATGAAATGACGACGTGCTGAGGCGCTACGCGGCACCGGCGAGGCGTTCGAGATCAGCGAACAACGCAGCGGGAATTTCTATGCCCTCGCGTTCGCTTCCCTCGGCAATGGTTGCGCGACGATAGCCCGGCAAACGCACACCCTCTTCAGCAAGCATGGCCGCCACCAAGGTCTCGATGCGCGCAAAAAACACTTC
>JANOQY010000106.1:0-5740 GCA_031414995.1 Betaproteobacteria bacterium
AGCCATTGGCGGCACGCAGTCAACTTCCGTGGCGTTGGCCGGTTGCCCTAAAGACAAAATGAAGGTACCCGCATGGCAATGGTCGAGAACAAAAGAATTCTGGTCACCGGCCTGTTAAGTAACCGCTCGATCGCCTATGGCGTCGCAAAGGCGATGCATCGCGAAGGGGCCGAACTCGCGTTTACGTACCAAGGCGAAGGTGTGCGCGATCGTGTGGAAAAATTGGCGTCTGAATTCGGCGCAAAAGTGGTCTTGCCCTGTGACGTCGCCAGCGATGAGGAAATCGCCGGACTATTTGGCAAGCTTGCGCAATCATGGGACGGGCTCGACGGCATCGTGCATGCCATCGCCTACGCACCACGTGAGTCCCTTGCTGGCGATTTCCACGCAGCAGTTACACGCGAAAACTTCCGTATTGCTCACGATATCAGCGCCTACAGTCTGGCCGCACTGGTCAAAGGCGCGCTGCCGCTGATGCAAGGGCGCCGCGCGGCCGTGGTCGCGATGACCTATCTCGGTGCGGTGCGTGCGGTACCGAATTACAACGTGATGGGGCTCGCCAAAGCGAGCCTCGAGGCCTGCGTGCGCTATCTGGCGTTCAGCCTCGGCCCGATCGGTATCCGCGTCAATGGTATTTCGGCCGGGCCGATCAAAACGCTCGCTGCTGCCGGCGTAGGAAATTTCAACAAGTTGCTCAGTCACGTCGAAAAAAATTCACCGCTACGACGCAATGTGACCATCGAAGAGGTTGGCAATACAGCCGCATTTCTATGCAGCGATCTCGCCAGCGGCATCAACGGTGAGATCACCTATGTCGACGGTGGCTTCAATATTTCCGGCCTCGCCAGGGAACAGTGAGCGCGACGTGTCAGCGCCAGTATTTATGATCAATCCGGTATTACGCATCAAGCGCAAATTGCTGCTCCCAATCGTACAGGGGGGCATGGGCGTGGGCATCTCGGCGCATCGACTTGCAGGGCACGTTGCTCGCGCCGGCGCGGTGGGCACAGTATCGAGTGTCGATCTGCGTCGCCATCATCCAGACCTCATGGCGCAGACTTCAAAAAGCCGTGACAAGGAGCTAATCAACCGCGTCAATTTGCTCGCCCTTGATCGCGAAGTGCGCGCTGCAAACGGGATCGCAGATGGCAGCGGCATGATCGCCGTGAATATCATGCGGGCGGTTTCAGAATACAAGGCAAACGTGCGTCAATCCTGCGAATCCGGGGCGCAGGCAATTGTGGTTGGTGCGGGCTTGCCGCTCGATCTACCCGATCTGGCGGCGGACTATCCCGATGTTGCCTTGATTCCGATACTCTCCGACTCGCGCGGCATCGGCATCGTGCTAAAAAAATGGCTGCGTAAATCGCGTTTGCCTGACGCCATCGTTATCGAGCACCCACGCTACGCCGGCGGACATCTTGGTGCTGCAAAAATCACCGATCTCGAAAACCCGCGATTCGATTTTCCGCGTGTGCTGGAAGAGACCTTTGCGATATTCAGGGAGCTCGGTATTGAACGCGAAAACGTGCCGCTCATTCCCGCAGGCGGCATCAGTACGCCCGAGCAGGTGAGCGCGCTATTTGCGTTGGGTGCCAGTGCTGTTCAGATCGGCACGCCTTTCGCCGTTACCGAGGAAAGCGACGCGCATCCCAATTTCAAACGTGTGCTGGCGGAGGCCAAGCCGGAAGATATCGTCACCTTCATGAGCGTCGCCGGGTTGCCGGCCCGCGCCGTGAGAACGCCCTGGCTTGAGAAATACCTGGTCAAGCTGCCAGTCTTGCAGCGACGCGCCCGCGCCCGCACCGATTGCACGCTCGCTTTCGATTGCCTCGAACAATGCGGGCTGCGCGATGGTGTGGAGCGTTTCGGCCAATTTTGCATCGATCATCACCTCGCGGCCGCACTTGCCGGTGACGTTGAGCGCGGGTTGTTCTTTCGCGGCGCCGCGCCGCTTCCATTCGGCAAGCAGATTCGTTCGGTGAAGGATCTCATCGAGTACCTGCTACATGGCACGATGCCGACGACGTCAATGCTGGCTGGGTGACAGACGCGACAGATCGCGGTCTTTTTCCGCTTTATCGTTGGTGAGCGCGATCTGCTTTCGCAGCGCCGGGTTATCGCGAATTTGCAGATTCTTGCCCAGCACGGTTATCCATTTCCTGGCTTGAAAGTACGACAGGGTTCGGCTTACCGTTTCAAATGTGAGACCAAGGAAGTTGCCGATTTCCTTTCTGCTCATGAAAAGCACAAACTCATTCTTCGAGTAGCCCTGGTCTTCCCAGCGGCCCGACAAATCCAAAAGAAACGTCGCCACGCGCTGTTTGGCAGAAAGCAGCCCGATGGTCGCGGCGTGCGCATCAGCGCGAGCGATCTCGAATGAAAGAAGCTGGCGCATATGCAACGATTCAGCGGGTTGCTCCAATAGCTTCTCGAACTTGTCGAGGGGAATGATGCACACCTCGCAGCCACTGAGCGCAATCGCATCTGAACGGTGCGCGTCGCTGCCGAGGCTATCCAGCCCAAGTACAGCGCCCATTGCATGAAATCCCGCAATTTTGCTTTGCCCGTCGGGCAGCGGAATGCATGTCTTGAGAAAGCCCGCTTTGACGGCGTACACGCCGACTACCTGATCGTGGGTGTGAAAAAGACTCTCACCACGCGTCAGGCGGATGCGCTGTTCGCGCGCAAGCGGAAAAAGTGTTTCATAAGCATTTGGCTTCGCAGTGGGAAAACACAGCTTGCCCAACGCACAATACGAACATGCTGCTTGGCGGGATACAGCGGCGGTATCCGAGCTCTGCATTTTGCGACCATTCATGTTGACCGTCCGCGTTCGTTGAGACGTCACTGCTTAGTTATCCTGTGACATCTTTACGCATGCGCCGGATCTGCTGTTGACGCAGATCAAACGAACGTCATGATGTTGCGGGGCGCAGCGTGAATGTTGGAAACAATTGTTTGAGTTGCGCGACATTAGCCTCTTCAAGCGGAGGCGGGATTGCGGGTAGCATGGCATCCGTGCATCCTTCAGAACGGAATTCCTGCAGCGCAAAGTTTTTCACGCCTTGCTGCCGCAGTGACGTTGCCATCGATCTCAATTTGGTCGCCGGCAGCAAGGCCGGATGACGTGTGGTCCGAATTTCGTATTCAACACCCGACGCAAGCAGGTAATCTAGACTCTCCTGCGCACGCCCACCACTGGATTGCACCCCGGTGGTTCCGACGTATTCTTCAAACGGTGCCTTGACATCAAAGCCCACCCAGTCGACGCTGGGTAGTAGTTTGCGAAGGCGATCTGGATAGATGCCGGCGGTATGCAGGCCCACTTTGAATCCGCGTTGCCGGACGTCATCCATCGCAGTATTTAGGTGACGATCTACGGTGGGTTCGCCACCGCTGAAGACTACACCATCAAGTAGCCCTCGCCGACGGTCAAGAAATTCGAGAACGAATGGCCACGCCAGCGCGGCAGCCGCTTCGCGTGATTGCAGTTCCGGGTTGTGGCAATAGCGGCAGCGCCACGGGCAGCCCTGCACAAACACCGCTGCCGCCAAGCAACCCGGAAAGTCAGTCGTTGATAGGCGGGTGAGGCCGGCGACACGAAGTGACGACAATCTTTCAGGCACCGGCGCGATTTGCCACGAAGTACTGGCGTTCATAAAATTCGCCCTTCTTGCCGACATTGAACGATGAGACCGGTCGGTGATACCCCATCACGCGTGTCCAGATTTCGCACGGCTGGCGTTCGTCATTGGACAACAGGGGATGGACATTCGTTGGGGAGCATTGGGGCCGGTTAGTCATGCGATTTCTCCTTGGGGTTGTGTTTGTTCTATTGTTGATGCAACACGCTTTTTAGCAAGAATGGCCTCGTCACATTTCGGGCAGAAGGCGTGCTCGCCGGCGAGATAGCCGTGGTTAGGACAGATTGAAAATGCTGGCGTCACGGTGATGTAGGGAAGGTGAAAGCGCGTAAATGCGCGCTTGACCAGTTCGCGACACGCAGCGGATGTCGATACGCGTTCGCCAAGGTAGAGATGCAGGACCGTACCGCCGGTGTATTTGCGTTGCAGCGGGTCCTGCCGCTCGAGCGCGTCGAACGGATCGTCCGTAAAGCCCACCGGCAATTGCGATGAATTGGTGTAGTAGGGCATGTCGGGCGTGCCAGCCTGAAGGATGTTGGGAAAGCGCTTCTTGTCTTCCTTGGCAAAGCGGTACGTCGTACCTTCGGCCGGCGTCGCTTCAAGGTTGTACAGGTGCCCAGTCTCCTCCTGGAACATGACGATACGCGCACGGATGTGATCGAGTAACCGCACCGCGAATGCATGTCCCCATGCGGTGGTGATGTCCTCGCTGTCGTGCGTAAAGTTGCGAATCATCTCGTTGACGCCATTGACACCGATAGTCGCAAAGTGATTTCGCAACGTGCCGAGGTAGCGCCGCGTGTAGGGAAAGAGCCCAGCATCGATATGTCCCTGGATGACTTTGCGCTTGATCTCCAGACTGGTCTTGCCCAATTCCATGAGTTGGTCGATGCGCTCAAACAGCGCCGCTTCATCGTCCTTGTACAGATAACCGAGGCGGGCACAATTGAGTGTCACCACGCCGAGTGAGCCGGTCTGCTCGGCAGACCCAAACAGGCCGTTGCCGCGTTTGAGCAATTCCCGCAGATCGATCTGCAGGCGGCAGCACATCGAGCGGATCATGTTGGGCTTCATTTCGGAATTGAGGAAATTCTGAAAGTACGGCAGACCGTATTTGGCGGTCATCTCAAACAGCAATTCAGTGTTCGGGTGGTCCCAGTTGAAGTCCGGCGTGATGTTATAGGTGGGGATGGGAAAGGTGAAAACGCGTCCCTTCGCATCACCTTCCATCATCACTTCAATGTAGGCGCGGTTGATCATGTCCATCTCGACCTGCAAATCGCCATAGCTGAATGGCATCTCTTCACCGGCGACATACGGAATCTGCTCGCGCAAATCCTCCGGGCAAGTCCAGTCGAACGTGAGGTTGGTGAATGGCGTCTGCGTGCCCCAGCGCGAGGGAACATTCAGGTTGTAGATGAGTTCCTGGATCGATTGTTTGACCTCGCGATAGCTCAGTTGATCCTTGCGGAGGAACGGCGCCATGTAGGTATCGAACGAACTGAATGCCTGCGCGCCTGCCCATTCGTTTTGCAGCGTGCCGAGGAAATTTACAATCTGGCCCACCGCACTTGAAAGGTGTTTGGGTGGCTTGGCTTCCGTTTTTCCTGGTACGCCGTTGAGCCCTTCACTGAGGAAGGTACGCAGCGACCAACCCGCGCAGTAGCCCGCCAGCATGTCCAGATCGTGAATGTGAAAATCAGCAACCCGATGCGCTTCGCCGACTTCGGGTGGATAGACATGCGTCAGCCAGTAATTAGCGATGACCTTGCCTGATACATTGAGGATTAACCCGCCCAGCGAGTAGCCCTGGTTGGCGTTGGCATTGACCCGCCAATCGAGTTGCTGCAAGTATTCGTTGACCGAGGTGCCGACATCGACAACGCATTCGCGATCGGCTCTGAGCCTGCGATGCTGCTCACGGTAAACGATATAGGCGCGCGCCGTCGTGAAGGAGCCGTTCTCGACCAGTTGACGCTCGACGATGTCCTGAATGTTCTCCACGCTGGCAACGCTGGACGGGTGCTGCTCGACGAGGACGCGGGTGACGAAACCGGCGATGGCATCAGCTTCCTGCTGGCCGAACTCGCCTG
>JANOQY010000107.1:0-3022 GCA_031414995.1 Betaproteobacteria bacterium
CACAGAGTGCGATTTGGCTTCGGCAAGATTGGCATCGACCTCGGCCTGCTCGGCGAGCCTGCGCGCGTCGTCATAATCCTTGCGCGCAACGGCGGCAGTGGCACGTTCCAGTTTGTTCCGCGCGTCGGCAACTTCGACCGGGGCATCGGCACCGGCGGGTCCAGCGGCGCGATCTACCGCTGATCTGGCCACTGCCATCTGCTCGCGTGGCATGTCGCCTGTCGATGCGCATCCGGCGACGGTGAGTACGGCCAGTGCAGCGACAGCTGCCAGCGCAGCGCGTGTACGCGTATTTTTCAGATTGTTGGTTTCAAAGGTGTTCATGAATATCTCCTGCAATGAAAGATGAAAGCGGTTGTCCTCGTCGAACCCGACGCAAGCAGCATTCATTGTCTTGTGGAGCAGTCAGTTAACCCATCGGACCTACGCCTGATGTGGTGTCATCCAGGCGCCTACAGGGGCGGGGAGCGTGCAGCGGAGGCCCCGGATTGTGCCGGGACGATGGCTGGCATTTTGTTAGTCAGGGAAAAAGTAGATTTCTCACCCGATACGGCCGGGTTCGAAATGACAGCAAAATTTTAGTGCGACCGAAGTTGGTAATTTTTGCTTTTGGTCTTTTACTTCTGTCTCAATTACGCCATTTGGCTTCGCGCCGGTAGTCCTTGATCCAGACTTTAAATGCGGCGAGATTGTTCGGTACCAAAATTTCTTTTTGAATTTGCTTGATGTCGCGCCGCAGGTCAGCGATGTCGCGCAGCAGATGCGGCATCACGGCTTCAGGCATCAGGCGCTGGTACGGCGGCATATTGAGTTGATCGCGCAGCGGCATTTCCAGATGCACGATCGCCAATTCCAGTTCCAACAATTGGTCTTGCAATATTTTATTGAAATGTTTGAGGCGATCCTCAGACATTCCCGCGATTGCCTTCGCGTCAATCTGCTCCAGCTCCAGTTGTAGTTCCAGAAGCTGCAATAAATCTCTTTTGTCGTAAGCCTGATTCACCCGCTGCATCAACGCAGTCTTACGCTTTCGCTCATCAATGTCTGGCTCGCGATCCGGGTGCAATGCGCTCACCAGTTTGCGATAGACCTCGCGAATGGAAAGGCTGGTTTGCGCAGCCTCTGCGTTTAGTTTTTCTTCATGGGCAAGCTGCTTGGCGGTTTTCCTGCGCCGAGTGTGGCCAGCCTGTTCTTCCTGTCGCCGCTGTTGTGCTTTTTCCATCTGCTTTCCCAACTGCGCCAGCAGGTCTTCAGGCGAATTCAAGTCAGCAACATCACCCAGATCGATACCAAACATCGATTCCATCGTGGTTTTCATGCTGTTCACTGCGGCCTCGTCTTCGGCATCAAAGTCGGCGTCGCTATGTTTGTTGTAAATCTCCTTTAACGTTTCGTCTTCTGTATCGATAATTAATTGCTCGGCAACGTCGCAAATGAGATTCTGAACAGTACGGCGGTCCGTTTTCGTGAGGCCGCCCCGGTCCAGTGCCTCGTCAAGCTTGCGCACCATGGCCGCTTTAAGTTCCCCGAATGTCTGTACCAGCGGCGCGTAATCGCTCGCCACTTTTAGCTGATAAGTCAGGACGGTTGCCTGCCATAGCCCGAGATTGCGCCGACTGGCTTCAATTTTTTTGACCAGTGCGTTGAACGTTTTTTGACCTTTGGACAGGATCGGCTGGTCTGGCTGCGCTGCGATTCGAATCTGTTTGGCGGGTTTTGTCATGCAGACATTATCGCAAATGTGTTGTACGTCACTTTTCCGTGAACATCCGTTTTTATGGAAGCGCTTTTAGTACTTTGTCCTACAACCCGACCTTCGCCACTACCGCAAGCTCTTCGGCATACAAGCCTCACGCAACGCATGACGGCACAATCAAACGGATAACAACATGACAGAAACGCAGAAAATAAATCTCCTCCTTCTCCCCGGGCTGCTCACCGATGCGCGCCTGTTTCAGTTTCAGATAGAGGACCTCTCCGACATGGCGCAATCCACGGTGGCCGATTTGACGGTCGCAGACACTATCGAAGAATTGGCCGCCGAAGCTTTGGAACATGCACCACCGAGATTTGCCATGGCGGGCCTTTCAATGGGCGGCTACGTTGCACTCGAAATCATGCGGCAGGCGCCTGAGCGCGTGCAAGGCTTGGCATTGCTCAGTACCAGCGCGCGTCCAGATACTCCGGAAGCAACCGAGAACCGCAAAAAATTGATGGTGCAAGCCGAAAGTAACTTTCAGATTGTGCTCGATGATCTGATGCCGAAACTGGTACATCCATCACGCATGATTTACCACTCGATTATCGACACCGTGTATTCCATGGGCCATCGTATCGGCAAGGAAGCATTCATGCGCCAGCAACGCGCCATCATGGGCCGCATCGATAGTCGTCCGCATCTCGGACGAATCGCCGGTGGACCAACGATGATTCTGTGTGGACGCCAAGACATCCTCACCCCGCTGGAACTGCATGAAGAAATGGCAGTAGCGATTCCTGATTCGCGCTTGGTCGTGATCGAGGAGTGCGCCCATCTTTCAACGATGGGACAACCGAAACTTGTGTCTGAAGCGATGCGGGGATGGTTGCGGGGGATTGAGTATTAGTCAAAATCCCGGGCGTTTTTGAATATTTTCGCCTTCGTTTATATATGCATAGTGGGTGTTTCCTATGTTGTCTTTGGCCGCTGCACCTTCTCATAAGCCTTCAACAACTGCCGATGCATCTCACTCCCCTGCATATTCGCCCCCAACATATTCAACCCAAAAAACTGTTCTTTCCGATTCACCAACGCATAAGCCTGCTTTAGCGTCTTCGCGCCAAACAGCATTGACAAGTTCGCCTCGTAATGTTTGGGCTCTTCAAGTTGCAAAATATTTTCAATGCATCGGTAAACGCGAGCACGTTCCTCGCCCAATTGCCCAAACTGGCTGATCCACGCGCATCCATCGAGCGCGGCATCGGTGTCGCCCGCAGCCAAACCCAGCAGGGCTGTCAATTCTCCCACGCGCAAGTCCACCCA
>JANOQY010000108.1:0-21198 GCA_031414995.1 Betaproteobacteria bacterium
GATGGCTGGTTGCAGTGCTACCGCTGGGGCAAGGGCCCGGTATGCCTGTTCGTCCACTGCTGGGGAGGCCGCGGCACGCAGGCAGAAACCATGATCCGCCACCTGACGCAAGCCGGCATGAGCGTTGTCAGTTTTGACCACCCTGCCCACGGTGAGTCGTCCGGAAAGAGCGCGGAAATGATCCGCATGTCAGCGGCGGTTGCTGCCGTCATTCGAGATACTGGTCCGGTCGAAACACTGATAGGACATTCTTTGGGGGTTGCCGCTGCCGCAATCGCCTTGCGCGATCATGAACTCGACGTGCAAAGACTGGTTTCAATCAGCTCACTGACACACTGTTTATGGTTTACCGAGGTCGTTGGCCAATATTTGGGCATCTCAGAACAAACCGTTGCACGGGCTCGGTTGCTCGTTGACAAAAGTTACGCACAGCCCGTGGGCTGGGATCGGCTTTCTGTGGTGGACATGCTAGCAAAGCTGGCTATGCCAATCTTTGTAATTCATGACTGCGACGATCGGGAAATTCCGTTCGAGCACGGCATGAAAATCAGCCAGGCCATACCGCAGGCGCAGTTTTTGGCGACGACTGGTTTGGGACATCGGCGCGTACTCAAGGACAAGAATGTCATTGACCTGGTGACCCAATTCGCGAACCAGAGAAAGGTTGCAGCATGAAGGCAATCGCTACCCTCATCGTACGGCAACGCTTTTGGCTGATTCTTTCCATCAGCGTGTTGACCCTCTTTTTTGCGACCCAGGTCAGACATTTGAAAATCGTCATCGACCCTTCGGCCATGCTGCCCAAGTCGCATCCCAACGTGATTGGAACCACACTGGCAGAAACTCTGTTTGGGTCGAAGTACGTGACGGTGGTGGGCGTCAGTGCCGTAGGAGGGGGTACGGTAATGCGGCCTGAAACCCTGCAAACCGTTGCCGACCTGACGCGAGAACTGGCAAAAGTTCCGGGAGTGAAAGCGCACACCCTGCTCAGCGTTACCTCTGATAGAGCCAAGGCTATATCGGGCACGGCAGCCGAGATGACAGTGGAGCCTCTGCTTCGGACCCCGATTGATGCCGCCGCCATTAGCGCGCTGGCCTCCCATCTCGCAGGCAACCCGGTTTACCAAAACACGGTGATTTCAAAGGATCAAACCTTAGCCACGGTTTCGTTTTCAATCGAGGTGGGACCTAAAGGCTTTCGCGAAGTCATGGACAAGGTGCAGGTAGTTCTGGATAACGCGCAAACCGCGCAGGTAAAGGTTATCTCCAGCGGGACCGCCGTTTTCTTCGCAAACGTAGAGCGCTTCTCGGCCCGAATGGCATTTTTGTTTCCGATCGCCCTTGTCCTCATCGCGCTGATTCACCTGGAGGCGTTTAGAACGTGGCAAGGCCTGTTTCTTCCGCTCGTCACCGCGCTACTTGCGGTGGTCTGGAGTCTGGGCATCATGGGGGCTGCCAAAGTCTCGATGGACGCCTTCAACGCGACGACGCCGATTCTGATTCTCGCCGTGGCAGCTGGGCACGCGGTGCAGATCCTGAAGCGTTACTACGAAGAATACGAGCACTTGTGCAGGTTGCATCCGCGTGACCCGCTCTATGCCACCAATGACCGAGCGATCGTCGCGTCTCTAACCAAAGTTGCGCCGGTCATGCTAACGGCCGGGCTGGTGGCTGCTTTGGGCTTTTTCTCGTTGATGACTTTCGAGATAGCAACCATTCGCACCTTTGGACTCTTCACCGGCCTTGGCATCCTCAGCGCATTGTTGATCGAGCTGACTTTCATTCCAGCGTTGCGCAGCTATCTGCCGGCACCCAAACCAGAAACCGGCTCGCATAAAATTGCACAGCCACGCCTTTGGGATCGACTTGCGCAGGGTATGACTAGGCTGGCGATTGAGCGCAATCGCAGCGTCGTGCTCGGCTTCGTTGTACTCGCTGGCACCGCCATCCTGGCGATGTCCAATATCAATCGCGAAAATTCGACCAAAAGCTACTTTGGTGAAGGCCTCCAGTTGCGCCAAGATGACCGCCTTCTCAATGACAAGCTGGCAGGAACGAACACCCTCTATGTGGTGTTTCAAGGCATTCGCGCTGACCACATGAAAGACCCAGCGGTGCTTCGCGTGATAGAGGAAGCGCAAACCTTTATCGCCACCTTGCCCGAAGTGGGCAAGACGATTTCGATCGTGGATTTAATAAAACAGATGAATCGCGCGATGAATTCGGGGGATGCAAAGTTTTATGTGGTTCCCTCTAGCGCTGACCTCGTTTCGCAATACCTGTTGCTGTACGCCATCTCGGGCCAACCTACTGACTTTGACGCGTACGTTGACTACCAGTATCAGAATGCCAATTTGTTGGTTTGGACAAAAAATGACAGCAGCAAATATGCAGAAAGCATAGTCACCCAAATCCGCCAGCACATTGAACCCAGGTTGCCAGCAGGTGTACGCATCCAGGTCGGCGGCAGCGTACCGCAAACGTCTGCATTAAGCGAGTCCATGGTGGATGGCAAGGCTTTGAACATTGCACAGATGATGGGATTTGTGTTTCTCGCCGGCACCATCGTCTTCCGGTCTCTGGTGGCCGGCCTCTACCTGGTGTTGCCGCTCATCTTCACGGTGTTGGTGAACTTTGGCGTAATGGGACTGACGGGCATCCCCCTGAACACGCCCAACTCGGTCAGTTCCGCCATGGCCATCGGCATTGGTGCCGACTACGCCATCTACCTTCTATACCGCATCCGTGAGGAACTGCAAACGGGCCGTGATCTCGACGCCGCGCTGCTGCAAACCATGAAGACCGCCGGCAAAGCTGTTGTATATGTTGCCAGCGCCATCACTGGGGGTTATGCCGTGTTGATGCTGTCGTTCAACTTCTATGTGCACATCTGGTTTGGCTTGCTCATCGTCTTGTCGATGATTGTAAGCGCGGCTTCGGCGCTGATATTAATTCCTGCGCTCATCAAGCTTTATACGCCGCGTTTTCTCAGTGAAGTCATTTCAACCGACGACGATGCAGACGAGGCACCTGGTCAGTTGCGACCCTTGGAGGCACAGCAAGCGTCTGCGACAGTTCGCGTACTAGCGATAAGCGCACTTTCACTGGGGGTTGGTTTAATGCTTCCTCACGGAACGGTGCAAGCACAGGACCTGCAAGCCGAAGAACTAATGGAAAAAAGCTACCAGGCAACACGAGTCAAAAGTTCCATCTCGCAGGCCAGTTTCAAACTCGTTAGCGCATCGGGCCAGGAGCGCATTCGCCAGACCTTCGGTGCGACAAAACTGCAACCCGATGGCGTAGCCAATCGCCGTGTGATCAGGTTTCTGGCACCAAGTGATGTGCGCAATACGACAACGTTACTGGTAGAGAACCCGGTCAAAGACGACGAGATATGGGTCTATTTGCCAGCGCTCAAAAAAGCGCGCCGGCTGGCAAGCAACAACAAGAAAAACAGCTTCGTCGGCACCGACCTTTCTTTTGGCGACCTGATTGGCCACAAAGCGCGTGACTGGACCCACAAGATTCTCAAATCTGACGCCGTTGCGGGCCAACCAGCCTGGGTCATTGAGTCGTTACCCAAGACGCCGCAGATAGCCTCAGATTCCGGATATTCCAAACGGATCAGTTGGCTGGCCAAGGACAATTTAGTGAGCTTAAAGGTGGAATTTTTTGACGCTTCAGGCGCACTCTTGAAGACCATCGAGAACCGCCAACTGAAACTGGTCGATGCCCAGTTAAAACAGTTCCAGCCCATGGATGTTCAGGTCAAGAATCATCAAACGGGTCATTCGACGCATTTGAAGATGGAGCGTTTTGAAGCCAATACTGATGTTTCAGAGCGCTATTTTGCTGCCGCCTATCTTGAAAAAGAGGAGTAGTTCCCATGCGCTACATTCGTGGGGCCCTGTTTGTGGCTATCTGTGTGGCGCTGAGCACCTGGGTGGGCGTCGTTTGGGGTCAGGATCAGCCTGTCGCCAGTTTGGCTGAACGGTCTTCCAGCGCGTCTCTGCCCAAACCTTTTGGTGAGTGCGGACTAGGTTACTGGTCATCAAACCGCAACCTCGACGATGTTAAAGATGTCGCCAATTCCTTTTGTAACATGAACTGGAAACCCAAGTTGGCAACGGGTGTCAGCCTGGGTTTCAACGCGCGGCTGAATTGGCAGGACCAGCCGTCAACCGCCAACAGCCGTCATCGTGTGCGCGAGGCATATCTGGATGCTGAGGAAGGCGCTTCTTCCGTTCGGTTGGGTCGCCAGATACTGGCTTGGGGCCGAGCGGATCGAATCAACCCGACTGACTCGCTTTCTCCGCGCGATTTCACCGCGCTGGTCACAGAAGATGAGGACCAGCGAACGGGTATTGACGCTGTCAGATTAAGTTATGCACTGAACCCGGCCTTAACCTTCATTGCGGTTGCGGCCCGCTTTGCGCCAAACGCAGCACCGCTGGGCAGGCTGCCGCCCAACCGCCTCAATGCTGCCGAACCGGATCAAGCCGAATGGGCTTTCAAACTGGATCACAGTGGCAGTGGACTTGATTGGTCACTGTCCTACTTTGAGGGTTACGAGCGCCAGAGCCGGTACCGATTTGACAGCCAAATCGCTGCTGCGCCCGTGTTTCTCAGTGATTTCGAAAGGATGAAGACCTTCGGTGCAGACTTCGCTGGCGCCTCGGGAGCGTGGACCTGGCGGGGCGAGGTCAGTCACTCAAACCTTCGCCCGAATTGCGAGCTTTGCCCTGCCACCAAGCGCAACCTCTCACGCGCCGTCTTCGGCTTCGATCGTGAATTTTTGGACACCATGAATGTGAATGTGCAACTCTTCACGACCTCCAGAACAAGGTACCAGAATCCTGATTTAGTACCGACTGCCTTTCAGGTCGTGCAGTCGGGACTGAACCGATTGAACGCTGAGTACGGTGATCGGGAAAGCGGCCTTACGCTGCGTTTTTCGGATCGACTGCTTAACGATAAATTGAAATGGGAACTTAGCGCCGTGCTCGACCTCACGGGGCGAGGCAGCGCGATACGTCCACGCCTGACTTACGCTCTGAGCGACCATGTGAAACTCAGCGCCGGGATCGACTACTTTTCAGGCGCCGCGCAAAGCTATTTCGGCACGCTCAGTAAAAACAGGTTGGGCTTTCTGGTTTTGAGCTTGGTGCTTTAGCTTAAACCGGGTCCAACGATAACCGGCACGCGAAAACCAGAAGTAGCGACCAAAACACGCGCACTGGCCCGGCGTTCAGCCCCTTTATGCGGTGAAATGATTTATTGCAAGATGTTCTTGAATTCGATGGCTATCCTACGACAAATTGCGCGCCAAAAAAAACCCGCTGGCAGCGGGTTTTTTTAAACGTTGAAACCCTGCTTACTTACCCTGCCACGGCGTTTTACCCGCTGGCTTGGCAAATGTTTTCCCCGGTGGTTTGCCGGAACCGCTCTTGCCAAAACCGCTGAAACTGCCTGGGCGCTTGGCATCGTTGGAACGCCCTGCGGGACGTCCACCTGGGCGCGAGCCCGGGTGCGATGGCTTGGAAAATACGCGTGCCTTCGGCTCGAGACCCTCAATCACGCTGACTGGAATCGGCTGCGAGGTGAAACGCTCAATCAATTTCACTTGAAAGTGTTCGCGCACGTTGGCCAGGCTAATGGCGATGCCATTCTTGCCGGCACGACCGGTACGACCAATGCGGTGCACATAATCTTCCGCAGCGCGCGGCAGATCGTAATTGATGACATGCGAGATACCTTGCACGTCGATTCCACGCGCGGCAACGTCGGTAGCGACCAGCACGCGCAAGCCACCTTTGCGTAGCGATTGCAGCGTACGTGTACGGGCACCTTGCTTCATGTCGCCATGCAGTGCAGCAACAGAGAAGCCTTGCTCGTTCAAGCTGCTGGCCAAATCATCGGCTGCACGCTTGGTGGCAGTAAACACGATGGCCTGATTCATATCAGCATCACGCAAGAGGTGGTCAAGCAGGCGATTTTTGTGGCCCATGTCGTCAGCGAAATGTAGACGCTGTTCGATATTTTCATGGCGCGATTGCTGGCTATCGACAGCGATACGCACCGGGTCTTTCAGCATCGAGGTGGCGAGGCGAACGATGTTTTGCTCAAGCGTTGCCGAGAACAACAAGGTCTGACGTGTCGCCGGACATTTCGTCACGATCGCTTCCAGATCATCCTTGAAGCCCATGTCGAGCATGCGATCAGCCTCGTCGAGCACCAGCAATTGCAAGCGCGACAAATCAACACGGCCTGATTGCATCTGGTCAAGCAGACGGCCCGGTGTTGCCACCAGAATATCGACGCCGCTTTTGAGCAAACGATTTTGTACGGGATACGGCATGCCACCCACGATGGAAATCGTTTTTACTTTTTTCATGTTGCGGCCATAAGTCTCAGCGGCCTTTGTAACTTGCATCGACAGTTCACGCGTTGGCGTAAGCACCAGCACGCGCGGGCCACGGCCCACAACCGGGTGCGCTTCGGTGAGCAACTGCAGCGCTGGCAGCATGAAGGCGGCGGTTTTGCCGCTACCGGTTTGTGAAGACACCATCAGGTCGCGACCAGCCAGAGCTTCAGGGATGGCGCGCGCTTGTACGGCGGTTGGATCGGTGTAACCAGCGGCAGCGATAGCCGCATTGATTGGGGCAGCTAGCCCTAAGGATTCAAATTTCATTTCTCAGTTTTCCCGCGCAGCCATTCCGGTGGACGCGCTTAAACAACAATTGCGATGGCACAAAGGGAGGCACGCCGTCCGTCATCGGAAACAGCAAAACACACTACGCACGAGAAAAAGGCGCAGAAGTCGGCAGGCCAAAACACCGGCACTAACCGAATCGCAATCCTTGAGGAAAAACCGGAGGCTGAGAAACAACCGTGGTTGACAGCAGGAACGCTACAGGAAGACTTGAAGCTTTCTTCCGAGGAGGTCAGAGACGATGAACATTTGCGGTACAACGGGTACAACCGTTAAAGCGTTTTACATTTTTGCACCGCACAAACAAATTGTACGGGAGTTACCTATGATTTTCAAGGACTTTTTACGCATCACTGATGCGCTGCGGCATAAACTGAACCCGAATCAGACTTCAAATGAGATAATTCGCGCCTTCCTCATTTGACCAAATCATGCCCAAAACACGGGCATCAACGCATCCAGACAGCATGAGCACCGCACACGCCACTGAAATCAAACGCCGCCGCACCTTCGCGATCATCTCTCACCCCGACGCAGGTAAGACCACGCTCACCGAGAAACTGCTCTTGTTTGCAGGTGCAATTCATATCGCAGGCAGCATCAAGGCGCGCAAAGCACGGCGTCACGCCACCTCCGACTGGATGGAGATCGAAAAGGAGCGCGGCATTTCGGTCGCCAGTTCGGTAATGCAGATGGAATATCGCGATTGCGTGATCAACCTGCTCGACACCCCCGGTCACCAGGATTTTTCCGAAGATACATATCGCGTGCTCACCGCCGTCGATGCAGCGTTGATGGTGATCGATAGCGGCAAAGGTATTGAAGCGCAAACGCTGCGCCTGATAGAAGTCTGCCGCGCACGCAACACGCCGATCCTCACGTTCATCAACAAGATGGATCGTGAAGGCCTGCCTTCGCTCACGCTGATGGAAGACATCGAGCGCGTATTGAAAATGGACATCGTGCCGTTCACGTGGCCGGTCGGCATGGGGCGTGAATTCCGTGGCGTGTACGATTTGCGACTTGATCGCATGCGCATTTTTCAGTCGGGCGACGATCGCAAGCACACCACTGACGACGAAATCCTCGAAGGACTCGACAATCCCGTTGCGGTGGAACGTTATGGCGCTGAATATCAACAAACGCGCAATGAAATTTCGTTGCTGCGCGATGCGAGCCCAGCGTTTGACCGCGCCAGTTTTCTTGCTGGCAAACAGTCCCCTCTGTTCTTCGGCTCAGCGGTAAATAATTTCGGTGTGCGCGAAATTCTTGATGCACTCGTTGATCTCGCCCCTGCGCCCGCACCGCGTGCGGCATTGCAACGTGTGGTGAATCCGGAGGAGACAAAATTCACCGGCGTGGTTTTTAAAATTCAAGCCAATATGGATCCGGCGCATCGTGACCGTATCGCCTTCCTGCGTGTGTGCTCGGGACGGTTTGAGCGCGGCATGAAGCTGCGGGTGAGCCGCACGGGTAAAGATATTCGCCCCGGCACTGTAGTCTCCTTTTTATCGCAACGGCGCGAGTTACTTGAAGAAGCATATGCAGGCGACATCATCGGCATTCCCAATCACGGCACGCTGCGATTGGGCGATACATTAAGCGAGGGCGAAACATTGCAGTTCACCGGCCTGCCCTATTTCGCGCCAGAGATTTTTCAAACCGTCGAAATCGCCGACCCGATGCGCAGCAAACAATTGCGCACCGGCTTGCAACAGCTCGGCGAAGAAGGTGCGATTCAGGTATTCAAGCCGATTGCCGGGGGCAGCCTGCTGCTTGGTGCGGTCGGCACGCTACAGTTTGAAGTGGTGTTGCATCGTTTGAAATCCGAGTACGGCGTCGATGCACGGCTGGAGCCATCACGCTACAGGCTCGCGCGCTGGATCACGTGCGACAACGCGTCGACATTGAAACGATTCATCGACGCCAACGCACACCGGATCGCGCACGATGTCGTCGAAGCGCCTGCGTTTCTTGCGGCGCACGTGTCGGAGTTGGAAGTGTCGGCCGAGCGTTATCCGAGCGTGCAATTTCATGCGCTGCGTGAACATGCGGGGCATGTATTTCAGACAGGAATGTAGGCCCCGAAATATTGTCAAACACTAGCATTGGCGGGCCTTTACGAACATTTTCTGCCTGAAACCCGCGCCAGCGCTAGTGCTTCCCTAATTCACCCAAGCCCGCGCATTGCGAAACACCCGCATCCATGGACTCTCGTTTTTCCACGTTGACGGATGCCACGACAGATTCGCTGCCAGTACCACGCGCTCAGGGTGCGGCATCATGATCGTGAAGCGGCCATCGGGCGTAGTGAATGCGGTCATGCCAAGCGGCGAGCCGTTCGGGTTCGCGGGAAATTGCTCGGTGGCGCGCCCAAAGTTGTCGGCGAACTGCGTGGCACACAGCCAGCGGCTGGCATCTTGCTGCGCTTGATCGCGAAACACCGCTTGTCCTTCGCCGTGCGCAGTCGCGACGGGAATGCGTGAGCCGGCCATCCCTGCAAAGAGAATCGAGGACGACTCGCGAATTTCCAACAAAATGGTGCGCGCTTCGTATTGTTCGCTTTTATTGCGCTCAAAATGCGGCCAGTTTTCGGCGCCCGGAATGATCTCGTGCAAATTGGACATCATCTGGCAACCGTTGCAAACACCGAGTGCAAATGAATCGTTGCGCTTGAAAAATTGCTCAAATTCTTCGCGCGCGCGATTGTTGAACAGAATCGATTTTGCCCAGCCTTCACCGGCCCCCAGCACGTCGCCGTAGGAGAATCCGCCGCACGCAGCAACGCCTTTGAAATCGGCGAGCGAGACGCGGCCGGCGATGATGTCGCTCATGTGCACGTCAATGGCTGTGAAGCCCGCTTTCGTAAACGCATGCGCCATTTCCAGTTGGCCGTTCACGCCTTGCTCACGGAGAATCGCGATTTTCGGTTTCACATTCGATGCGACGAATGGTGCGGCAATGTTATCGGCAGGATCGAACGTAAGTTTCGCGTTCAGGCCCGGATCATCGAGATCCAGAATCCGGTCGTATTCTTGTTTGGCCGTAACTGGATTGTCTCTCAGTGATTGAATGAGATAACTGGTCTCGCTCCATGCGCGTTGAAGATCAACACGTTTTTCCGTCAGTACCGGTTTGGCCGCGCGAATGACGTGCAACGCGTCGCTCGCATTCAAGTGCCCGATCACGTGTGAGCAAGCACCCAGGCCCGCGTCGCGTAGCGACTGCATCACGGCTGTGCGGTCGGATTTAAAAATCTGGATCACCGCGCCCAGCTCTTCATTGAACAATGCCGCGAGGACAGCATCGCTCTCACCTAGTTTCTTTGATGTGCTGGTGGCATCGTAATTATCGACATCCGTTTCTCGCGCAGAGTAGGTAAGCGTATCGAGATATATGGTCACGCCGACACGCGCAGCGAACATCATTTCAGTCAAGGTGACGAACAGCCCGCCATCGGATCGATCATGGTAGGCGAGCAGCTTTTTTTCGCGGCTGAGTGCGCGCACTGCGAAGAAAAAACCGCGAAGTTTGGTCGCATCGTTCACGTCCGGCGCGGCGTTGCCGACTTGCGCGTACACCTGCGCCAAACAGGACGCGCCCAGGCGATTTTTACCTTCGCCCAAATCGATCAATATCAATTCAGTTTCAGCGTTTGCTGCATCCTTGAACAGCTCAGGCGTCAAGGTGGCGCTTGCATCGTTCACTTTTGCAAATGCGGAGATGATGAGAGAAACAGGCGCGACAACTTCTTTTTTGTCCGCACCATCGTTCCATACCGTTTTCATCGACAGCGAATCCTTGCCCACCGGAATCGAAATGCCCAGCACGGGACAAAGCTCCATGCCGACCGCTTTAACGGCTTCATACAATCTTGCATCTTCACCCGGATAGCCGGCAGCGGCCATCCAGTTGGCGGAGAGCTTGATATTGGTGATGTCATCAATATCAGCCGCCGCGATATTGGTAATCGCCTCACCGACGGCCATGCGGCCCGATGCGGGCGCGTCGATCACGGCGATGGGAGTGCGTTCGCCCATCGCCATCGCTTCACCTTGGAGCGTGTTGTAGCCCATCAGCGTCACGGCGCAATCAGCAACTGGCACTTGCCACGGCCCGACAAATTGGTCGCGAACGGTCAAGCCGCCCACCGAGCGATCCCCAATAGTGATCAGGAAGGATTTGTCAGCGACGGCAGGCAAGCGCAGCACCCGGTATGCAGCGTCTTTTAAATCGATGTTGCTGGTGTCAAACGCGACAAGCCTGGGAACGACAGAGGTGACATCGCGATGCATGCGCGGCGGCTTGCCGAGCAATACTTCCATGTCCATATCGACCGCGTTATTGCCAAACAAGGGGTCGGCAACGATGAGCTGCTGGTTTTCGGTTGCGACACCCAGCACCGCGCAAGGACATCTCTCACGCTCACACAAATGTTTAAAAAGTGCAGCTGATGCGGGTGCAATCGCGAGCACATAGCGCTCCTGCGATTCATTGCTCCAGATTTCTCTGGGCGACATGCCCGGCTCTTCAGAATGCACCGCACGCAAATCGAAACGCGCACCCGCACCGCCGCCGTGCGCGAGTTCGGGCAGCGCATTGGACAGTCCACCAGCACCGACATCATGAATACTAAGGATGGGATTAGCTTCGGCCATGGCCCAGCAGGCATCGATCACTTCCTGACAACGGCGCTCCATCTCGGCGTTTGCCCGCTGCACGGAATCGAAATCCAGCGCTTCAGCGTTGGTGCCCGAAGTCATCGATGAAGCAGCGCCGCCGCCCAACCCGATACGCATGCCCGGCCCGCCGATTTGAATCAGCAACGTGCCTAGTACCAACGGTTTCTTGTGGGTGTGGCCGGCCGAGATGTTGCCGAGGCCGCCAGCGATCATGATTGGCTTGTGGTAACCGCGCACTACGTTGCTGTCAGACTGCTCATAGGTGCGGAAATAGCCGGTGAGGTTAACGCGTCCGAATTCGTTGTTGAATGCCGCCCCGCCGAGCGGCCCTTCGATCATGATCTGCAAGGCCGATGCAACGCGCGAGGGCTTGCCGTACGCACTTTCCCAAGGCCGACCATGCCCGGCAATATTCAAATTCGAGACTGAAAATCCGGTAAGCCCTGCCTTTGGCTTTGAACCGATTCCGGTCGCACCCTCATCCCGAATCTCGCCGCCCGAACCAGTGGCAGCACCCGGCCACGGCGCAATCGCGGTCGGATGATTGTGCGTTTCCACTTTCATCAGAATATGCGTCTGGTCCTGATGAAATCCGAAGGTGCCATCTGCTCCCGGAAAGAATCGCTCAATTTCTGCGCCCTGCATGATCGATGAATTGTCCGAATACGCCACGATAGTGCCTTGTGGCGATATTTTTTCGGTATGCCGGATCATTGCAAAAAGACTCATGTCTTTCGCTTCGCCATCGATGGTCCACGCAGCGTTGAATATTTTGTGCCTGCAATGCTCGGAGTTGGCCTGCGCAAACATCATCAACTCGACATCGGTCGGATCGCGTGAAATACGATGGAAATAATCGAAAAGATAATCGATTTCATCCGCCGAGAGCGCCAACCCCATTTCAATATTTGCCCTTACCAGGGCGGCCTTCCCTTCAGTAGCAACTGATACTACTGACAGCGGCTGCGGCGTTTGCGCGACAAATAATTCGTCGGCGGCGGCTAGCGTGGCACGCACTGTTTCGGTCATCGGATCATGAACGGCGCAGATGATGGAATCGCGTTCTATTTCACTTAATGCAGTGCCACCTTCCACATAAAACACGGTGCCGCGCTCGATGCGTTTGACGCCTGCTAATCCACAATTGCGTGCAATATCGGTCGCTTTTGATGCCCAGGGCGAAATCGTGCCGATGCGCGGGATCACCAGAAACAGCTCACCTTTGCTGGATGCGGCAAGTGGCCCGCCGTAAGTGAGAAGCTTTTCAAGCACGTCACGTTCATGCGTATTCAGGACGTGCGATGTTTCGACAAAATGAATAAACGCACACTCGATAGATCGTATATTCGGGCTTGTTACTTGTAGCGACGACAGCAATTTTTCAAGCCGAAAAGGCGAGAGCGCTTTTGCGCCCCGCAATATGAGGATCGGGGGCGGAGCAGATGTGGCCACGGGCGGGGAACTCATGCGAGGAGAAACGATTGACGCCGGAAAGAGCAAATTATACCGGAGGGCTTTGTCGTGTTGGCGTCACTTCCACTTCAGGGCCACGCGCAGTTGTCGAAACGAATCTGCGGGTAAGCTGTCCGGCCAGACCGGAATAATATGCGGCCACCATTTGCGCCAGCGCGGGTCCTGCGGCAAGGCGTAACGAACGGCGGTAAACCACGGCGACACAAAGGCGCCGTGCAGAATGACGCCTTCCGCCTCGCGTGTCGTCTGCAAACTGGACGCAATCGCGTAGCGCACCCGAATGCCCAATTTCTTTGATGGCGGTGACCCCGTAGTTGGCTCAGAGTCAGCATTTGCATCAATGTCAAAAAGGTAAAAAGCACTGACAGATTGGCGACTTTTGAGCAGAATTAATCGCAGATCCCAAAGTGATGCCGCGCAAAATGCGACCGCAAGCCCCACAATTAACCATATTGGCAGGGGCACCAATGCCAGCATACCTAGCGCCACCAGCACCCCTACCGCGTTGATCAGCAGGTTGATTCTGGACACACGCAACGAAATCCAGCGCGGGTCATTCACGGCATTGTCGGACGCTTGAACATTCGGCATGTGAACCAAACTAGAATAGATATGATGAACATAAATATTGTCCCATGAGCGAGCGCTGGATTTCTGAACTTACCCGACAAGGGGCGCAGTTTTCCGACGGACGTGTGACCGCGTTCGGGAATACGAATGACGCCAATGCGGCTTACACGGCATTGCGGGATGGCGCTGTGCTGTGCGACCTTTCTCATTTCGGCTTGATGTTGGCCGCCAGGGAAGAAGCCGCAGCGTTTCTGCACGGACAATTTTGCAACGATGTTCTGGCTCTTGGCGATAGTGCGGCCCAATGGAACGGCTGGTGCTCACCCAAAGGACGCCTGCTCGTTTCATTGCTTGCGTGGTCGGGCAAGCAAGGGATATATTTGCTGCTGCCTCGCTCATTGCAGCCAGCAATCCAGAAGCGTTTGCAGATGTTCGTTCTGCGGGCCAAGGTCACACTTACAGATGAAAGCGACAACTGGGTGCGTTTCGGCGTCGCCGGGGCAACCGCAGAATCGCTATTGCGCGCGACTGTTGGGACCGTCCCGAATGAGGCGATGTCCACCGTGCACACGGAGGCGGGGCGCATCATCAAGCTGTCGGCAACCCGATTCGTCGTTGTTGCCAGTCCGGACAAGGCGATTGCATTGTGGAATCAGCTCAGCAATGTCCCGACACACGCGACAAAAGTTGGCGCGTCGGTCTGGGATTGGCTGTCGATACAGCAAGGCATCATCACGGTGCTGCCTGAAACGCAGGATGCATTCGTGCCGCAGATGGCGAATTTTGAACTCGTCGGCGGCGTGAGCTTCAAGAAAGGCTGCTACCCGGGGCAGGAAATTGTTGCCCGCACGCAATACCGCGGCATTCTGAAACGTCGCATGGTGCTGGCACATGTCATGGCAACCACAGCACCAATACCGGGTGAGAAACTGTACAGCGATGGCTTTGGCGATCAGGCCGCTGGTGAAGTTGCCAATGTCGCACCGTCGCCGGATGGCGGTTTTGATATGTTGGTGGTTGCGCAGATTGCCGCCATTAATGACGACAATCTGAAATACGCGGCCACCGATGGGTTGGCAGTCACTATTAACCCGCTGCCGTACGCATTGCCGCTACCTTAGCCTGCGTGATGTAGCTAAAACGGTCGGCCAGAACACGAAAGCACGCTAAATGTGTTTGCGCATTTCCTGATGCGGGATGCCTGCCTCAAAGAATTCGGACCCGTGCGATAAAAATCCGTGCTTGAAGTAAAACGGTGAGGCGTGCGTTTGGGAATGAATCATCACTTCACCGAACCCGCGTTGCTTTGCGGCATCGCATAGTTTGCTGAGAATCTCTCCACCGACGCCGGTACTGCGCCACGACTTCACCACTGCCATTCGACCAATACGTGGAACGGGCTCAGCGAGTATCAGCCGTCCGGTGCCGATCACATTGCCTGACACGTCGCATGCTTCTGCATGAACGCCTTCCGCGTCGAGGCCATCCATTATTACTTCTACGGGTACGCTTTGTTCTTCAACAAAAACATCAGTGCGGATCTTTGCCAGCACGTCATGCTGCTGGCTCCATTCGACGATTTGAACGGTAAACGGTTTTGATAATGTCATGAGTTCTATCGGGTGAAAATTCAAAATGATCGAGGCGCATCATAACCGTGTTTTGCAGTCATTTAATTTATGTGATTGCATTGTTCTTCTCATTTGTAGGACGTTGACATTTGTTGTTACAAGTTGCCACAAACCGGCGCGCTCAGCGCCTGATAGACCTCGCCCGTGCGCAAATTCTGTACGAATGCCACCAGTTGCAAATCGCTGCGCTTCCAGTCGGCATCCAGCTGCATGGCCCGCTTGACGAGCAGTCTCCCATCGGCACGATCCTTCGCGTCACCGCCGAGCGGCCCGACCAGTGTGCGCACGACATGGTCGTGCTTCAATGTGCTGCCACGATTTTCGCCCGCAGTCACACGGTTCGAGAGATTGCTTTCAGTGATTGCCAGAAATACCGCTGCGTCGGCGCGGTCAGGAACTTGCGGCAACGCCACGGTCAACACGGCGTCCAGATGCGTGGCCGCAGCCGTGAAATCAAGCGCCAGATTCGCGCGCGGCGTACGTGCGGCAATGTCTTTCAAGCTCGAACTAAAACGTGACTGATCGCTCCAAACGCGTTGGTCTTGCCCGTTCAACATCACTTGCGGCGTATAGGACGTCCGTCCACCCTGTCGCCGCACCGATTCGCGCTGGCGTTCCGAAAAAGCGGGCTTGGCGAATCGATCTTTCCAACCGATGTAATCCCAGTAGTCGACGTGGAACGCGAGCGGCACAACGCCGTCCTTCTTGGCGTTCAGACGCGAAAACCATTTATCAGCGGGCGGGCAGCTATCGCAACCCTCGGAGGTGTACAACTCGGCAATACCGACCGTTGACGGTCCGCTGGAAACCTGTTGTGGGCCGCCGCAACTCGCGGCTGGCGCGGCAGAAACTTCGCCTGCCGATAAAAATATTGCGCCTGTGAGGGCCAATGTAGTCGCAATCCGTATCCGCATGCTGCTCTCCGTGTTGACCAAGTGTTTCTGTTCGTCGGTAAACGGAGATACGACTTACATAATCGTGTGGATGCAACGCAGAATAAAGCGGCGCAGAGACACCAATCCTGATTACTTCGCGGCGTTGTAGCGGCTCACGCCTTCCAGAATCGCCCTCTTGGCTTCCTCTGCCCCGACCCAGCCCTGCACTTGCACCCACTTGCCGGGTTCCAGATCTTTGTAGTGCTCAAAAAAGTGCGTGATCTGGGATTGCGTGAGTTCCGGCAAATCGCGTGATGACTGCACGTTGCGATAAATCGGCGTGAGCTTATCGATCGGTACAGCCAGCAGTTTTTCGTCGGCGCCTGCTTCGTCGATCATCTTTAACATCCCAACCGGACGGCAGCGCACCACCACGCCCGGGATCAGCGGAAACGGTGTCACGACCAATACATCCACGGGATCACCATCGCCGGATAACGTGTGCGGAATGTAGCCGTAATTGCACGGGTAATGCATCGAGGTCGACATAAAGCGGTCGATGAACAAAGCGCCCGTCGCCTTGTCCAACTCATACTTGATAGGGTCGCCGTTCATCGGGATTTCAATGACGACGTTTACATCGTTTGGTACATCGCGGCCGGCGTCAACTCGATCAAGATTCATGGGGGCTTCTCAAAGGTGAAAAATTGGTTTAGCCTCTAGCTGGGGGGCGTTTCCCTAAGTTGCCCCCAAGCTGTAGAAGTTGTTCACGTGCATTATCGCCGGTCACCCCTCATTCCGCCAAGCGGAGAAAGGACACGCACTGTGCAGCATAGGAGCAAGTCAGGTTCACACGGCAAGTCAGGTTCCAAGGCGGGCAAGCTGCATTTGCCGATGCCGCTGGTAGACAGAGTCGCCAAAGAGGCGCTGGAGCCCGCTTTTTCGCTATTTTCTACTGAGGCGAAACGTTATCCGCTCATTCTCACGCTTGACCAGAACGGTGTTCCACATCGGTGGATAACGTGGCAACACGCCGTCTGGTATTACGCCAAAGAACGTGTCGCGTGGGAGACCGGTTCCGCTGCGTTCACCGTCAACGGCGGCAAGAGCCGTGATACCGGCGAAGTTTCCTCCGTCAGCGCCGCGTCCATCATCGCCATTCGCGGCAAAGCGATGGCGATGAGAAGTTTCAATCAAGTCCCGCCACTGAATAACCGCGAACTGTTCCACCGCGACCGTCACGTCTGCGGCTACTGCGGCGGCATTTTCTCGCACTCCAAATTAACCCGCGATCACATCATTCCGTATGCGCGTCGCGGTCTCGATACCTGGATGAACGTCGTGGCCGCATGCCGTTCCTGCAACGAGCGCAAGGGAAGCCGTCTTCCGGAAGAAGCGAACATGGAACTCGTCTATGCGCCTTATGTCCCGAACCGCGCAGAGTTTCTGATCCTCGCCAATCGCCGGATTCTGGTTGATCAGATGGAATTCCTGAAGCAGCACGTGAGTGCGCAGAGCCGAGTGCATTTGAGTTGATTGCGCGCTTTGGCACACCCGCATAAAAATATGTAGATCAAGCACTGGCGGGGCTTATGGCATGAAAATATCACGAAAACCGCGCCAGAGCTAGAGTTTCACTATTTACTCGTGCCGCTCCAGCAACATCGCATCGCCATAGCTGAAAAACCGATAACGCTCTGCAACTGCATGCGCGTACGCGCGCTGGATATTTTGGGTACCCGCGAACGCCGACACCAGCATCATCAACGTCGACTTCGGCAAATGAAAATTGGTGATTAGCCGATCAACCGTGCGAAATGTGTAGCCAGGTGTGATCATGATCCGCGTCTCCGCCGTTTCGGCCTGCAACTTACCACTGCGCGATGCCGCCTCCAGCGTGCGCATGCTGGTGGTCCCAACGGCCATCACGCGCCCGCCAGTCGCTTTGGCGTGAGCGATGGCCGCCACAGTTTCAGACGACACGTGATACCACTCGCTGTGCATGACGTGTTTGGAAATATCATCTTCCCGCACTGGCTGAAAAGTACCCGCGCCCACGTGCAACGTGACGTAGGCAAGTGCTGCGCCCTTCGCGCGTAACGCTGCGAGCATCGCCTCATCAAAATGCAAACCCGCCGTAGGCGCCGCAACCGATCCCGCGTGTCTGGCATAAACAGTTTGATAGCGCCGTTCATCCTCGCTATCGGCTTGATGCGTGATGTAAGGCGGCAGCGGCACTTCACCGTAGCGGGACAGGATTTCATGCACGCCGAGTTCGCCTTCAAAGTGCAATTCAAATAAATCAGCCACGCGCGCGACCATCGTCGCCACAATATTTTCAGCGAACACGAGCCGACTGCCGGGCTTGGGCGATTTCGATGCGCGCACATGCGCAAGCGCGCTCTTGCCATCGGCCAGCACACGCTCAACCAGCAACTCCGCACGACCGCCGCTTTCCTTGTGGCCGTGCAGCCGTGCCTTGATGACCTTGGTGTCATTGAAAACGAGGATGTCGTTTGGCGCGACTAGCGAGGCCAAATCGGTGAATTGCCGATCCAGGGTCACGCCGGTATTGCCATCAACGTGTAGCAAACGGCTCCCCGCTCTTTCCTGGGCAGGATGCTGCGCGATTAATTCTTCGGGGAGGTGGTAGTCGAAATCGGAGAGTTGCATATTGCGGGCGGCGGGGGAAATGCCGCGAAGATTACGCTATAATTCGGCCTCTCGAAAACAATATTCACGCAAGAAATTGCGCGGGGCTACCACCCCGCAAGTCACAAGACTTGAATCCATAAGCCGGGGTGGCGGAACTGGTAGACGCACGGGACTCAAAATCCCGCGCCTGCAAGGGCGTGCCGGTTCGATTCCGGCCCTCGGTACCAAATTGAAACGGCCCACTTTTGTGGGCCGTTTCAATTTGACGACACGAACGTGAAAGATAGATACACCAGTAGACACGCAGAATCATGAAACTCTAGGATGGGCGGGGTCTTTGGACATAAAGTCTCACAAAACCCTCGTCAATACTAGTGCTTACTAATTCAATCTCAACCAACCTTCCCGGTTACGATATAGCATGCGCACCATCAACCCCGCCCTCGAAGCCGAATACAACAATCGCGTCCTCGTCCCCGAACACCCGGCTATTTTCGAACGCTGGCGGCGTGAATCGGCCAAGGTGCTTACGTCCACACCTTGCACGCTCGATCTCGCATACGGCGACCAACCACGCCACAAACTCGATCTATTCCACGCGACAAATCCGCGCGGCACGGTCGTCTTTATCCACGGTGGCTATTGGCGCACGCTGGATAAATCCTATTTTTCCTTTCTGGCCAAATCGTTTGTTGATGCTGGATTGAGCGTCGCGGCGATCAACTATCGTCTTTGCCCAACGGTGCCCATCAGCGACGTGGTGGAAGATTGCCGACAGGCGCTCGCGTGGATCATCTCGAACGGCGGCGCGCACAACTTACCGGTGGATCGCATCGCGCTGACGGGCCATTCTGCGGGCGGGCATTTGGTCGCGATGCTGTACGCCACCGATTGGCAGCAGCGGCCATGCGACATTAGCTGCATCATCGGTGGCCTGGCACTGGGCGGCGTCTACGATCTGGCGCCGTTGCTCGCGTGTTCGATGAACGCCGATTTAAAGCTAGACGATCAGACGGCGCACGCGAATTCGCCGATTCATCTGTTGCCGACGCTGACGGTTCCACTTCACCTCGCCGTGGGTGCTGAGGAAAGCAGCGCGTTCCAGACGCAATCGCGCCTGCTTGCTGCGGCGTGGCCGGATATTTGTGACACCCCTGAAGAGGTGGCGGGTGGGAATCATTTCACGGCGGTGGATTTGTTCGCGCAGCCGACGCATTCAACGTTTCAGCGCGTGGTGAGGTTGTTCGCCTAGGCACATCCGCCAACGTTACCGTTGGCGTGCCCTAACTGCATTTGCCGCCGCCAAACCCGCCGTTCGCCGCTTTCAGCACCAAGCGCTGATGGTTCATCGCCTATAATTGTTCAATCAAATCAGCGACCTTCATTCAGGAAAAAACGTGTCCACGACCGACCTCTCCAAACTCACCATTTCACGCGACCAAAAGGCATTTTCTGGCAAGAAAACAGGCCGCAAAAAGTGGTGGCTTATTGCGGTCATCATTGCCGTCATTGGCGGTGCGGCGGTAGCGTTGCGCGGTGGCGGCGGTACGCAGCAAGTTGAAAGTGGCATTGTCGCCAGCGCGTATCCGTCGCAAGCAATTTCCACACTGAACGCAACCGGCCGCGTTTCGGCGCAACGCAAAGCGGCGGTGTCGACCAAGGCGACAGGTCGCCTTGAATTCCTGGGCGTGCAGGAAGGTTCCATCGTGAAAGCGGGCGAGATACTTGCCCGCATCGAGAACCGCGATGTCTCGGCGACACTGGATCAAGCGCAAGCTGCTTTGCGTGCAGCCAAGGCAAATACCGAACAGGGCTTGGCCGAATTGCGCGACGCCGAATCCAACCTGAAGCGGTCCGAAGATTTGGCAAACAAGAATTTTATTTCCTCAGCCTCACTCGATACCGCCAAGGCGCGATTCGACAAAGCCCGTGCAGCGGTGGCCTCGCTCAACGGCGCCATCGGCGTCGCCGAAGCGAACGTGCGCGCGACCAGTGTAGCGGTGGAGCAAACGTTGATCCGCGCGCCTTTCGACGGCGTGGTGCTGACCAAGAACGCCAACGTCGGCGACATCATCACGCCGTTTTCTTCCGCAGCCGACTCCAAGGGCGCGGTAGTGAACATGGCGGATATGTCGACGCTGGAAGTGGAAGCGGACGTTTCCGAAATTTCCCTGAGCAAAATCACCGTTGCACAGCCGGTTGAAATTCAGCTCGATGCTTTTCCTGATTTGCGATTACTCGGCAAAGTGAGCCGCATCGTGCCAACGGTGGATCGCTCCAAGGCGACGGTGCTGGTGAAGGTGGAATTTGTTGAGAAGGACAAGCGCGTGCTTCCCGATATGAGCGCAAAGGTGTCGTTCTTGTCGCGCGAACTTAAATCCGATGAGCGGAAATCTGTCATCGCCGTGCAACCAACCGCATTGGTAAAACGCGACGGCCGTGATGTGCTTTTTGTGATTGACAACAACGTCGCCAAACAAGTCGCGGTGACGGTAGGCAGCAAAATCGGCGACCTCACGCAGGTGTCGGGTGTGAAGCCCGGAGACAAGATCGTGCTGACGCCGTCCGAAAAAGTGAAGGATGGCGTGGCAGTCGCCATC
>JANOQY010000109.1:0-1932 GCA_031414995.1 Betaproteobacteria bacterium
CACCCGGTTGTAGCGCTCATTACAGAATGGCAGAACCACGATGGCGTGGTCGAAAAACGCGATGCCAGTTCCAATCTCGGCGGCACCATGCGGCTAGGCGCGCAACCTTGCACGGTGCGCCCGGGCACGCTGGCCCATCGCATCTACCAGAGCACGACGGTCAGCGAACGCCATCGCCATCGTTACGAGGTCAACAATCACTACGTGCCGCGCCTGGAAGCAGCGGGCATGGTGATTTCGGCACGTACCAATTCTGAATCGTTAACCGAGATGGTCGAGCTTGATGCGGTCAAGCACGCGCATCCGTGGTTTTATGGTTGCCAGTTCCATCCGGAATTCACATCCACACCACGCGATGGTCATCCGCTGTTTATTTCGTTCGTCAAGGCAGGGCTGGAGCAGCACAAGCAGATTCATGGCGAGGCAGGCTTGCGGGTAGTGCAGGGCACGAAAGCATCAGCATAAATTTTTCAGCAATGAATTCCTCCCTATGCGGGAGATAAACACAAATTCTTCCAATAAGGATAATTCTTAATGACCGCCATTGTTGATATCGTCGCTCGCGAAATTCTTGATTCCCGTGGCAACCCCACCGTTGAAGCCGATGTGTTGCTCGAATCCGGCGTGATTGGCCGTGCTGCCGTGCCGTCGGGGGCATCGACTGGTTCGCGTGAAGCCATCGAACTTCGCGACAAAGATCCGCATCGCTATCTTGGTCGTGGCGTGCTCAAGGCCTGTGAGCACATTAATACTGAAATCTGTGAGGCCGTCATTGGACTCGATGCCAGTGAGCAAGCGTTCATCGACAAAACCATGATCGAGCTTGACGGCACGGAAGGCAAATCGCGTCTGGGTGCTAATTCAATTCTGGCCGTCTCCATGGCTTGCGCCAAAGCCGCCGCCGATGAATCCGGTCTTTCGCTTTACCGCTACCTAGGTGGAGCCGCACCGATGCAAATGCCAGTGCCGATGATGAACATCATCAACGGCGGCGCGCATGCCGACAACGTGCTCGACATGCAGGAATTCATGATCATCCCCGCAGGGCTGCCGACGTTTCGTGAAGCCTTGCGCGCGGGCGTGGAAGTGTTTCACACGCTGAAAAAAATCCTGCACGCCGAAAAGCACAATACCAACGTTGGTGACGAAGGTGGCTTCGCGCCGAACCTCGCCAATAACGAAGCGGCATTACAGTACATCATGAAGGCGATTTCCGAAGCAGGCTATGTGGCTGGCGAGGACATTTTGATCGGTCTTGATTGCGCGGCCAGTGAATTCAGGAAAGAGGGCAAGTACCGTTTCGAAGCAGAAAAACTTGCCTTTAATTCAACGCAGTTCACCGATCTGCTCGCGACCTGGTGCGATAAATATCCGATCATCTCCATCGAAGACGGCATGGCCGAAGATGACTGGGACGGCTGGGCGATCCTCACCGAAAAACTTGGCAAGAAAATTCAGCTCGTCGGCGATGATCTGTTCGTGACCAATACCAAGATACTGCGTGAAGGCATTGCCAAGGGTGTAGCCAATTCGATCCTCATCAAGGTCAATCAAATCGGCACGCTGTCGGAAACGTTCGCCGCCATCGAAATGGCTAAGCGCGCCAATTACACCGCCGTGATCTCGCATCGCTCGGGCGAAACTGAAGACACGACCATCGCCGATATTGCGGTGGCGATGAATGCCTTGCAGATCAAGACCGGATCGGCATCGCGTTCGGATCGCATGGCCAAATACAATCAGTTGCTGCGCATCGAAGAAGAGCTGGGCGACGCGGCGAGCTACGCGGGAATGTCGGCGTATTACAACATCCGCTAATGCATTTGCGGGCCACGTGAAATATCTTACCTACGCACTCGTCGGCTTTATCGTTGCCATTCAGTATCCGCTATGGATGGGAAAAGGCAGTTGGCTGCGCGTTTGGGAATTTTC
>JANOQY010000110.1:0-28864 GCA_031414995.1 Betaproteobacteria bacterium
ATAAAGGCGCACTAGCTCCGGCTCAAGCCCCATCGCACCGATGCGCGTCGCCAGATGATCGCTGGCATCGAGCATCTGCGCAAGCGAATCCAGCATCGCTTTTTCATCGCGCATTTCCGACATGCGAAGCGCCTGCCAGAAACGCAGCTTGTGTTCATTGGTGATGGCACCCAACCATTCGTAGTCATCACGTCGATGAAAAATCAGATTGACGCAGTCCTTCAAGTACGATGTGTCAGTGATCGCGGGTAACACACGCTGCACGATGCGCCGCCACAGCTCGGAGAAAAAGCCGGTGTTTGGCAGAATGCCGCTATCGGAAAAAAAACTCACCTGCCGCCGTCCGCTGAGCAATGCCAGCAAACGTCCGCGCAGCGCGATGCGCATGGCCTCGTCAGATTCAATCGCGTCGCAAAGTGCGATGAAGCGTGAATTAGCGAGCGCGTGGTCTTCGGCATCGCGTGGTCGCAAGGCGTCGATCAACGCGATGAATTGCGGAACCGGATCGGCTGTTTTAACGTCGCTTACACCATCGACTGCGCTTTCGCTCGACATGGCGCGCAGGGCGGCATCAAGTTTAGGATTGCTGGTTAGCGCGCTGTTTGTAATCATGTCCAATAGAGTGCTTTGCGGCGCACGAAGTTCATGTGCTGCTCTGGAAGAAGTTTGAGAGACAAAATATCAAACTCTATACTGGGCGAGGCTTTCAGGGCAATTTGTGCCTGAAATGCCCGTTGATAGGCGTTCTACGTACTTTATTGCTGGTACGCCGGCCTACAGTGTCACGCGAATCTTGTTCCCCGGCTGAAGGACTGATTTTGCGCTAAGTTTATTCCAGCGCAGCAAATCGTCGAGCTCAACGGCGTGCTTGATTGCAATCGCGTGGAGTGTGTCGCCGGAACGCACTGTGTAGGTGGAAGGTTTGCGCTGTATCGGTTTGGCTGACGTGCTCACGCGTACCAGTTGCGGTGCGCTTGATGGAGCCGCAGCAACCGTCGAATTTGTCGCATTTACGCTGAGCAAAATATTCTGACCAATCTGCACACTGTTTGTTTTCAGCGCATTGAAGCTTTTGATTTCCTCAATCGCAATGCCGTATTTTTGGGAAATCGAGAATAGTGTTTCGCCGCGTTGCACTCGGTGTGCGTCTGGTGGTAACAATGGTGGTTCCGCTTTGTTGACGACAGCGACAGCGCTGGCGGCAGGAGCAGGTGACGCAATATTCGCGGTGTCACTGGCGGCTGGTGCGATAACTTGTGTGATAGCTGCAGGCGCAGGCTGCGCCGCCTTCAGCGCCGTCTTCTGGTCCAGCGTCGCGCTGATGACTTTTGCCTTGCCCGACATCGGCACCATGATTGTTGCTGCGAGAGTGAGTTTGCCTTTCTTTTCCTTCAGCGCGCCGTTGGTGGCGCGCAGATACGAGCCCGTCATGCCGTGGCGCTTGGCGATGGCATCGATTGACTCGCCGCGTTTGGCGTTGACGGTTTGCCACGACACCATCGGGCCGTTCAGCGAACGATAGAGATCAAGATTGGCGCGAAACGTTTCCGCTTTTTCATAAGGCACAAGGAAATAGCCGGTGCCGGACGCGGCAACGGGCCGGATGAACGCCGGATTCAAGGTGGCGAATTCATCTTCCGGCATTTCGGCCAGTCGCGCAGCGAGGTGTGTATCAATTTTTTCTGGTGCTGCGACCTTGGCAAAGTAAGGGCGATTTTCCACCGCTTCGAGTTCAATGCCGTAGCTGCCGGGTGACAACACAATATTCTTTACCGCGATCAGCTTCGGCACATAGCTGCGTGTTTCGTTCGGCAGATTGAGGCTCAGATAATCAGTCGGCAAGCCCAGCTTTGCATTCTTGGAGATCGCGCGGCCGACGCAACCCTCACCGCAGTTGTAAGCCGCAAACGCTAGCTCCCAGGAATTAAACATGCCGTAAAGTTTTTGCAGATAATCGAGTGCGGCTCCGGTGGAGAGCAGGACGTCTCGCCGGTTATCGGCCATCCAGTCTTGCTTGAGCCCGAAACTTTTTCCTGTCGAGGGAATGAATTGCCACATACCGGATGCTTTGGCATGCGAAAACGCCTGCGGGTTGAATGCGCTTTCGATGATCGGCAACAACGCCACTTCCATCGGCATGCCGCGCTTCTCAACTTCTTCAACGATGTGGTGCAGATATTTTGAACCACGATCAACAAAACGCTGGATGTAATCAGGACGGCTGGCGTACCACTGCTCTTGCTGCAACACCAGCGGCGAATTTAGTTCGTCCATCACAAAGCCGCGCCGCACGCGTTGCCAGAGATCGGCATCGTTAAATTTGCCAGGCGCCAGCGGATTGGTTGATTCCTGCACGTCAAGTTGCGCAGCAACTGCGGCGTTGGTGACACCGACAACGGTGCTCAATGGTTTGTACGCGCCAGACAGCTGAGCCGTTTGACCGAAAACCGGTGACGCTATGTAGACCAATAATGGCGCACACATAAACGCGGCAATGAACGTCGAGCGCTTATTCAATATCATTCTGAAGCCTTTGTTTTTGAATGAATTTATCGTACAGCGGCCCAACTGCCACGTCAATCGGGAATGTCATTAAAGGGTGAGCGCAAAATCCTTCACCAATGCACCCGGCAACCGCGCCGAGCCGGTGGAACGTTCGCCATAGCTTCCCGAATCCAGAATCAAATCGCGCTCGGCCGTGAGCCCCAGCAGGTTGTCACCTAGCAGACGATACGCGGAATCATCGAAACGCATCACATTGAGCGGCGCCTGAATTTCACCGTTCTCCACCCAAAACGTCGCGAACCGCGTCATGCCAGTCATGCGGCATGCCATATGATCAGAGTAGTTCAAGTAGTGGAGGTTCCCGATCAACAAGCCTGTGCCGAGCGTATCGAGGATCGCGTCGCGTTGCAGGGTGCCCGCCGCCATATCGAGCGATTCGGGCGCCTCAGCTGAATTGGCACCGTTATTGTCGATATTGAATTCGCGCGCTGAACGCGGGCTGATCAGCGCGCCCGCATGCTTGCCCGCGTTGATGAGTGAAACTTCCGGTGTTTTCAAAAAGCCATCGGCCTGAAAGCCAGGCGCGACCCCTTCCAGACTGTTTTCGCGCAGGCTCACCGATGCATGCAAGGCCATCGAGCCGTCTTCGAGTTTCATCAATGGACTTTGTTTATTGCGTTGCGATTTCACACCAAACGATCCCCACGCAAGCAAGCCGACAATTTCGTTTACGGCTGCCGGGGCAAGAAAGGCGCGATATTGTCCGGGCGGCAGTACTTTTGGCGGGCGCTTGAGAATATCGAGTTGCGTCGTGCTTGCTGCCATTCGCTGCTCAAACTCTGCCGGTTGCCAGTGCGTGCCGGCGTAACTGTTTTTCACCGCTTTGTCGGCGGTGTGATAAAGGCACCACTCAAAATTAAAGTTATCGACGCGATGCCAGTTGCGCTGCCCGAGCGAATTGGCGAAGCCCTTGTAAATAACACCGGATGCGTAAAGACCCACCAGATCCTTACCCGCACCCTGGCCCATGACCTGATCGAGCATGTCGGCATCCGACGGCAGACTTGATTCGCCGATGTGCTCGGATGATTGCGGTGTCTGGTTAAACAGCAAATACGGATCTTCCGGCAGATCATCCACATCGCGACGCAGCGACTCGATGGTCGCTTTCACCATGGCCTGATCACTCTCGCGAATACCGGCAAGCGAAATGGCGGATTCGGCGCGACGTTGATTATTGATGAAAGAAAGTGTGAGCGTGAGTTGCTTCACCGATCCGGCCTGACGCACCGTGTTCTTGTTGAAACGGACAAAGTTGGATTCTTCAGCCGACAACCAGGCGAGGGTAGTTTCGCCGCTGTGAATCTGTGTGTTGATGAAATCGGCGAGGCTGTAAAAGTAGGATTGCATGGCTCTTTATCCTTCGGCCCCGAACACATCGATATCAGAAAATTTGCACGCCGGGCTGGCATGCCCGACACGGATGACCTGGCTGGGTTCGCCCTTGCCGCAGAACGGCGTACCCATCACTTCCTGTGTTGATGCGTTGCCGACCATCGCGAGTGAGCGCCAGAACGTCGCCGAAATGCCACGGTAATTTGGATTTTTGACGATATGCCCGAGCTTGCCGTTTTCAATCATCTGGCCGATCTCGCAACCGAACTGGAATTTGTTGCGCGAATCATCGATTGACCACGACATATTGGTGCGCATCAGCACGCCTTTTTCCACCGAGCCAATCATTTCTTCAAGCGACGATGTGCCCGGCTCGATATTGAGATTGGACATGCGGTCAATTGGAGCGCGATTCCAAGAGCACGAACGCGCTGTGGAGACGCCTTCGACCATCGAGCCTTGCGCACGCGCACGTGCCTGCGAGATGGTGCCGCCGAGAGTGCGTTTGAGAATACCGTTTTCGATGATGAAGGCTTTTTTGGCTGCAGCACCGTCGTCGTCAAACGCGAAGCTCGCAAACTGATGCGCCATGGTCGGGTCAAACGTTACATTCAACAACGGCGAGCCGTATTGGTAGCTGCCGAACATATCGAGCGTGACAAAACTGGTACCCGCAAAATTGCGCTCGTCGCCGAGAATACGATCAAGTTCCAGCGGATGGCCGATGGATTCGTGAATTTGCAACATCATCTGATCCGGCATCAAGATCACATCCATTTTTCCGGACGGGCAGTTGGGTGCAGTCAGGAGCGTGAGCGCTTCTGCTGCGGTCTGTTTGCCTGCGCCATGAAAGCCCGATCGCGCGATGATTTCAGCGCCGCCTTGCTGACAAAAACCGTTGTAACGTCCGCCGAAGGAACGCGTTTGAGCTTCGCCGTCGGCGAATGCGGTGACGGTCAGCGACGGGACGAGATAATCGAACTCTTGTTCAACCGTCGCGCCGTCGGCGGTGACATAAAGCTGCTTGGTGTGCGTGGTCCAAAATGATGCAGACCAATCGATGATGCGGTCGTCGATTTTGCAATCGGCCGATTCGGCTTTGAGCATCTCGAATTTTTCGCGTTTCGAGAGCGGCGTGTGTTGTTGCAAAGGCGTGCGGTAATGTCCCGAAGGCTTTGGCATGGCGAATGCTGAGTAGTCCGCAACACCGCGTCCAGCGCTGAGTTTGGCCCACTCATGCGCGCGAGCGATGGCCGCGCGCAAGCCGGACTCGGAAATATCGCTGGTAGCAGCGTAGCCGTAGCCGCCCTTGTCGATCACGGTAATCATCACACCGCGATCAACACAAGTGTGCGGCGGCTCGGGAATGTTTTGCCGCACCGAAAGCTGCTCGCTGGTTTCTTCGACAAAACGAAGCGAACAAAAATCGACGGCGGGAATCAGGCGTTTGAAGGTGGATTCGAAGGAAGCGGTCATGGTGGTATTGTGGAAATACAATCTGGCATTCTATCAGTGAGGGTAAAATTAGCGAAAGTCGTCCCTGTTGTTTTTGCGTCGACCGGAGGACAAAAGCGGGGGAAAAAATGGGACAATTCGGTAGGCACAGGAGTATCAGAATGAACATAAAAAATCGCTTATTTTGCACAACACTATTTTTCGTGTTGGCATGGGTGGTTCCGCATGCGCATGCGCAAGCGCAGGCAGGTGTGCAACCGCCACCGCCTGTAGCGCCGCCTGTTGCCGCTCCTCCACCACCGCCCGTTGTTGATCCGGCCAAAGAACTCAAAGGGGCTGCGTTGGTGGAAGCATTGCGCAAAGGCGGATTTGTGTTGTACATGCGCCATTCAGAAACAGGCACCGTCACAGAGAAATGCGACACGACCAATCTGAGTGCCCTCGGCGAGGAAAACGCACGCAGCGTTGGCGCGGCGATGCGTGATTTGAAAATCCCCATCGGCGCAGTGCGCTCGTCGCAGCCATGCCGTTGTGTCGGCACGGCGCGATTGCTGAATATGGGGACGGTGGACATTACCGAAGACCTTAATCCATCTGCGCCCAGGCCCGGCTTCGATATTGGTGCGGCGCGCTCAAAGCGTTTAGCAGAAATACCACCAGTCGGCACGAACACAGTGCTGGTTTCGCATTTGCATGGCTCGCGAAACAAGGACGAATGGCTTCATTTGGAAATGGGCGAAATCATTGTCTTTCGGCCAGAGGTCAGCCCACGCGCTGAGGCTGTTGCGCGGATTCGGGTGGCGGATTGGGTGACACTTAAAAAGGCAATGACGGCTGGTGCGCGTTAATCCTGCGCCAGGATAAATTAGTGAAACTCTAGTATTGACGTGATTCTTCAGGCATTTTGTGCCTGAAGGCCTCGCCAGTGCTGGGGTTTAGTAAAATTCGTTTATTTTTGGGCCAGTGCCGCGAACTCTGCTTCCGTCATCCGTACCAAGTGCCACTCCGGCATCACGCTCGCCCCCAGCGACTTATAAAATTCAATCGAAGGCGTGTTCCAGTCGAGTACGCGCCACTCGAAACGACCGCAGTCGCGTTCAACGGCCAGCGCGGCCAGATGTTTCAGCAATGCCTTGCCATAGCCATGTCCGCGCGCGGCAGGGATAACGAACAGGTCCTCCAGATACAAACCGGGTTTGCAGAGAAATGTGGAGAACGTCGTGAAGAACAAGGCGAAACCAACCGGCACATCATGGTCGCGGGCGATCACGCATTCGCACGATGGCGTGTTGCCAAACAGCGCGTTGTGCAGCATCGCTTCGTTTCCCGTGACCATATGCTCAAGCTTTTCGTACACCGAAAGCTGGCGGATGAGATCGAGGATGGTGGCCACATCGGATACGGTGGCGGGGCGGATGTTGAAAGATTCAGGCATGATCAAAAATTATTCTTCCATTCACGAATCGCGCCGAACACCAGCGCTGGCGAGGGGGTTGGGCCGATGGCGTGGTTGAGTCGTGCGGCAGCTGCCGCCTGCACCGCCGGTTGATCCCATCGCAAAAACGGGTTGGTGGCGAGTTCAAGATGGATGGTGGAGGGGACGGTCGGCAGATTGCGCTGCCGTTTGGCTGCACAAAAAACCTTGCGCAGTTTCAAATCTGCGTTCTCCGGCTCCACGGCCTCGGCAAACTTGATATTGGCCATCGTGTATTCGTGCGCACAAAACACTTTTGTGTGCGGAGGCAGGCGCTTCAATTTCGCAAGCGATGCGGTCATTTGCTCAGCGGTGCCCTCAAACAATCGCCCGCAGCCGCAGGCAAACAGCGTGTCGCCACAGAACAGCATGTCGTGGCCAACATAGGCGATGTGTCCAGCGGTGTGGCCGGGAACATCCAGCACATCGAACATGAGTCCCAGCGATGGCAGCGTAATTTGATCGCCTTCGCGCAGCGCCTGTGACCGCGCCGGTATTCGCTCGCTGGCCGGGCCGTAGACCGGGACTTTGCCGCGCAGATGCAATGTGTCCAACAACTGCTCGACACCGCCAACGTGATCGGCATGGTGGTGGGTGCAAATGATGGCGGCGAGTTGAAGATGATTGGCTTTGAGGTATGCGAGAACAGGCGTTGCATCGCCCGGATCAACGACTGCTGCATGCCGATCATTGTGAATAACCCAGAGATAATTATCCTGAAACGCGGGGACCGGATGAACGATGATTGCAGCAGAGGAGATCAAGCAGAATCCGTTAAAATGAAAATATGATTCACGAAAGTTTACATGACTGGTTTCAATCGCCGCTCGGCGCATATTTGCTCGAACGCGAACGCGCCTGGCTGGATCGTGTCACGCCGGACATATTCGGCTTCCACGCGATCCAGTTGGGCTTGCCGAATATAGATCTGTTGCGTGCATCGCGCATCGTGCATCAGGTGACGGTTTCGCCGGAAATTGCGCTGCAACAAAACCACGTGCAGGCGCAGTTCCACGAGCTGCCATTCGATGCGCAGAGCATCGATTTATGCGTCATGCCGCATGTGTTGGAGTTCAGTGAGAACCCGCATGAAGTGTTGCGTGAAATTGATCGTGTGCTCAGGCCGGAAGGCCGTGTGCTGGTTCTTGGATTCAATCCTTGGAGTCTGTTCGGCACCCGCAAGCTGTGGACCTCCAACGGTTATCCGTGGCAGGGGCAGTTTGTGTCGTTGGTGCGGATTAAAGACTGGCTGCAACTGCTGGGGTTGGAGCCCGCATCGGGGCGGCTTGCCTGCTATATCCCACCGTGTGAAACCGAAAAATGGCAGCGACGGTTTCGGTTTATGGAGCCAACGGGTGATCGTTGGTGGGGTGTCGCAGGTGGTGTCTACATGCTTGAGGCGATCAAGCGCGTAAAAGGAATGAGGCTGATTGCGCCGGCATGGAGCGACAAAAAAATGAAAGAACGCAAATTCGCGACTGCGGCACGATACAAGCAATCGCACACCACCTTACAGTTGCCGGACGTGACCCGCTCCGCGCCCCAATCTGCACATCTGCGCGTGGTGAAATAAACATGGTTGAAATTTATACGGACGGAGCTTGCAAAGGCAATCCGGGCGTCGGTGGCTGGGGTGCCATTCTCCGGTTTGGTGAAACCGAGAAAGAGTTGTTCGGCGGCGTCGCCAACACGACAAACAATCGCATGGAAATGACGGCCGTGATCGAAGCGCTCCGTGTACTTTCGCGGTCGTGTGATGCCGTTGTTTTTACCGACTCGTCGTATGTGCAGAAGGGCATCAGCGAATGGATTCATGGCTGGAAGCGCAACGGCTGGAAGACCGCCGACAAGAAGCCGGTCAAGAATGCGGATTTGTGGCAAACGCTTGATCAGTTGGCAGCCGGACACAAGATCGAGTGGCGATGGGTGAAGGGCCATGCGGGGCATCCTGAAAACGAACGCGCAGATCAACTCGCTAATCGAGGTGTCGAGTCGGTGCTGGCAAAGTCATTCAAGGACGGCATATGACCCGCCAAGTGGTGCTGGACACAGAAACCACCGGGCTCGATCCGGCACTAGGACATCGCATCATCGAAATTGCCTGTGTGGAAATGGTTAACCGCCGTCTGACGCGGAACAATTTTTACAAACGTATCCACCCCGAACGCGATATCGACAAGGGCGCCACCGAAGTGCACGGCATCACGCTTGAAGATCTGGCGCACGAGCCAAAGTTTGCGGAGATCGCAGAGCAGTTTTTAAGTTATGTCGCCGGTGCCGAATTGATCATTCATAACGCACCGTTCGATGTGGGCTTTTTGAATGCTGAACTACGGCGACTCAAGAAGGCCCCGGTGACTGACATCTGTACCATCACCGACACACTGGCGATGGCAAGGGATTTGCATCCCGGCAAACGCAACAATCTCGACGCGCTATGCGACCGCTATCAGGTGGACAACAGCGCACGCACGGTCCACGGCGCACTGCTGGATGCGGAGCTCTTGTCTGACGTCTATATCGCCATGACGCGCGGGCAGGATAGTCTGGCCATCGGACTCGATTCCGGGAGCGGGGCAACGCAAATTCAGGTCGCCTTGGCGGAACGCCCTGCGACGCTCAAGGTGCTGCGTGCAGATGACGACGAGTTGGTGCGCCACGCGAAACATGTGACAGATATCAACAGGGCAAGTTCCGGTAAAGCCGTGTGGTCGACGGCGATATCGGAAGATGACAGCGTCTACAGGTAAATGCGCGACTCATGCGGGACGACAGCAATTAGCCAGTTGCCCATGATGGTTCACATGTTATATTAGGGAATTCCCTGATAATTCTTTCGTAAGTCCTTGTAAACTATTTGTAAATTGATTGCAAATCTTTGTAAATTCTTACGATTATGTGACTTTCTTGATAGTAATAGTGCGCGTCGTCATGGAGAATTCTGTCTTATTAGAAAAAACGCCTGCTTCCATGTAGTTCGTTTTATAAAACCGCCGGAAGTTTGAAATTGGAAATGCAAAGATGCAGCAAATAACCAAACGATTTATTTCAATCGTAGTGGTAGGGGTGATGTCTGCGACGGGCTTGACCAGCGCGACGGCGCAGAAAGTGGCCAATGAACCGTTGCAAGGCAAACTGGTTCGGTCGAAAGTAGTTTTGGAGGGCGGGCGTGAAGTGATGCAGAGTGCTGCAGACGCAAAACCCGGCGACATTCTTGAGGATGTCGTGACTTATACCAACCTGTCCAAGGCCCCGTTAAAGAGTGTGGAAGCAACGCTGCCAATTCCAGCCAGTACCGAATTGGTCATGGCAAGCATCAAGCCGGCTAATGCAAAAGCCAGCATCGACGGCAAAAACTTCTCGAAAATTCCGCTTACCCGCAAAGTGCGACAAGCCAATGGCGTTGAGCTGGAGCAGCCCGTGCCGGCTAGCGAATACCGTTACCTGCGGTGGTATCCCGGTGAACTTGCCCCGGACAAGCCCATATCGTTTTCCGCCCGCTTCAAAGTCGAAAATGGCCCCGTCGCCGCAAATAGCACGGTTAAATAATTCGAGAGGCGCAATAAAACCGGGTCAGTTTGCTGACTCAGAAACCAGCGCGAAACAACGACTCCAGTATTTTAATTAGCATGATCAAGACCTTCGGAGCACTACGATGAACCTGAGTACCGCAGTTCGACAGGCCAACCCAAGGGCGATACTTCTCGCCGCAGTGGCCTTTTTGATGATTTGGGCAATGGTGATATACACGCCGATTGTGAATGCAGCAATGGCACCTGCCAACTCCGTCATTGGTAATCAGGCATCAGCAACTTACGTCGACAATACCGCCACGACACGCACATCGACGTCCAATACGGTTCAAACAACTGTTTCTCAGGTGAAGAGTTTCACGCTGACCCAGGCGGGCATGAAATCAGTGTCGCCAAATCAGCAAGTCTGCTATCCGCACACGATCACCAACACAGGCAACGGCACCGATACTTACGCGCTCAACCCGCCCACAACCGGCGGCATGTTTGCGCATACTGGTCTTGTCTATTATCTCGATACAGATCAAAACGGCTCGCCTGACAACGGCACCGCAATCAATTCCAGCGGCCCCCTGGCAACTGGTTCATCGTTTAATTTTGTTGTCTGCGGCACCACGCCGGTTGCAGCGGCTGTTGGTCAGCAAGGCACAATCATCGTTTCGGCAACAGACACCAATGCACCGACAGCAAATACCCAAAGTCAGACCGACACCACAACGATTGCGATTGCGTCGATCACGGTGCAAAAGAAGCTATCGAGCGTTCCACCACCCGGATATACGCCAGTTGCTTCGGGTGCAAGTCCCAACGCCGGTCCGCTTTATGTGATTCTTGAGTACGTCAACAGCGGCACTGTACAAGGTGACAATCTGTTGATCACCGATGCGCTGCCGTCAGGATGGATATACGTGCCGGGGACCGGTCGCTGGAGTGGAAGTGGCGTGATTGCCTTGACAGACGCTGCGGGAGGCGATCCGGCTGGTGTTACCTATACCGCGCCGCTAACGGCGGTTAGCGGCACGATTTCAGGGACTGTAACGACGGTGCCTGGCTCAACTTCAGGCCATCTGTATTTTCAGGTGACAATTGCGCCAAACCTTGCAGTGACCATCCCTGCTACGCAACCCGTGACGACCAACACGGCGACTTACCAGTACACGTATACATTTTTCAATACCATGACGATGATGAATCAGGTCGTCAACGTGCCTTCGGCAAATACCAATAGCGTCCTATATTCCGTTGTGCAAACTGCTGGTGTCGTCGCCAACGGGTCACCCACAACAACTGGATTGACGGATAACGAACCGGTAACGGTGGCGAGTGCAGCACCTGCACAAACCATCACGTGGACCGACATCATCTGGAATACCGGTAACGGTTCGGATAGTTTTGACGTTGCAATCCTCAATACGCCGCTCAATGGCTCGGCATGCAGCCCGACAAATAATGCGGCGGTCGGTCAATGTACGTTTCCAGCAAACACCACATTCCAGATTCTGTCAGCTAATGGCATGACGTCTTTGCTTGATAGCAACGGCAACTCCACGCCAGACACGGGCGTTATTCCGGTGCCAAGTGGCGGCATGTGCCCGGCACCTTACATTGTGAGCACCTCGATGCCACTGCGCTGCGGTTACTCCGTGGTGATCACCGCTACGCTGCCGATGACTGCGGTGCCTGGCAACAACGGCGGTAACGGTTATCAGATCACTGCTGGCGCGACATCGTTCTTCAACAATACAGTGACTGAAACAGTCCCGAATCGATTGACAACGATTGCCGCGAGCACCGTTGACCTGACTAATAATCTCTCCGTGGTTGGTGGAGCGATGGCCGCGCAAGGCCTCGGACCGGACAATCTTGCCGTTATTACGACGAACCCGGTGACACCTGCGATCGCTGCGACCACTACCACGCGGTTTCAGCTTCATGTCAATAACACTAGCTCGGTGGCGCAGATTTACAACCTGAGCTCGTCCTATGTCTCAGTGCCGACAGGCGTGGGCTTGACCAATCCCCCGACAGCTTGGACTGTTTCATATAGGCTTGATGGTGGTACTGGTAATTGTTCTACCGTGACCGGTGCGGCGATTACATCGACTGGCGCGACGCCAATTTCTGCGGGAGGTAGTCGACTGATCTGTGCTGAGGTCGTTGTGCCGTCAACCAACTCGGGATCGATGGCAACACCGACCTATGCTGCGCCCGGTGCCTACGTGATTCAATTCCGTGTACAGCAGCAGTCCGATGCGGCGGTATTCGATACCAAACGCGATCAGATCACGATTCAGCCCGTCCATAACGTATCGATTACACCCAACGGCATGCAGAGTACCGTACCAAGCGGTGCCGTGACTTATACGCATGCGTTGACAAATAACGGTAATCTGACTGAGCCGATCACATTCCCTGCGGGCTTTTTGACCAACAGTCAGGTGCCCACATATACGTGGACATCGACGGCGTACATTGACACCAATATGAATGGCATGCTGGACATCGGCACAGACGCCCCAATCGTTGCCGGCACCACTACATTCATGCTGCCGCCAAACGGGACGCAAACAATCTTCGTTCGTGTCAATGCGCCCGCAATGGCTGGTAGCCCGCCAAATCAAACGACAATCACCGCGACCTATAACGGTGGCGCAAGCACCGCTTCGGCAAATGATCAGACCACCCTGTCTGACGGTTTAAAACTGGATAAATACCAGCAATTGCCTAGCGGCACCGGGTCCTGTGTAACGACGCCGGCCACCACGTTCACGGGCAGCACGCCGAATGCACCATGGAGCAACATGGCAATTGTTGCCAGCGTCAATACAGTACCTGGCAGGTGTATTGCGTATTTGATTGTTGGTACCAATACCAGCGCGGCCAATATTACCAACATCAATGTTTCCGACGTTGTTCCACCAAATACGACATTGGCAACGGGCTGCGGTGCGCCGACGGTGACGGGACCCATCGCGATAACTGGTGGGCCGTATGCGACTGGATTTACAGGAACAATAGCCGCGGCGTCATCGCCGACTGCGGCTACGCCGGTTCTACCGACCGGAACATTTACGTTGCAATTTTGCGTGAAGATCAACGATATGTAAGGGAGTAAGGAAATTTGCTCGTCGGTTTCGCAGGCGCGGACCCGGTGCGCTGCAACTGCGTTGTTTTATGTCGTGACTAATGTGAACGTTTGTAACGCCAAGGGATAACGTGATTTTTTACGCTGTTTTTGATGGGCAAGTGGACTAAAGTCAGTTGATGATGTACCAACGCACGTCCACAGAGCTGAAACGAATCCTTCCTGGCCTATTTGCAAGGCTGGGCGGTGGATTGTTTTTGATTGTGGCTGTGCTCTTCAGTACAACGCTTGCCTATGCCGCCATTCCCCCCGCTGGCACAATAATATCCAATACCGCGACGAGCACCCAACAAGTCGGCGCCGCCCTGCAAAGTAGTGCGACAAACGCGGTTCAAGTCACAGTTGGGCCAGCGAGTCCGTTGCCCACCTTGACCAAGAGTTTTGTCGCGCCTTCGATTTCATTGGGGGGTAGCTCTGCGCTTAGGTTTCTCTTGACCAATGCGGCAGGTAATCCAGCCCAGTCCGGATTAGCCTTCGTTGATACGCTACCTGCCGGTCTTCGCCTAACGGTGGGCGCTTCCGCCACTGTCACCGGTGCAGGTTGTGCCGCGACGGTTTCGCTTATGGCGCCGTCCACAATCAGCGTGTCAGCAGGAACAATGAGCGCAGGTACGGCGTCATGCGTCGTTACCGTCGGTAGCGTCACCAACATTGGGCCGGGTAATCCCGATTGCTCTACCAATCCAGCCGCGTTTACCAACGGACCAACTGCAATCTCGGGCGTGAACAATGTCCTGAATGCCGTTACCAATCAATGTTTGGTTGTGGCAGCACAAAATGGAATATTGTTTAACGATCAGGTTGCTGTAGTTGCGCCTGGTTTGACGCATACATTTCCACACACACTGGTTAACGGACCGCTTGCCGATACATACAATATTTCAGTGAGCAATCTTGCGGGGACATTCAATTTTTCGAATGTGCAAATTTTTGCTGACGCCAACGGAGATGGCGTTGCCGATAGCGCAGTCCCGCTCACGGGAAATATCAATCTGGCACCAGGTCAATCGTTCAGATTTGTCGTCGTCGTAACCGTGCCGCCGTCGGCGCCGAGTGGAACGGCTGACGAAGTGCGGGTTACTGCGACCAGTATTCTTCCCGGTCGCCTGCCGATCCCCCCTAACGTCGATCATGTCGATGTTTTTGCAGGACCGCCGCCGCCGCCCAATCTTGATCTCTCTCTAATCAAATGGCTCAGCCAGAATTATGGTGTTTCCCCCAGTGGCGGATACACCGTTTCTCTTCGGTATGCGAATCTGGGTCGTGTCGACGCTGCAAAAACAAACGTGCAGGTATCCGATACGTTCCCGACGGGAATGACGCTCGTCGCAGGAAGTCTTCGCGTAAGACCTTCGCCGGGTATGTCGGCGGTTAGCCTTGCCGCTGCCAGTGGGACAACGATGCTGCACGGTGCTACTGCGACCTATACCGCATCTACCGACAGTATCTCAGTGCTTTTCTCGCGTCTCAATCCGGGCGATGAGGGATTCATTGAATTTGACGTGAATATTGCTGCGGGCATTCCTGTCAATACGATTCTTCAGAATACAGCGCAGGTCATGTGGTTGGACAACATGGGAGTTCCGGTTGGTCCGCGTGCTTCCAATACGGTTGATTTTCGCGTGAGCGGTACTGACGGCATTACCCTGACGGGAATGACGATACCGTCTGCTGTGCCGGGCGGCGTTGTTACTTTCGAGAATGTGCTCACAAACCGCAGCGGTCGTACTGACTCCTTTGATATCACGCTGTCGGGCTCGAATTATCCTCAGGGAACGGTGTTCAGACTTTATAAGTCGGATGGCGTGACCTTGCTCGCCGATACGAATGGCAATGCAGTAGTTGACACTGGACCGGTGGTTGCTGGCGGGATATATCGAATTATCGTCAAAGCAGAATTGTCGAATGGGGCAGCAGGCGGACCATACTCCATCGAAAAAAATGCACAGTCAACGTCCAATCCACTGGTGCGCGCGAGCGGCAATGACGTTGTGACCACAATCGCAAGTCTGTGTCGCGTGGTACTGGAGCCAAACAATACGGGTCGGGTTGCGCCGGGCGGGTCAATAATTTACTCACACGTACTGACGAACGTTGGCAATTGCACAGAAACCATCACGGTACCGTCAAATTTTCTCGCTAATACTTTGCAGGGCTGGACGGCAAGGGCGTTCGTCGATAATGCAACGGCAGGTGGCTCATCTATCGTGGGCACTCTGGATACTACTGACGCCGAGCTCTCTGCGACGACGATTACGCTCGCGCCAGGCGGAAGACTCGTTTACCTGGTTCGAGTAACAGCGGTCGCTAATGCAACTAACGGGTCCGTCGACACGACCACGCTACGGATAAATGCAGGGTCTGCCGGCTTGTTGTCTGTTAGTGACGTAACGACGGTAGTGCTGGGCTCCACTGGCGACATCACCGACGAGATTACCGGTTATGTAGATCCTGATTTCTTGCGTCGCACGGTTTGGGGATTTATCGGCCAACCGCTCTATTTGCGCGCCAATGCCCCGTCTTGCAACGCTGATCCTACGACCATTGAGCGGCGCACCATCATCATCACCGGACCAAATGGGGAGCGCGAAGAAATTGTCGCGACTGAAACCGGACCCAATACGGGAATGTTTGTTGCCGAGCCAATAAACATACGTCCTCCTCCCGTTATTGCCGCAGATAGGGTCCTTGAGGGCCGGTCATTTGATACGGTACAAGTTGAACTCGTTGGTTGCGGCAGGAGGATTTTCACGACGGTTACACTAATTGACCCGAGTGGAGTCGTATTTGATAGTCGAACCAACCAGCCTATTGCTGGTGCCACCGTACGGATCGTGACGGCAGTTGGTGGGGTATGCACCAATACGTCCGCGGTGGTCAGCCAACTTGTAGGCGGCCAGATTGCCCCGGCATCTAATCCTGTTGTGACAGGAGCGGATGGCAGGTTTATCTTCCAACTTGTCCCGCCAGCCGAATATTGTCTGCTGGTCACAGCCCCCAATGGCTACACCTGGGTTTCCAAAGTTCCAGCTTCGCAATTGCCCGGCGGACGAAATATTCTGGCAACTGGTGCCACTACAGGTGGTTCGTATGGCGGGGCGTTCCGGGTTGGGCCAGACACCGGGCCGATACTAGTGGACATCCCTGTTGATGGTGGGTTGATTAGCGGTTTGTTCGTGCAAAAGACCGTTCCGCGCTCCATTGTTGAAATTGGTGAGTTTCTGGATTACTCGGTTACAGTCAATAATAAAACCGGCTATGCGTTGGATCGAAATGATGTCTTGCTCAACGACAACCTGCCTTCTGGCTTTACGTATGTCTCCGGTTCGGCGCGGAAGGACGGCAAGGCACTTGCCGATCCACAGGGTGGTGCTGGCCCGCGCCTGATTTTCAATTTGGGCCGCATGCTCCGCGACCAAAAAATCATCGTTACCTACCGCGTTCGAGTAGGGCCTGGATCCATGCAAGGTGACGGTATCAATCGCGTCGTTGCCAGTTACCGCATTGGGGCAGGCAGCGATCTCTTCAGCGAATCAAACGTTGCAACTGCAAAAGTTGAGATCGTCGGAGGTGTTTTCTCTGACCGCGCCTACATCATTGGCAAGATCTTTGCCGATTGCAATGCAAACGGCATACAGACTCCGGAAAGCGGAAACCGAGCCAGTGAGGTGGGTATTCCCGGAGTACGGATATTCCTTGAAGATGGAACCAGCGTAACCAGTGATAGCGAAGGCAAATATAGTTTTTACGGACTACTCGCAAAGACGCACGCTCTAAAGATCGATAGGACGACCCTGCCTGACGGAATATCGGCTACTGACTTTGCGCTACTTTCCAGCCGTAACCTCGGCAAGGGAGATAGTCGGATCGTCGATTTGAAAAACGGCGAGATTCACAAGGCGAACTTCGCCATCAAAGTTTGCGGCGACAAGGTGCTTCGTGACATTAATCAGCGCAGAGATGCAGCGCTTAGCCTGACCACGGAAGTCGAAGGCCGCTTGCAGCAAAGATTTGAAGCTGATCCGAATTTGCGTGCCGCCAGCGATATCAAGGCGCTCCCAGCTTCGGGTCAAGTCGGCAATACGGCACCGACAGCAAATATTGCTGCACCGCTTTCCTTGGGCACGGTCCCTGCACCGATAGCCGAGAGGGCTGCAACGTCGTTGTCGAATGTCCAAGTTCGATTTGACACATTGGCTAACCCGCTATCAGACGTTGCTCCAAAGTTATTGGAGAGGCCAACCCCTGTGCCAGAGTTACAACTCGAAACCCAATTGCCGAACGAAGACAGCACGCTTGGATTCATCGGGCTGAAATCGGGTGATGTACTTCCTTACGCGCAAACATCAATCCGCGTAAAAGGTACTGCCGGCACAGTATTCAAGTTAAAAATAAATGACATAGAAATCGGTGAGGATCGGGTCGGCAAGAAGGCGGTATTAGCTGAGAAGAACTTGCAGGCGTGGGAGTTTATCGGCGTCAACCTTGCTGTAGGTGAAAATATACTGACCGTTGCGCAGTTTGACCAATTCGGTATTGCTCGTGGCGACATGACCATCAAAGTTATGGCCCCAGGCGCACTCGCCAATGTCAAAATTTCATTCAAGCGTGGCGCCAATGTGAGCGCGATTGCCGACGGAAAAACACCTACCAACGTCTTGATCAGCCTCGTTGACCGTAACGATGTACCGGTAACTTCCCGCGTGCCGATAAACCTCTCAACAACGTCTGGACGCTGGAACGTTCTCGACTTGAATCCCGCTGAACCGGGCTTACAGACGTTTATAGACGGTGGTAGCGCTGAATTCCAGTTATTCCCGCCCACTGAGCCGGGGCAGGCTCAGATACGTGTGAGTAGTGGCGACATGAAAGCTGAAGAGAGACTCGACTTCCTCCCCGATTTACGAGAGCTGCTCGCAGTGGGTGTGATTGAAGGTGTGTTGAATTTGCGTAAGTTGGATGCGCGCGGACTGGTGCCGGCTCGTTCGCAGGATGGCTTTGAACAGGAAATCAAGCACATCGCGCGCACTTGGGCCAATGGAGAACGCGATGCAGCGGCTCGCGCGGCGATGTTCCTTAAAGGCAAAGTGCGTGGCGAATATCTTCTGACTTTGGCCTATGACTCGGACAAGAACACGCGTGAGCGGTTGTTCAGGGATATTCAGCCCGACGAGTTTTATCCGGTTTACGGTGATTCATCAGTACGCGCCTTCGACGCACAATCGACTGGTAGGTTTTACGTGCGTGTCGACAGCAAGAAGTCTTATCTGCTGTACGGCGATTTCAATACCTCTCAGGCAACAGATGCCCGAAAGCTCTCAAATTACAGCCGTTCGCTTACCGGTGTGAAGCAGCACTTCGAGAATGAACGCGTCTCGGCCAACATTTTTGCCAGTCGCGATTCCACCAGACAAATTATCGACGAGTTTGCGGCCAATGGAACCTCCGGTCCATTCAAGCTGACTCGTTCGACAGGACTCACCAATAGCGAGAAAATTGAAATTCTCACGCGAGACCGCAATCAATCGTCCGTGATCATTCGCGCACAGCCGCTGTCCCGTTTTGCCGATTACGAACTCGAGCCGCTTACGGGCAGAATCCTGTTCAAGTCGCCTATCGCAAGCCTAGACGAAAACCTCAATCCAATTTCGATTCGCATTACGTATGAAATTGACCAAGGGGGAGAACAATTCTGGGTGACTAGTGCCGATGCACAGGTAAAAATATCTGACAACATTGAAGTCGGTGCCGTAGTCGTTGATGATCGCAACCCGGTCGATAAATTTCGCATGTTGGGAATAAATGCAATCGCCAAACTGGCCGAGAAGACCTTCTTCGTCGCTGAGATCGCCCGTACCAAGCGTGAAACGTTTGCAAATGCACTGCCTTCGGGAGAAAAGACCGGCGACGCCAAACGGATTGAGTTTCGTCATGCAGGTACGAATCTCGAAGCGAACCTATACGCTGGGCGCGCGGATGAGCACTTTGATAACCAGAGCGCGAGCCTCAGTCGAGGTCGGCAAGAGATTGGCGGAAAACTGGCTTATCGGCTTGATGAAAAGACTCGCATCCGGGGTGAATTGCTTCGCACCGAAGATATTGTGGCCGGTGGCAAAAGAGATGGTTTATTGCTTGCCGTTGAGCGCACGCTTACCGATGGCATTCGACTTGAAGTCGGTATTCGTCATGCACGCGAATCGCAGTCTTCGGTCGTGGCGCCGGGTGCCCCAATTGGCGTTGCCATACCGAACGAGATCACCGCTCTGCGCGCGCGCGCGACTGGCGAATTGCCGGGAATCAAAGGCGCAACCGCATATGTTGAAGCAGAAGTCGATGTTCATGATTCTTCGCGAAAAATTGCCGCAATTGGTACTGACTATCGTCTTGGTACTGCAGGGCGCCTTTACGCGCGCCATGAATTCATTTCTTCGCTGACAGGGCCGTATGGTCTCAATACTGAGCAACGACAGAATTCGACGGTCGTCGGCATCAGCACCGACTATATGAAGGACGGCAATGTGTTTAGCGAATATCGCGTTCGTGATGCAATATCGGGCGGCGACGCAGAGGCAGCACTAGGACTTCGTAACCTTTGGACACTGTCGAACGGCCTGAAACTGCAAACCGGCTTTGAGCGAGTACACGCGCTTTCCGGATCAGGTACTAGCGAGGCGACGGCGTTGACATTCGGTGTCGAGTACACGGCAAATCCGCTTTGGAAGGGCTCCACTCGATTCGAAATTCGTAAAGGCCAAAGCAGTGATTCTTTGCTCTCCACCTTTGCGGCTGCTGCGAAAGCCGGGCGGGACTGGACATTTCTTGGTCGAAATACATACTCGCTGATCAGGAACAAAGGGCAGAACGCAGGCGAAAATGAGCAGGATAGATTGCAGTTAGGCTTGGCATATCGCGAGACGGATACAGATGTCTGGAACGCACTCGGCCGCATCGAGCATCGTTCGGAGAGTGACACCACGCAGGCCAATATTGAGTTGAAGCGGACAGTTGAGCTAATCTCAATTCACGCCAATTGGCAGCCCCGACGACCCTTTACGTTTTCGGGGAGGTACGCGGCTAAGTGGGTAAACGAAAAATCCAATGGATTGGCAACTAAAAATAATGCGCAGCTGTTGGCTGGTCGGGCGATTTGGGATTTCGCGCCGCGTTGGGATGTTTCGGTCAACGGGTCCACGATGTTTGGGCATGGCGCTCAATCTAGACAATATGGCTTCGGCATCGAACTGGGTTTCCTCGTCATGGAAAATTTATGGCTGTCAGGCGGCTATAACTTGTTCGGCTACCGAGACGATGATCTTGCATCGGGTGAATACACCAGCAAAGGAGCATTCTTAAGGTTACGGTACAAATTTGATGAAGATTTGTTTGCTTCAGGCAAAGCGGGAAAGGCAGCGCCTGCGAAAGAATCCAGTAGTGTGAATACAAATGCCGAAGCCAAGCCAACAACGGGCTCAACTGAACAAAAAGGGGGAGTCTGATTGCCTGTCGCAAGGACATCAGTTCAAGCTGAAATGACACAAGACACTGTGACGCGCCTATCCCGTCTTCGATCTTCACACCCACAGCAGTGGAGCAATGCTTGCTATGACTTTTTTGGCAGCATGCGCGCCATCGTTTGGATTTTCCTGTTTGCTGGGCTTGTCGTCGCCTCTGTCGATGCAACAGCACAAATCACCCGGCCTTACTCGACACGCTTCTCGATCAACCAAAACGGTGATATCAAGCTGATCGGAAACGCACTGATGACGTGTCCGGCATCAGCTGATTGCACGTTAGCGCAGCAGGGCCAGGCAAACGGCACAGGGCTCAACAACAACGATTTTGCCTTGATCGATATCGACATCGATGGCGACCCATCGACGTTCAATTCGTCCCAAGCTACCCTCAATATGCCAGCCGGATCCACAGTACTGTTCGCAGGACTTTACTGGGGCGCAACATCAGCAAGCGCCCAGCGTGGCCAGGTGCTCTTCAGGTCGCCAGCAGCATTTGGCTATTCCAATGTTGCAGCATCGGTGGTCAGTACCGCGGCGGGCGGAGCAAACAACTACGCTGGTTTTGCTGATGTGACTACAGCCGTCGCGGCAGCGGGCAATGGCACATACACGGTCGCCAATGTTCAGAGAACCTTGGGCGCCAGCAACTGGGCCGGCTGGGTACTGACGGTGGTCTATCAGAATAATTCAGAAACACTAAAAAATCTGGTCGTCTATGACGGCTATGGTCTCGTTAACAATGCCAACCCGATCACAATTGTGCCCAGCGGTTTTCTCACACCGCTTTCCGGGCCGGTAACCACTCGCGTTGGAGCCGCCGGCTTTGATGGTGACTTGGGTTTGACGGGCGACGGTTTTTCGGTAAACGGGACGGCACTAACCGATTCGTTAAACGTGACTAATAACTTCTTCAACTCAGTGCTCTCTGAAAACGGAGTGCAGTTGCCAGGTCGCAATCCCAGTTTTATCAACAACTTTGGTACCGATATTGATCGAGTCAATGTGCCGACCGGCGTGGTGCCCAATGGCGCGACGTCCGCGACCTTGCAGCTCACGGCACCTAGCGAGAACTATCACCCTGTAGTCATTACGTTTGCTACTGACCTGTTCGTCCCCATCATTACGCAAAACGTTACCAAAACGGTATCAGATGTGAATGGCGCGCCGCTGCTCGCTGGCGACATTATGCGTTGGACAATTGCAATGTCCAACACTGGTCAGGATACCGGTACAAATCTCATATTGAAGGACCCAATACCTGCCGGAACAACCTACGCGCCTGGTTCCCTGATCGTCATTTCGGGAGCAAATGCAGGCGGAAAGACCGACACAGTTGCGGACGATCAGGCCGATTTTTCGAATGTTCCGGCAACCTGCGCACCGGTCGCCAATCCTTGTGTGATCTTCCGTTTGGGAACTGGTGCGACTGGTGCGGCGGGCGGGGATTTGGCGTTTGGTCAGGCAACTTCCCTTAGTTTCGACACCATTGTTAACCCGGGCTTGCCTGCGGGAACGCAAATCACCAATTCCGCGACGATTTCGTATAGCGGCCAGACGCTGGGAGCTACTTTTAGTACTACCAGCGCATCAGCGTCAGGAACCGTGGCGACTGCGCCAACCATTGCGAAGTCATTTACGCCCGCTGTGGTCAATGTAGGCGGGACATCGACCCTGACGGTGGTTGTGTCCAATCCCGCATCCAATCCGGTGTCGTTGACCGGTGTTACCTTTACCGACACCTATCCTGCAGGCATCACTAACAGCGCCACTCCAAGCCCGAACATTATTTGTAGCGCAGGGTCAACTCCTGGAACAGTAACGGGCGGAACTGCACTCGGGAACACCGTCGGCATGGCGTCGGGCGCAACAATTCTGGCCGGGGGCAATTGCACAGTGACGGTCCAGATCATTGCCACGGCGGCTGGAACGCTTGTGAACACTACGGGCAATGTCACCTCCACCAACGCAGGAACAGGTACCACGGCTTCCGCCACATTATTCTCAGGCAAGGTCTCGATTACCAAGTCGTTTTCGGCTCCGACTTTTGAGGTGGGCGGGGTCTCAACGATTACGTTTGTACTGACCAACAATACTGGTAATGCTGTGACGGGGCTCGCGTTCTCGGATACATATCCGGGCGGGATGCTCAATAATGCGGTGGTAGCAACTAACACCTGCGGCGGTGCGGTCACTGCGACCAACGCCACCAACTTGCTCACGCTGGGTGGGGCAGCGGGGCTCGGCATTGGCGCGAGTTGCACGATCACGAAGCAAGTAGTGGGTACTGTCGGGGGCGGTTTTACGAATACCACAACTGGTGTGACCAGTACCGCCGACGCGGCACCTGGTAATCCGGCAAGTGCGGCATATATGGTGGTCGCCGCACCGAACATCGTAAAAACATTTTCCCCCAACCCCGTCAATGTCGGGGACGTGACTCAAATTTCGATCACGATTACCAATCCGAACGCCACAACAACCGTCACCAGAGCCGGGGCAGTGTTTTTAGATACCTATCCGGCCGGATTGACCAACACAAACCCGGCGTCGGTGACGCTAAATTGTTCGCCGGGATCGACTGCCGCAGTCACCGCGCTGACTGGCGTTGGCGGTGGAAACACCATTGGCCTCTCAAACATGACGCTTGATCAGGGCGGTGGAACTTGTACCGTAACAACGGCAGTCGTTGCTACTGCTGGTAACAAGACAAACCCGGCCTTTTTGGCGACATTTGACAATGCGCCTGACCCGACTGCGACCGCGGCGGTTCTTACAGTAACCACGCTAAACGAACCGACAGTTACCAAGGTCTTCCTCACCAGCCCGATCGCGATTGGTGGTACCTCGGTTATGCGGATCACGATTACAAATCCAAACGCGACCGGTGCTGGCAACACACTTACCGGCATTTCGTTTACGGATACCTATCCGGTGGGATTGGTCAACGCGGCTGTGCCAAATGCGACGATATCGGGTGGATCTTGTTCGGGTGGAGCAGTTACTGCGGCGCCTGGCGGTAACTCGCTAACGATTAGTGGTGTTTCCATTACGGCAACAGCCGCAGCCGATACGTGCCAAATTGATGTGACCGTAACCGCCTCTGCTAGAGGTGCGTACGTCAATACGACAGGCCCGATCACTGTAACCAATGCGCCACCGGGGCTCGCCGCCAGCGGCACGCTGAATGTAGTCGGGCCTCCAACTATTACTAAGAGTTTCACGCCGGCTGCGATTGCCGGCGGTGCGGCAACTTCCGTGCTCACGATTGTCATTTCTAACCCGGGTACAAATCCTGTCGCGCTTACGGGCGTTTCATTCACCGATATTTTTCCGGTTACACCCGGGGTGATGCTGACCGCAATCAACGATGATGTCATTGTCTGTACTGCGGGTAGCACTGCTGGTACTTTGCAAGACTCTGGTGGTGGAGGTCTCGGGGCCAACGACGTCGGTCTGCGCATTGACCCTGCTGCGGGGGCAACAATTTTACCTAACGGAAGTTGCACCATCACGCAGACGGTAGGTACGACTGGCGTAACGGGCAATTATGTCAACACCACGTCAGCGGTAGTTTCAACCAATCCTGCGCAGAGTGGCCTCACGGCGACGGCAACCCTCACCGTCGCGAGATTGGGCATCTCAAAAGCCTTCGCGCCCACGAACATTACTAGTGGTGGCATATCGGTGATTACGTTCAGCATCACCAATCCAACGGGTGCCGCAATTACCGGACTCGCGTTCACGGATTCTTTCCCGGCCGGGATGACTATGTCGTCAGCCACGGTAACCGGAAGTTGTCTGGGCATTGTCAGCAATGCCGGTGTCGGCGTCACCAGTTTCGCGGTAACGGCGGGTAACGTGCCGACCACGGGTTGCACCGTCAGCATCTCGGTCACCAGTACGGTTGCGGGCACAAATAACAATCAGTCCTCGGGCGCATCGTATACAGGATTCCCCACCCCAGGCACGCCGAGCAATATCGCTACTCTGGTCGTGCAGGCCGCACCGACCGTCGTTAAATCGTTTGCTCCGGTAGTGATCGCGCAGAACGGCACATCCTTGTTGACCATCGCGCTGACAAATCCGAATGCGGTCGCCATGACGGCAGCGGCGTTTACAGATACGTATCCTGCCGGGGTCACGAATACTGGCGCGCCTGGCGGCACCAGTACGTGTCCGGGCGCAACCGTGACCGCCGCCAACAGCGGGCCGTCATTGGCAATTTCTGGCGCTACGATTCCGGCAAATAGCACTTGTATCGTGACGGTAAATGTCACGTCCACCACTGCGGGCACATACGTCAATACTTTCCCGGCAGGCGCGCTCACCTCCAGCGGTGGCTCTAACCTGAGCGCGGCCAGCGACACATTGACAGTTTTGTTGCCACCAACAATAACAAAGTCTTTCGCGCCCACAGGTGTCGCAATCAGCGAAAATTCTTTGCTTACGATCACGCTCGCCAATCCGAACGCAACGGCAATTACGGGCGTTGCGTTTACCGATACTTACCCGGTTGGTTTGCGGAATGGGCTTGTGCCAAATGCCTCAACCACTTGCCCTGTCGGGACTCTCACCGCTACACCGAACGGCACCAACCCAGGTGTATTGACTTTCACGGGTGGAACGATCCCCGCGAATGGCTCTTGTGTGGTGACGGTGGACGTGGTTTCGCTCCTCGCGGCCAACTACACCAATAGCACCGGTGTGGTAACTACGGGAAACGCGGGTACCGGGACCGCCGGGACTGCCATACTTTCAGTAGGTGTTCCCAGCATCACGAAGATTTTCAGCCCGAACCCGGTTCAACTTGGGCAGAACAGCACTCTTACCTTCACCATCACCAATGGAACGCCAACACCAATGACGGGCGTTGGCTTTACCGACACATTTCCAGTAGCACCAGGTGCAATGCGCGTCGCCACACCTGCGACCTTCAGCAATACTTGCGGTGGCACTTACACGCCGGTCGCGGCGGCTGCGTCGGTGTCGTTGACGGGCGGAACGATTCCGGCGGACAGTTCCTGCACGCTTACCGTAGTTGTAACTACGCCTACTATTGGGATGTACAACAACACGTCTGGGATAGTTTCAGCGACGGGTCCGTTGAATGGCAACACGGCCGCGGCAAGCTTGACAGTGACAGCGGCTATTCCGACGATTAACAAGGCTTTCGGTGGCGACCTGGCCATCGGCGGCAGCGTTAATCTGACTTTTACCGTGACGCAGCCCGCAACAAACCCAACGCAGACCTTCAGCTTCACCGATACCCTGCCGGCCGGCTTGGTCGCCAGTGGTGCCGCCGTGACCGGCACTTGTACTGGCGGTACCGTGACCGCTACGGCGGGTAGCAGCAATGTTGTGGTTGCAGGTCGTCAGATCGTTAATCCCGCGACGACTTGTACGATTATTGTGCCGGTGACTAACAGTACCTCTCCAACGGTCGGAGCCTGCACCCTCGCACCAAACGCTAATACCAACGGCAACAGCAACATCAACTCCACTGCCAACATCACCGCAGCTATCACCCCTAGTGCGACCAGCGGCGTGACACCGAGTGCAGGTGCCTGCGTGACGGTCAATGCAGCAGTCCCAACAGTTGACAAGGCATTTGCCGCAGATTTCGTTGTCGGTGGCAGCACCAACCTGACCTTCACCGTCACGCAGCCCGCCAACAACCCGACGCAAACATTCACCTTCACCGACACGCTGCCAGCGGGCTTGGCTGCCAGCGGTGCTGCCGTGACTGGCACTTGTACCGGCGGTACCGTAACGGCAACGGCGGGCAGCGGCAGTATCGTGGTGACAGGTCGTCAGATCGTCAATCCAGCGACCACATGTACGATTATCGTGCCAGTGACCAGTTCAGCCACCCCTACTGCAGGTGCTTGTACGTTGGCACCAAATGCCAATACCAATGGCAATAGCAACATCAATACCACCACTAACATCGCCTCTGCCATCACCCCGAGCGCCACCAGCGGCGTTACGCCGAGTGCTGGTGCCTGCGTGACCGTGGCCGCAGCAGTGCCGACGGTCAATAAAGTATTTGCAGCAGACCTTCCCGTTGGCGGCAACACCAATCTGACCTTTACGGTGACCCAACCAACGGGCAATCCGACGCAGACCTTTACCTTTACGGACATGCTCCCAGCTGGCTTGGTTGCCAGCGGTGCCGCTGTGACCGGGACCTGTACTGGCGGTACCGTGACGGCAACGGCGGGCAGCAGCAGTATCGTGGTAGCGGGTCGCCAAATCGTTAATCCTGCGACAACTTGCACCATCATTGTCCCGGTGACCACCAGCGCTACGTTGACGATTGGTGCATGTACGCTGGCACCAAACGCAAATACCAACAGCGACATCAACACCACCACTAACATTACTGCGGCTATCACACCGAGCGCCACCAGTGGTGTTACGCCTAGTGCCGGTGCTTGCGTGACCGTGACGGCGGCCACGCCGACTTTAAATAAAACCTTTGTCGGTGGACTCACCATTGGTGGCAGCCAGACGATGACCTTCACGGTCAGTCAACCGGCTGGCAATCCGACACAGACCTTCAGTTTCACCGACACGCTGCCGAACGGGTTGATTATCGCCACACCGAACGGCTTGGGCGGCACCTGCACGATAGGTGGAGGTTCGCGCACGGCCACAGCAGGCACTAATGTCATTACCATCGCTAACAACCAGATCACCAACCCGGCGACCACGTGCACGTTGACGGTCAACGTCACCAACAGTACCACGCCAAGCACTACGGCTTGTCCGATTGCCGCCAACACCAACGGCAATGCACAGATCAGCGGGACGACCAACCTGACGGCAGCGATTGCCAATTCCGGTGGCGGCACTGCAGGTGCTTGCGTGACTGTGGCGGCGGCCACTCCGGTGCTGAGCAAAACTTTTAGCCCTGCAACCGTTGCGGTGGGCGGCACCAGCGCCTTGACCTTCACGCTGACGCAACCTGCAAACAACCCGACGCAGACGGTGAGCTTCACCGACACGCTGCCATCGGGCTTGATCGTGGCCACGCCTAATGGACTCGCGGGCAGCTGTGCTGGTGGCACGGTGACGGCCACGGCCGGGGGTAATAGCATCGTGGTTGCCAGCCGCACCATCACCAACGCCCAGACCACTTGTACCATCATCGTCAACGTCACCACGGCGGCGACGGCGACGGTGGGCGCGTGTCCGGGTACGGCCAACAACACCAACGCAGCAGCCAATATCACCGGGCTGACGGGGGCCAGCAACAGCGTGGGCAGCCAATGTCTGGAGGTCACGGCGGTAGCACCGACGGTCAACAAAGCCTTCAGTGGGAATCTCGCGGTCGGCGGCACGGTCAACCTGACCTTCACGGTCAGCCAGCCTTCGGGCAACCCAACGCAGACCTTCAGCTTTACAGACAGCTTGCCTGCTGGCTTGGTGGCCAGTGGAGGCGCAGTGACAGGAACCTGTGCCACGGGTACGGTGACGGCCACGGCTGGTAGCAGCAGCATTGTAGTAGCCGGACGTCAGATCACCAACGCCCAGACTAGCTGTACGATCATTGTTCCAGTGACCAGCAGTGCCACGCCGACGGTTGGGACCTGTCCGCAAGCCAACAACACCAATGGCAGTGGCAATATTGGTGCCACCACCAACATTAGTGCAGTGGTGACCAACAGCGCTACCAGCGGCACCAGCACTACGGGTGCGTGCGTGACGGTCAACGCGCCCAACCTGAGCTTGACCAAGAGTAACGGCACCACCACGGTCACCGCAGGTGGCACCACCACCTATACGCTCACCGTCAGCAACTCGGGCAGCTCCGCGTCCAGCGGCACCATCACGGTCGTTG
>JANOQY010000111.1:0-8966 GCA_031414995.1 Betaproteobacteria bacterium
GCAGAAAGGCTCGGCGTGCTCGTCGCGGTGGGATTGCCGAGCGACCAGCCGAAGGGGTTGCCAGTGGAGTGGCGGGAAGGCAAGCAGCATGTGCAGGACGTGAGCGCGGTGATGGATGTGCTCATGAAGAAATATCCGGCCGCGCGCGTCACGGTGTTGGGATTCAGTAACGGCTGCCGGTCAGCTTCAAATGTCGGTGCGGCAATGGTAACGAAGTGGGGTGAACGATTGCAGGGGTTGGTGATGCTGTCCTGTGCGATGGAAGCCTTCCCGGATGAACGGATGGCGGCGTTGAACAGTTCGGCAACGAAAGCGAAAACGCCGATGTTGGTGGTGCATCACAAACGCGATAGTTGTTTGCTTTTTGAGAACGTTGAAGCACAAGCAAAGTGGCATGACTTTATTACGGTGGACGACACCAACCAGCCGCGCCCGAACATCGTGCGGCCCGATTGTGGAAATGGAAGTGCGCACGTATTTGGCGGCAAGGAAGACAAGGTATATCAGGCCGTTGTGGACTGGATAAATACCGGAAAAACATCAGATTTGAAATACGAGAAATGAAACCGCCGGTAGCCTCACCGGTAATCAACAACAAGCTTTAGGAGTAGTAAACATGTCTTTGACTTGGGACGACACACCAGCCGCCACCCCGCCACCAATGCCCCTCCCTACGCCGCGCCTGCAACCCGCGCTGCCGAGCGATGACGCCACCTTTATCTCGCCCGTGTACAAAGGCGTGCTCACGCAGGGTGCGAAGGCAGCACTTGCCCGCCCGATGCTCGATGATCTTCCTAATGCACCGCCAATTGGTGAGACCGACGCCGAAGTAGATGCTCGCTTCGCACGCGTCCGCGCCGAAGAAAAGCGCATCATCAACGGCAAATCAGACGTGAACCAGCTTGTGCCATTCAAATACAAATGGGCTTGGGACAAATACCTTTCCGGCTGCGCCAACCACTGGATGCCGCAGGAAGTGAACATGAACCGCGACATCGCCACCTGGAAAGACCCGAACGGCCTGACCGATGACGAGCGCCTCATCGTCAAGCGCAACCTCGGCTTTTTTGTCACCGCCGACAGCCTCGCCGCCAACAACATCGTGCTCGGCACCTATCGCCACATCACCGCGCCCGAGTGCCGCCAGTACCTGCTGCGTCAGGCCTTTGAAGAAGCCATCCACACCCACGCCTACCAGTACATCGTCGAGAGCCTGGGCATGGACGAGGCCGAGATTTTCAATGCCTACAACGAAGTGAAGTGCATCCGCGACAAAGACCGCTTCCTCATTCCCTTCATCGATACCCTCACCGATCCGAACTTCAAGACCGGCACCTTCGAGAACGATCAGGCGCTGCTGAAATCGCTCATCGTCTTTAGCTGCATCATGGAAGGCCTCTTTTTCTATGTCGGCTTCGTGCAGATCCTTTCACTCGGGCGGCAAAACAAGATGACCGGCGCCGCCGAGCAATACCAGTACATCCTGCGCGACGAATCCATGCACTGCAATTTTGGTATCGACCTCGTCAACACCGTCAAGCTCGAAAACCCGCAGCTCTGGACGAACGAATTCAAGAAAGAAATCGAAGCCATCTTCCGTAAAGGGGTGGAGCTCGAATACGCCTACGCCGAAGACACCATGCCCCGCGGCGTGCTGGGGTTGAACGCGCCGATGTTCAAGGAATACCTGCGCTTCGTGGCCAACCGAAGAGCCCAACAGATCGGGCTGGACGTGCTCTACCCCGGCGCCAATAACCCATTCCCGTGGATGTCGGAACTCATCGATCTCAAGAAGGAAAAGAATTTCTTTGAGACGCGGGTGACGGAGTATCAGACGGGTGGGGCGTTGAATTGGGAGTGAAAACTCAACGAGCTTGAAAGCGGAATGTCAGATAGATCACTTATAGCCTATGCTTTCTTAGCTACAACATGGCGAGAACAGGGAGCAACCAAGGGGAACGACTTGGTGATGGGGCTTGCACCATTGTTCTCAGCCATTGCGGAGAAGCGTCGAGGTGAACTCTTCACCCCAGACCGATTTTGCGACGACCTAGCGAGCAATTTTGGATTTCATATTACCCGTAAGGCAGCAGTTGACTGGATCTCTAGGCTAACGAAGGCCCGCCTCCTTCATCGCGTCATTGAAGGAAATTCTGCCCAAGCTTATCGATGGCAGGCGGCCGAGGTAGCTGCCGTTAGGGGGCTGTCGGAGAACGACGTACACGTAGTATTGAATGACTTCGAGAGCTTCTCGAGTAAGAGGCTTGCTCGGCATAAGATTTCAATAGTATCCGAAGAGCTTAGGCGCAGTTTTATCGATCGCCTAGTAAAGCCTGACTTTCTCGCACTTATCAAGCGCAAATCAGCTCACGCGAAGAAGCAAGTGACTGAGCGCACTCTGAGGTTATCAAGTTCAGTAGAGCGCGACAAAAGGAACACAGAAGAAGCCCGGCTTGACGAGTTGGCCGCTGACTTCATTTTGGACGCGGCTGCAAATAGGCGCGAAATTTTCGACCATATTGAAAAAATTTCTGCGGGCGCACTGCTCGCGGAAGTTGTGCTCACGCTTCAGGAGCCGCCGAGTCAAAATGATTTGATAGATTTGGTCATCTACTTTGACGCGCCTTTCCTGATGGATCTCCTTGATCTTGGCGTCGATGAGAGCTGTGCGTATGCTAAGGAGCTATTTGAAGAACTGATTGCGGCAGGATGCAAGCTACGGACGTTTACCCATTGCGTTGCAGAAATCAAGAGAAATATTAAAGCGGCAATGGAAGCGTACCAATTAGGGCAAGCATTTGGTCCAACCGGTTCCCGACTTTCGAGTCCAACGTTCTATCAATATGCTTCCGAGGCGGCGATAAACACCGCTGATTTATTGCAATCTAGAGCTATTGCGATTGACGATGCTCCTGGTGGTGCCACTTATAGTTATCTCACGGAGTCTCAGGAAAACGAACTCTTTGCCGCACTTGGCTTGTACCAAAACATACAAGCACAAAGGCGTGATGCTCTTTCAGCGGCAAGCATAGTCAGACTGCGAAAGGCGGTGCACGGTAGTGAACGTGAAGTTCGCTCCTGGCGAGTAATATTTGTCACCCAGAATGCTGTTCTTGCCGATAGTGCGCGCAACTATTTGAGAAGGCGGAACAAGGAAGAATTTGATCCCGTTTCCCCCGTCTTCACGGATCGATACTTAGCAGGCTTACTTTGGGCGGTCCGCGGCGGGAAATCTGGCGATCTGCCACGTGCCCGCCTAATCGCAAATTGCACGCAAGCAATGTCGCCGGGTAGAGATGTCATTCAATCAACTTTGACCTTCATCGAAGGGCTTGATGGCGGGAAAAAGGAGTTCTTTCAGGCATTGCTTGAAAATAAGCGGGTCGGCTATTACTTAATGTCAGAGTCACTTGGCGATGCGAGTCTTATTCACGAGGGGAATGCGGCAAAGCTAGTGGCCGACGTGGTTGAAAGATATTCAACAGAAATTCGCACGGCCCGAGACGCAGAATGGGAGGGCCGCATTAAGGAGCGTGAGGCTATTTTGATTGAAAGTGTTGCCCTTGAAACGGAGAAAAATGCGCAACGCTTGGAATTGGTTAACCACGATTTGGCACAGGCCAAGCTCGAAGCAGAGCTCGCAGCGGATAGAGCCCGGCAAGTTGAGCAATTCTCATCCGACTTACAGCGCCAAGCTCTGGAAAACGACAATAGAATTAATATCATTGCCTTAGGAAAAGCGCATCGCTTGTCACGTTGGATTCGCGTTCTCATGATCGGCGCATATTTGCTGTTGTTCATTGTCTTATCGATATTTCTCTCTGATCGCATAAGTCAAGGAGTGTCGAGCACGATTTATTGGCCATTACAAATCGGGTTCATAGCTGTCGGCCTAATCGGCTTTTGGAAGGCACCCGAAAACATATTTGGCGAATTGCCACGCAGGATCGGTGTATGGCATGCGAATCGATTTCTACGGGAGCTAAAAATCGACTCGCGGATAAATGCGAGCGAACTAGTTGCACACCAGTTAAACGTGAACAATTAGGGTCAAACACAAATGGCACTTACTTTAGAAGCTAAAGGGGTCCAGCTCGCTTTTATGAAAAACTAAGCACTGCAAATCCAAAAAACACTAGCATCCACGGACTTCACCAGCCAAAAATGCTCCGAACGCCCCGCCAATACTAGACTCCCTTAAATTGACACACACGTACGGGTCGCTATCAACGCAATAAGGTGCGATGTATCTTGCGGTTTCCGCGGGTAAGAGCATGTAGCGCTGCGATAGGCTCCTGACTATTCAAAACAATGCTACAAGCCAACTAGAATGAAACATGAACAAACGAATTGACCTTGATGCGTCGACCTTTGACCCGGTCCAATGGCTGCCGCCCGAAATCGGCGAGATCACTAACCATCAAACCGATCTGCCCAGGATTGCAAAAGACCCAAAGCTCACCGCTTTGATAGAAGGCCAGCTTTCGCAAATCCCGACGACACACGACCTGTACCGTCGCGATTCACGCGCAATAGATTTTCTGCTTCCAAATAGCGTTCACCTCGTTGTCACTTCCCCGCCGTACTGGACACTTAAAGACTACAACCGCAGCGAAGGCCAGATGGGATTTATTGAGGACTACGAATCGTTCCTCACGGAGTTGGATCGCGTATGGCAAGCTTGCTATGACGCGCTTGTGCCGGGTGGACGTGTCGTGTGTGTCGTGGGCGATGTCTGCCTTTCACGTCGAAAGAATTTTGGCGAGCATGTTGTGGTTCCCTTACATGCTTCCATACAGGAGCATTGCCGCGCGATTGGCTTCAATAATCTGGCCCCGATCATATGGCACAAGATTGCCAACGCCGCGTATGAAGCCACTGGGAATGGCGGTGGATTTCTTGGGAAGCCTTACGAACCCAATAGTGTTATCAAGAATGACATCGAATTCATCTTGATGGAGCGGAAGCCCGGCGGGTATCGCAGCCCGACTGTCGCGACACGCATCCTCAGCGTTATCTCCGCCGAAAATCACGCGAAATGGTTTCAGCAAATCTGGACTGGCGTTACCGGTGCTTCGACTAAACGTCATCCCGCGCCTTACCCAATGGAATTGGCGGAACGCCTTGTAAGGATGTTCAGCTTCGTCGGGGATACTGTGCTTGATCCATTCATGGGGACCGCGACGACAAATATCGCAGCTGCTAAATGGGGACGCAGCAGTATCGGTATTGAAGTCGATCCGCATTATTTTGAAATGTCGGCGCAGCGAATTGAGAATGAAATACCCAAACTGTTTTCAGCACACACGATTCGTTTGCATCCCGCCTAGAAAGGAAGAGTCGTGATCGACGTAGAAAAACAACTCGGGCAAGCGATCAAACACTTCTGGCAAACGCGAGGCAAGCAGCACAAACGGCAGGGCTTGGTTAGCGGAACGAAGGATGCGGGAAACCGTAGCGCAGTGACAGGCGGAAAGCACGCCGATGGTTTTGTAAAGCTCATTGCGTCGATCGTTAAAGACGCGGGTCTTGAAGATGTCTGCATTCGTACAACGGTAAAGAAACATCGCACCTTGCCTGGGTTCTTTCGTCCGACGAAGGAGTGGGATTTGGTTGTCGTTTCAGGCGATGAATTGCTCGCCGCGATTGAGGTGAAGTCCCAAGTCGGCAGCTTCGGCAACAACTTCAACAATCGAGTTGAAGAAGCGCTTGGCAATGCGACTGATTTTTGGGCGGCCTATAGCAAAGGCATTTACAAACCTTCTCAACGGCCATGGCTTGGCTACCTATTCCTGCTTGAAGAGCACGAAAAATCGATTCGCCCGACCAAGCGGGTTGAATTGACGCCTTTCCATGTGGATGAGCAGTTTCAAACGTTGAGCTACGCAAAGCGCTATGAGTTGGTTTGCGAACGACTCGTGCGTGAGCGCCTATACGACGCGGCATGTTTTGTCACATCAGATGCGAAGAAAGGTGTGAAAGGTCATTTCGAAGAGCCTAACAAAGAGTTAAGTATTCGTAACTTCGCGATTTCGCTGCATGCGCGGGCTGCGGCGTTTGCGAACATCAAGGGCTAGACAGGGTAACGCGGGCCAACATGATCTGTAGCCGTTTCTGTCATCGTCAACCCGCTCGTTTGAAATGGGGGTCATAAATGAATTCAACGACAATCAGTCAGCATAAAAAGGTGCAAACGCTGCAATGCCATGACTACACTTGTCAGGCATGCGGTGCGGACGCGGGCGACGTAGGCGGCAAAGCAAAAATGCGTGTCGGATTCATCCCGCGAAATGATGCGTCGATTATTTTGACGGATGCTGATCTGAAAACGTTGTGCCCCGACTGCGATGAAGGCTTCAGCACGGCGGCGCTTTTTCCACGGATGAATGCGAAAGCTCTGCAGCAAGAGATTAGCCGGGCACCAGCTTCTGATCAGCACGCAGTGCGCAAGTGGCTACTGAAAGAAAATCTACAACGGCGGACAAAATGAGCAAACCGAAAGTGCTCATCCATGTTGTTGGCGGTATCGCCTACTGGTCATCCGAAGGTGATGTCGATGTTGTGGTTGTCGATGAAGACAACATCAAGGCTGGAGACTCGCCGGTACAGTTGTCGCGTGAGTGGGGGCCGCTCGCGCGTAGCAGCTTTGATATTGCTTTTAGGCGCTTTGTTCGTATTGCGTAGTTGAAGCCAACTCGTCGAGGTCAGAAAGTCCTGGCGATTAGCACGAATCAAACGGCGCGGGAGCCGAATTTTTTGCAGGCTAGTGCGCGGAAAATACTTCCAGCTTTGCCCCTTTTTTCCACAAGAACAACGATCGACCCAGATTGAGGAATCTACGTGGCTATCCTTAAAGAAACGTCTTTAGACTTTGCGCGAGAGCACATTGAAAAATTCTATGACTCAGATTTCTTCCCGAAGCAATTCGAATTTTTAGCTATGTGGCACTTTTGGCCCCAGGTAAAGGCCGAATTGATGTCGAAGAATATAAGCAAATTGACTCACATTCCTCCTAGACGATTCGCGGCGCCGAAGCCCACGGGTACGTATCGCGTTGTGCATCAGTTGGACCCAATCGATGCCCTTGTGTACACGGCAATTGCTGTGGAAATCGCACCACACGTTGAGGCAGCTAGGCAGGCTGAGGAAAAGCATATTGCTTGCGCCTACCGCTTTAAGCTTAAAGATGGAAGTTTGTTTTCAGAAGGTACCGGGTGGACTGAGTTCAATTCACAGACTGAAGCGCTTTCCAAGCAATTTGAGTTTGTTCTGACCACTGATATTACGGACTTCTACAACCAAATTTACCTTCACAGGCTCAACAATTCAATTGAACATGCAAGTGCGTCACTGAAAGGCCTTGCAGCCGATTTGGAAAAGCTTGTATCTACGTTAAACGACAAATCTTCACAAGGAATACCAGTTGGGCCTGCAGCCAGTATCGTCTTCTCTGAAGCCGTTTTAATGGATGTGGACGAATACATTATTAATGCGGGCTTTTCACATACTCGTTACGTTGATGACTTCAGAATATTTTCAAATTCACAAGGTGATCTGAAGTCGCTTCTCGAAAATCTAACTGTGTATCTATATGAGCAACACCGTTTGACGATTGCGACAGAAAAAACAAAAATTTATCAATCTGATGAATTCGTCAAAGAGCATTTACACAATCACTATGTTGAGCAAAAACTCGAAATCTACGAGACACTGGAAGTTCTAAATCCGTACACGGATGAATACGAAGAAATTGAATTTCCAATTGAGCAAGGGGAAAAGATTGAGAAAATCCTCAGTGCGCTGCATCACATACTTTCTTTGGATCGACTTGATCTCGGACTTGCGAGAAGTGTGATTAGGGCGGCAAAACACGCAAAGATCGCTGAAATCGCTCCCGACCTCCTCAAGAGCTTGGAATTTTTCGCGCCAGTAATAAATGATGTGGTTTTGTATCTTCAAGATGTGAGCGACGACACGTTCTTGAAGGCCAACATGAAACACTTTTTGGCGGCGACAAAGTCGGATGCGACCGCAAATGGATTAGTCCGCCATTGGCTAGAGTGGTACTTCGCTCAACATCCGTCGCTGCTCAAAGAGCCTTTTGCGCATGAGTTCCTTTTTAAGACAGGCAAGAATATTGAATTTCAGGCTGTCGCGGCGGCCGCCACTAAGAACATTGTGTGGGTAAAGTCGCAAAAGGCAAATGTTCAAAACTTGAGTGGACCAGCGCGAAGAGCATTGTTGAATGCGACTAGGATACTTACAACCGATGAGCGAACTAATTGGTTGAAAATGGTAGCAGCGAATTCGAACGCATTTTTGGACAAGTTGGTAGCGGATTGGGTCATAGCAACCAGCGATTGATGATGAATACTCAGCGCAAATTTGACCTACCAAAAATGCGCAATTTCTATTGCGCCTCATAGTGAACCATTGTGGAACAAATGGGCTCAGGCGCCATTTCTCTATTCTTATAGATCGCCATTCGGTGCGCCTTTCCAGGCATTTTCGGCCTGGAGTCCGCACCAGTGCTAGTGTTTTGTGGTGAGAGTTGTCCGCGCATCACCGTCCCTCCGTCTCTCGCCCAAACCCTTCCAGCTTCCGCGAAAACTCCCTGGCCACCACCGGCCTTTGAACAGCACCAGCACAAGTGTTTTCCATCGCCACACCCCCAGATATATCTGCGAACCCGCGCCGTCAGTTGGCCCCTTCAGCGTGACAAAGCCTCTCCGCCCAGCCGCCAACGTAAAATGCGTTTCCGCTTTGAAATCCCCCATGACTTCCGCCACCTCAAAAAAATCACCCTCGTTTGCCGATGAACCCGTGCCGCTGCCCAACGGCACGATGGCGCTCGCCGACCAGCCCGCCCCCATCCTCACGCCCGCACAGCGCACCTTCAAACGCCTGATCGAAGAGATCGAGAAAATCGAAAATCGGCAGCAGGAGCTCGGCGGATTGCTGGACAC
>JANOQY010000112.1:0-6783 GCA_031414995.1 Betaproteobacteria bacterium
CCGGTCGTAAAATTGGATTCGGCGCTGGCAAGCAGCGGAACACCAAGAGCTAAAGCAACAGCAGATTTGATAATGATGTTTCGCATGATTGGGCTTTCGAAAACAAGTTGGTTAGCAAGGACTGAATACTGAAGGATTCAATCGATGAATACTGTGAACCAATTCACGCAAATTCGGCATTTGGCTTGGTTTGTGTCAACGATTGTAAATTTGTGGGCAAACACGCATATGAAACCTGCGTTCTTACTAACGCTCATAGCGGCAAATCGTTGACGCTTTTACATCAGCGTCTGCGGCATCAATCAAATTGGGATCAAGTTGGGACTTGCAAGTACGTCTCGGTTTTGCAGATCGCCAACTAATTTTTTGTATCCAGATGTGAACCGCTTCATTGACAACAGCACCAAGTGGCACGACCATAGCGTTTATGTGTATTAGTCGGTGTCTTTCCTCGGTAATCCTCTCCGGCCTTGTTATTTTTGGCTGCGCCAGTGCACGCGCGACTGAAGTAACTGATGCGGCTGCGCCGTTTTCTGCGTTGGGAACACTCAGGATCCAGGTGATCATTAATCCCTTTCTTCGGTTGCGCGTCGGCACTGCCAGCGCCGCCGTCAATTTGCTTCAGTTCGCGCCGACGGCCGCAGTGGTTGGTGATAGCACACCCATCGTCGGGTCAGGTGGCGACGCGGGCGGCAGCACGGTCAATGTGTTGGTGCAAGGCAACCGCAATCAAATCACCGTTACGCCGACCAATTCCAGCGGTGGCCTCGGCATTGGTACAGGGGTGGCCACCGATGGACGCATCAATTACAACCAAATTGGCACGACGTCTTCGGACGCGGCCAATTTCCCTGCACCGGTTCTCGCAAACGCGGGTGGCGCGGCGGTCCTCCCGGTAATGAATGCGCCTGGCATCACCAACCGGGCAGCGACTTGGGCCTACCGCTATCTCAATCAGACCATACCCAGTGCCGGCACCTACGGCGGTGTGAATTTGAACGGGAGCCGCGTCACGTATACCGCAACGATGCCCTAGGCCGACGAACGGTAAAATTGGACTGACGGTCGGGCTCAAGTTTTCTCGAATTGTGAATTGGGTCATAGTATTGTCTGGTTTTTCAGACAATAATCTTACTTATCGACCAAATGGGACTTTGCCCACTCAGGTCCCACGGAGAACTTCATGAAGCGCCCACATATCAAACTCGTCGCACTCTCAGTTATTGCCGCCAGCGTGGCGATGATTGCGTCCGTCGCCCATGCCGACACAATCACCGATGTTGCCACGCCGTTTTCGGCACCAACGCGGCTTGACTTCCGCATCATCATTCCAGGATTCCTGCGCTTTCGCGTTGGCACAAACGTCCCGGGCACCATTGACCAGATTACGTTTGATATGACTGCCACACCAGGCAACGTTGGCAATTCAACCGCGGTCGCGGGTACCGGTGGCGATGCGGGCGGCGGTACAGCGGCCAACGTGACCGTGCAGGGCAACAATGGCCAGATCACGATTACAGAAACGAATAATAGCGGTGGCAATGGCCTCGGTACCGGCACTGTTGCTGATGGGTTCATCGCCTATTCCGAGATTGCCACAACACCTTCAGACGCCGTTAATCTCCCTGCGCCGACCCTGTCAAATGCAGGCGGCGGCACCTCACTCCCTGTTCTGAACGCGGGCAAAGTAACGAACCGTTCTGGAACCTGGTCTTATGGTTATGCAAATACCACAACACCTTCGGCCGGCACCTACGGAACGCAAGCCAACGGCGGTCGGGTCACCTACACGGCAACAATGCCCTGATATATTGTGCTGGAAACAAACGCAGGGCCGTGACTTCAACATTCACGGCCCTTTTCGTTTCCGGTCTCCATCAGCGCTAATATGATGCTGCCATGACTCGAAAACGCCTCCTCCAGTTGTTACTAATGCTGTGCATTCCACAAGTCGCCATCGCCAATCTTGTCGTCGTGGCAAATGCGCCAGTGCAGATTCGGCTACGCGTGGGGGCAACCGGGGCGACCATTACCACCACCTCCGTGACTGTCGCCGGTGGCAATGTCGGTAATGCTGCGGTGCAATTGATGACCGCGCCTGCCACCGCACGCACCGGATCGGTATGCGCCGCAAATCATGTTTTTTTCAATGCAGAAGCACGCGCCGCGCCGCCGGGCTCACGCACAGCCACTTTGACCGCCAATTCCACTGCGGGCATGGCCTGCACCACAGCAGCAACCTGCGGCACCGATAATGTTCCCTTCACGCAAGTTGACTGGATTAACACCGCACCTGCCACTTATGCTCCGACAACCATCGCAGCCGGCACGTTTTCCGGCGGAGGCGCGCAGGTAATCCTGACATTCAATAACTCCAATCAGTCACAGGACTGTCTGCGTTTCCGCTATCTCAATCAAAGCATCGTGCGGCAAGGTACATATCGTGGCGACGTAATCTATACGCTCTCGATGCCATGACGCGCGCCCTCTTTACATTGCTGATCGCGCTGGTGGCATGGCCTTCACTGGCTGAAATACTGCAATACAAATCCACCCTTCGCGCAGAAACACAGGTGACGCCACGCTGGGCAAACGACGGTGACAACTTGTCGCCCGATAGCATCAATGCGCTGGTCGCTGACGCGAAAGGCATAGAGCTGCGTTTCGAGATGAGCCGCTACGTTGGCAAAAACGTGCGAATCCACATGGTGCTGCCACCGTCTGTGCAGGGGTTGCGCGGCAGCACTGGTTTTCGTGCCGAATGGCGCACCCGAGGCCGGTTCAATCCAGGCAGCATCGTGCCGGGGAGCCGCGCGCTCGTTTATCAGGGCACCGTTAATTCACGCGACATGACCGAGATTTTCGATTTCACCCTGCACATGGACGGGCGTTACCTCATGGGGAAATTGGGATTTGATCCGGTTTTTGAAATCGAGAGCATTGCACAATGAGTTCACGCGTCACACAAATCGCGCTCCTTATCTTCACGTTTGCGCTGGGTGATGCCCTCGCCTTTGCAGGCTACGTCGTGCCAGCGCGCTACGAAATCAAAGGCACGCCGGGGCAGATTTCCCGCCAGATACTTGAGATCGGTAACGACGCAGCCACGCCCGATGATTTTGCGATCAAGACCGCTGACTGGAGCCTCACCAGTGTCGGCGGTGTCGAGTTTGAAGCTGATCAACTGCGTCCGGGAAGCTGCCGACAATGGGTAAAAATCGAGCGCTACAACATCAGTCTTCCCGCGCGCACCAAACGAAAATTCCGTTTTGAAGTGCACGTTCCTGCCACTGCACAACCGCAAGAGTGCCGCTTTGCGCTAATGATCGAGCGCGCCAGCGATGTGCTGCCGACCGTCACGGCCGGTGCGATTCAACTACCACTCTCCGGTCGCATCGGCGTGATTGTGTATGTTTCGATTGGCGATGTTGCGCCCAAACTCAGCGTGCGCGAGCTCAGACTGGAGCGTGTGAATGGCGCGCTGACGCCTGTGGCCGAAGTTGAAAACACAGGCAATGCGCACGGGCGCTTCGAAGGCGTCCTCGAGGGCACCGATGCCACTGGACGAAAAATGGAATTCACCGTATCAAATTTCCCGATTCTGCCCGGCGAGAAACGTACAATCGCGATCTGGGCCGCCGATAATGCTGATGGCAAACGGCCAGAATTGAAGCCGCCCGTCAAGCTCAATGGCGACATGGATTGGCTAGGGGGCAAGTGGCCTATTAATGTCGAGCTGAAGCAACGCTAAGCGGCGTTTATGGTCTTAGCCTGATCAACGGAATATCCTGAATTACTTCACCACGCAATTCCACTAAAGCTTTGAGGCCCTTTTCGTCCTCCTGTATCCATGGGAGTGGCAATGTATCGGCCAATAACACAAGCGTATGCGTACCGGTGGGCACTGAGGCGAAAGAATACCGGCCAGCACTATCGGTGGTCGCGGGAATCCTGCCATCCAGGAAAACCGTCAGGTTTGGCGCACCGCGCTCGTTTGCCTGACGGATGCCATCGCCGTTTTCATCAAAAAACACGATGCCGCTGATGCGACCGCTACCGGATAGTCCTTGGCGTCCCAAACCCAGCGACGCGAAAGGTGTTCCTGATGCCCGCTCATAACGCAAAGTGAACAACAAGCGTTTATCGCGTTTAAAAGCCTCCAGCACCGTTCCCTGAAGCGGCGGTGCTGGATCAATTGTGTTCCAGACAAATTGCGTCGATGCCTGCCAGTTCGGCGATACCTGCCAATATGCAGCGGCACTTGCGTTGGCATTTTTTTCCGCTCCGCGCGCATTGTCCACCCGCGCCAATGTCAGTGCGACGTCCCAGTGAAAATCTGACATCGTCGGGCTGCGTACCGCGAGGTTGAAGCTTTGACGGCGGGTGGTATCAATGATGCCGTGCTCGCGTGATGCGTTGACGGCCGAAGTTATCGCGTAACCCTTTATCGATGGCCAGTCATGCGAAACGCCAACAGTATCGACGAACTCACTGGCCGAAAGTTCGGGGCGCACCAGATAGCGTGCCATATCCAGCCGCGAAGCACCGAATGCGCCCATCCACCCCACAAAGCCACTACCCGATGCGACCTCGCTGCGCGCGCTATCGGCGCGGTGCGGTGCGATTGTCTGCAATGACAAGGTGCCGCCGTAAGATAGATTTCGACCCGGCCGAAATGTGAGGCCGAAGAAACCATCTACGCTTCGCTGCCCACCACGAGACGCGATTCGATCAAGATTGCTGTCGGAATAGTTGACGCCGCCAAACAATGATCGCCGCAGCCCACGTTGGTCAGCCCGCCAATAGAAACCGCGCTGATCATTGGCGATTTGCGCATCGGCCCATAGCAAATCCGGATCTAACTGGTAGGCACCGATTCGATGTCGCGTTTGCGCCCAGTTCAAATCTGCATCTGTCCAGGCCCCGCGCCGCCCTTTGCTGTCGGCCAATGCATGGAAAGACAACTTACCAGCAAGCCCCGGCAGATCGTGAAGTACCGCGGCGGCGACACTGCTGTGATCGGGCTGTGCGAACACGTCGCGAATCTGTAGCGTCTGTAATCCGACGATCCAACGCTCGCCCAGCCGAAGGTTTGCGCCTGCGCTGGCAAACTGCCCGCGAGTGGCATCGAATGCGCTTCCGCTTAAACCTTGCAGTACACCAATATCGCCAGCCGCAAAACGGAATTCAGTCGCGCCCGACACATCCCTGAGCTGCGTCGATAGTCCTGCGTACAGCGGCGAAGGCAGCGTGATACGAAAGGAGTTCAACACCAATGGGTTAAGCGGATTACGAATCACGCCCAACGCGGAATCCGCGATCCATCTTTCGGTAATTGGAAATGCGTTTTGGTAAAGAGTCGCCCGGCCGCCTGAGCGCCGACTGGCCATGAAAACATCTTGCGTGCCTGATGAATGCATACCCGCAGCATCAACAAACCACTCACCCCAGTTCTCGGTTTCGCGCCGAAACTGCAAGGCCACGGACTGGTCAGTAGCGCGACGACGTCCCTGTGGTTCGTTGATGTCGACCGCGTATTCCACCGACACAAATTTCTGTCCAGGTTCACTGCTCCACCCGCGTCCGGCGATCTCAACTGGATCAGCGGTAGCGACGCCATCATTGATCAGCGTGTCGCGGTACGTTGTCAGCTGCGGACTCACCACTGACCTTGGCACAGGCGCTACGGCTGCAGGCACAGTGATGGTGGTATCAGGGGTCTGCGATAACGCCGTTGGAGGACGGGGCTGGGAAATCGGAGGCGGCTTTAGCGCGACGCTACTCATGGCTTTTCGGACCGATGACGGAATTTCAAGTCTGGCACCGGGAATAAGCCGGGATGCGTCGCCGTTAAAGAATGCTCGTGGGTTGCTCGCGTGAATGTCCTCCACACAACTTCCTAATCCTGCACCACCGATCAGGAGGCGGCATATGCCGTAAAGATATTCGCCCGCATCCACGGTCCAGCCGCCTGTTTGTTTCGCCAGACTGACTTTCTGCGCATTGCTGATTGGTTGCGCCAGTATCGGCACACCTGTAGCCAGAATTCCGATCAAGCCGACGAGGCAACACAACCGCGCCCAATTGCTTGGGATTGCGAAATCAATATTGTATTTTTCGCCGAAATCCGTCATGCCAAACAATATCACGCTGAACCAATTTTCTTACACCGTTGATAGGTGCAAATAGCTCCTGAAAAACAAGCGAAATTTCTGATTTTCAAAGCAACTGCCACAAAATGAAAACGGGGCACAAGGCCCCGTTTTCATTTTTTGGTGGAGATGAAGAGGATCGAACTCTCGACCTTCGCATTGCGAACGCGACGCTCTCCCAGCTGAGCTACATCCCCAAAACTATCCATTAAATATTACACCAACCCGTGCCGCCTGTCGCGGCTGCGGCTGGGCTTCAGTCCGTTCATTTGTCGCAACTCTTCTGTTCGTCGTGTCACTGCTCGTCAACTTTGCTCTCTGCAATAACCGCCTTGGCGCGCTTCAATTTTTTCGCGAGCGCCGGGCCGCGCGCGAGCGCGACGCCGACGGACAAAACATCAATCATCACCAGATGCACCATGCGTGACGTCATCGGTGCGTACACATCCAGATCCTCGGGCACATCAGCATGGAGCACAACCGTCGCCAGGCGCGCCAGGGGCGAAGCGCTTGCGCTGATGGCGATGACGGCCGCACCGGCTGCGCGCGCGATTTCGACGCTGCGGATGAGCTCCCGCGTTCGGCCGGTGCCGGAGATCGCGACGACAACATCGTCCTTGCCGAGCAATGA
>JANOQY010000113.1:0-4768 GCA_031414995.1 Betaproteobacteria bacterium
CAAACGCCGGTAACGCGAACCACTCCTTTGCCGGCTGCGGGTTACGCACTTCAATACCCAGCAATCGATTCTTGTTACCGACATCGAGTCGCGCTTTTTCGGCTTTGCTGTCGACACCGATGTCGATGATATCGAGCTTGCTCTGTTTGGGTGCCGTATCGACTTCCAGTCCGACGCGCTTGAGGCGCCCTTCCGGCGAGCCTTTGGTGACGGGCAGGATGAACGTGCGCTGCTCGATATCCACTTTGCCACTCTTGTCTTTTTCTTCGACTTCGATGCGCAGGCGCATGTTGTCATCGACTTTTAGTTGGCTGATCACGGTCTGCACTTTTTCCACCGGTGCAATGCTGTATGGCGCATAAAACCAATCGCGGTAAATGTCCGGGCGGAACAACGAGAACGCCACCACGATCAGCACCGCCGTTTCACAGATGCGATTGCGCGCGAAGAAATAACCCTGCGTGGCTGCTGCAAACACTAAGCAGGCCGCGAGCGACGAGAGCACCACCCACGCGAAATGTGGCCATGAGGTAATGCCGATCATCAGCAGCTCGGTATTGAAGACAAACATGAACGGCAGAATGGCGGTGCGGATTTCGTAGATGAAACCCTGCACACCCGTTTCAAGTGGATCAGCACCCGACAAGCCCGCCGCCGCGTACGCCGCGAGTGCGACGGGCGGCGTGGCGTCGGCCATGATGCCGAAGTAAAAAACAAACAAGTGCACAGCGATTAGCGGTACTTCCAGGCCGTGTGAGGCAGCGAGCGAAACGATCACCGGTGCAAGTAATGTGGCGACGACGATGTAGTTGGCGGTAGTCGGCAATCCCATGCCGAGGATCAGCGAAAACACCGCAGTCAGAATCAGCACGCCCATCAGCGAGCCAAAGGAAAGTTCCTCGACCACATTGGCCAGCACCTGGCCGATGCCGGTCAGGCTGACGGTACCCACGATGATGCCGGCCACGGCGGTGGCAATGGCGATGCCGATCATGTTGCGGCCGCCGAGTTCGAGACTCTCAAACAGATCCATGAATCCGTGCTTGACCGCTCCAGTGAAGGCCTTATTGCGAAAAAAGGCAATCAGCGGTCGTTGCGTGACCAGCATCATCGCCATAAACGTGCACGCATAAAACGCGGCAAGTCCCGGCGATTGCTCCAGCACCATCAGGCACCACACCAGAATAAAGAGCGGCAGGATATAGAACAGGCCGCCGAGCAGGGTGGGCATGGTCTCGGGTAATTCCGTCATCGATTCCGGTGACAGTTCGTCGGTGGCGGTATCGGGCCAGCGCGCCGAATACCAAACCAGCCCAACGTAAATAATGGCCACCATGGCACCGACGATCACGCTTGCCGCCTCACCAAATAATTGCGGAATCCATTCGGTGAGCTTGAGTGAAATCTGCACGATGATGAGCGTGCCGACAATGGTCCCCAGCCAGCCGAGCATGCGGCCTTTGAGCGGCGAAATGCGGCGCGGTAGCCCGATCATGCCTGCCTTAAGCGCCTCCAGATGCACAATGTAGAACAGCGACAGGTAAGCCAGGATTGCAGGCAAAAACGCGTGCTTGATGATTTCACTGTACGGAATGTTCACGTACTCGACCATCAGGAATGCCGCCGCCCCCATCACCGGCGGCATGATCTGGCCGTTGCTCGATGAGGCCACTTCGATGGCACCGGCTTTCACCGGCGAATAGCCGACACGCTTCATGAGCATGATGGTGACATTGCCACCGGTCAGCACGTTGGCGACCGATGAGCCGGAAATCATGCCGTTCAATCCCGACGACAACACCGCCGCCTTGGCCGGGCCGCCGCGCATGTGGCCCATCAGCGCGAATGCGACGCGCGTGAGGTAATTGCCTGCACCGGCTTTGTCGAGCATGGCACCGAACAACACGTAAAGAAACACGAAACTGGTGGACACGCCGAGCGCCACGCCGAAGACGCCTTCGGTGGTGAGCCACTGGTGTGAAGCCGCGCGGGAGATCGACGCACCCTTGTGGGCAATCATGTCCGGCATGTACTGGCCTGCGAACATATAGACCAGAAACACGATGCCCATAATCATCATCGGCTTGCCGAGGCAGCGGCGGGTGGCTTCCAGCAACGTCACCACGCCGGCGAAGGCAACCACGATATCGAGCGTGGTGGGACGGCCGGGGCGCGAAGAAAGTTCTTCGTGAAACGTAAACAGGTAGCTCGCACAAAATGCCGCAATGAGAGCGAGCAGCCAATCATAAATCGGCACGTGGCTGCGCGGACTCTTTTTCCACATTGGATACGCGAGGAAGACGAGAAACACCGCAAAGCTCAAGTGGATGGAGCGTGCCATCGTGTCGTTGAACATTACGAATTTCTGCAATGCAGGCACCGCAGCCGATACCCAGAACGGCACCGGCGAGGAAATCCACAGCTGGAACAGCGACCACGCCACCGCGAGATAAACGATGAGATGCTTGGTAAAGCCTGTTGGATGGCGTGCGCCGGATTCGGCGGCGAGGACTTGATCGATCAGCGCCTGATTGGGTTGGTCCGCGGTGCTGTCTGCGCGCATTATTTTTCCCTTGGGTGTGAAATCATGGCGTTGGTTGGGCCCGATGCATGGCGACGAGGCTATCATCTTTCCTGCACCTGCCAACAATAGCGGAAAATATTGAATCGCAAAAACAGCCCGCACACAGGACCCCCATGACCCGCATCCTCCAACGCAATCCTGCCATCAACCTGCCCGTCGCTGTGCGTGGCGAAGGCGTTTACCTCTACGACAGCGAAGGGCGCGAATACATTGACGCTTCCGGTGGTGCGGCCGTATCGTGCCTCGGCCACGGCCACCCGGACATACTGGCGGCGATGCGTGCGCAACTGGACAAGCTCGCATACGCGCACAGTAGCTTTTTCACCACTGAGGTCGCCGAGACGTTAGCCGAGACACTGGTCGCGAGTGCGCCTGCAGGTATCAGCCACGCCTATTTTGTCTGCGATGGATCGGAGGCGGTCGAGGCGGCATTGAAAATGGCGCGGCAGTATTTTGTCGATATTGGTCAGCCGCAACGAAAACACCTCATTGCGCGCCGTCAGAGTTATCACGGCAATACGCTGGGGGCGCTGGCGGTGACAGGGCGTGAATGGAATCGCGCGCCGTTCGAGCCGCTACTGATTCGCACCACGCATGTATCGCCTTGTTATGAATACCGTGAAAAGCGCGTCGATGAAACGCCGGTGCAATACGGCGAGCGGCTGGCGCAGGAACTCGATGAAACCATTCAGCGTCTGGGTAGTGATCAGGTGATTGCGTTTATTGCAGAAAGCGTCGGCGGTGCAACGCTTGGCTGCGTGACGCCGGTGCCCGGCTATTTCAAGCGGGTGCGTGAGGTCTGTGATCGCTATGGTGTACTGCTGATACTCGATGAAGTCATGTGCGGCATGGGCCGCACTGGTAGTCTGCACGCCTGTATGGAGGAGGGCGTTGTGCCGGATTTGATGACTATCGCCAAGGGGCTGGGTGGCGGTTATCAGGCGATCGGTGCGGTGCTGGTGCAGCAGAAAATCGTTGAGGCTTTTCGGCAAGGCCTCGGCGCGTTCCAGCATGGCCATACCTATCTCGCGCATCCGATGGGTGCGGCAGCAGCGCTGGCGGTGCAGCAGGTGATTGTGCGGGACAAGTTGCTCGATAGCGTGAAGCGTCAAGGTGCTGGACTAACGCAGCGTTTGCAGGCGGCTTTTGCCGAACATCCGCATGTCGGCGATATTCGAGGTCGTGGATTGTTTCAGGCTGTGGAGCTGGTGCAGGATCGTGGGACCAAAACACCATTTGCGGCCACTAAAAAAATCAGCGTGCGACTGAAGGCCGAAGCTATGGCGCGTGGACTTTGCTGCTATCCCTCCAGCGGCACCGTCGATGGTCGCGTGGGTGACCATGTGATGCTGGCACCGCCGTTTATTGTTAGCGATTCGGAACTTGACATGATTGTTGAGCGGTTGAAGGGCGCGGTGGAGGCGGTGACGGGGTAGGTGGCGTTGGCCAATTCGGCGTCTTCCCCGCCTGCGCGGGGATGACGGTGTCTCATTTGGCGGTGTCACGACCAACATTAAAAAGGGCACCTCGCGGTGCCCTCTTTGTTCAACCAATCAAAATCCTTACTTCATCAACCCTTTTTCCTTGAAGTACTTCACAGCTCCCGGATGGAACGGCACCGTGTTGCCTTCAAGCATCTGCTCCTTGGTGATGTTGGCCACTGCTGGATGCAATTTTTTGAAATCTTCAAGATTATCGAATACCGCCTTGGTGATGATGTACGCCGTCTGCTCAGGCAAATCAGCACTCGCTACAATCGTTGCTAACACGCCGAACGTTGCTTGCGCGTTGTCGGTGCCTTTGTACATTTTGCCGGGCACATTCGCTTTGGCGTAGAACGGATTGTCTTTCACCAGCTTGTCCACGCCCGGACCAACGACGGTCGCGATGTTAGATGCGCATGATGTCGCGGCTTCCTGGAAAATCGCATTCGGATGACCGGCCACGAATGTGAACGCGTCGATTTTGTTATCGCAAAGTGCGGGGGCCATTTCGACGAATTTCAATTCGCTGGCGAGCTTCAAATCTTCCTTCTTGATATTGAGCGCGCCCATCACCAGTTCGGTGGTGCCGCGCGTGCCAGAGCCAGGGTCGCCGATATTGACGCGCTTGCCTTTGATGTCAGCAAAGGTTTTGATGTTGGCATCCTGCCGCGCGACCAGCGTCAGCAATTCAGGATAGACC
>JANOQY010000114.1:0-1760 GCA_031414995.1 Betaproteobacteria bacterium
GCTGTGAACAATGGGCTTAAATTGCCGATATAAATCAGGACATCGGTTGCGCTGATCAGGTCGATAATGTCTGTGTTCGAGTGCAGGAAGGCACCGAGATCACTCACGACGAGGTCATCGTACACGCCGCGCGCACGGGCCTTATCCAACATTGCCTGCGAAAGATCGACACCGACAAGATGCGCTGCAGCGGCGCGAATTTGCACCCCGAATAGCCCCGTCCCGCAGCCAAGATCAACCACGCGTGGTTTCTGTTGGTGCAAGGCCGTGAACTGGTCCAGCCAGGGCTTGAGGGCGCTGGCCAGTTCTGACGGAATCTGATAGCCGAGACGCTCCACCAGATGCTCGTCAAATGTTGCCGCCATGCCCGCGTAAAGTCGCTCGACGAACTGCGTCGGCATTGATTCAGGCTGCTCGCCTGCATATGCAGCGCGGCGAAAGCGCGCAGCCGCATGTTGCGGATCGCGCTCAATCACTGCCTCGACCGACAATTTGGCGGCATCGAGATCGCCGGAAAGCGCCTGACATTCAGCCAGATCAAGCCAGCCATCGAGGAAGTCGGGATTGTGATGAACAGTCGCCCGCAGACTTGATAGTCCTTCTGTATGCCGATTTTGCTTGACGAGTAACAGGCCCAAGCCGTGGTGGGCGTATGAAAAACTTGGATGAAACGCAATGGCCTGACGATAACAGGCCTCAGCACCCGGCAAATCACGCAATTCAGTGAGCGTATTGGCCAAATTGTTGAGCGCCTCTGGGAAGCGTGGCTGATGCGCCAGCGCCGCTTCGAATGCGCGCCGCGCAGCTGGGAAATCGCGTTTTTGCTGCAGCAGCACGCCGAGGTTGTAGTGTGCAAGTGGCAGGCGCGGCTCCATCCGAATCGCTTCGCGATACAGCGGCTCGGCTTTATCCCATTGGCCCAATTCAAAATGGGTGATGCCAAGTTGCAGGGTTAGCTGTGGATTACGCCGATCCGCCTGACGCGCGAGCTCGTATTGCGTGAGCGCCGCTGGGAGGCTGCCGCTTCGATGCTCAATCAACCCCAGCCACGTCCGCACCGGTGCCTGGCGGGATATCTCGCTAATCGACCGCAGGAAGTTTTCGCAGATGGCGCGAGCACCGGCAAAATCACCCTGCTGCATGCGCGTCGATATTTCCTGCATTGCAACCTGATCACGGGCGTCAGCCATTGCAAGTCCTAACGTTTGCCAGCGGTTTCGCTGATCTCAAACACCTTGACCACGCGCGATACGCCGCTCGTGGTGCGTGCCAGTTCGGTGGCGGCGTCACCTTCCTCGCGGGTCACGATGCCCATCAGAAATGCGGTGCCCGCTTCCGTAACGACCTTGACGTGGTTGATGGAAAACTTGCCGTTATTAATAAAGCGCGTTTTTGCGTTGGTGGTGATGAGGCCGTCATTGGCACGCGACGTGTATGTTGAGCTGCCGCCGACGACAAGCTCATTCACCACATTCTTGACGCTCGCAATGCCGCGAATTGCTTCACCGACTTCCTGTTTCACCTGCTCAGTGGGGACCTCACCGGTGAGCAGTACCGTCAGGTTGAAACTGGTGACGTTCACGTGGACATCCTTGAAACGCTCGACGATGCGGCCACGAGCTTTCCATTCAATGTTTTCGTCTTCAACGTACACGCCAGTCGAGCGGCGGTCATCGACCAACAATACAGCCGCACCAATACCGGTGGCCGCGAGCGGGAAACATCCTTGCAGCAGAAGTGTGGATGCTGAAATTAGCAGT
>JANOQY010000115.1:0-7104 GCA_031414995.1 Betaproteobacteria bacterium
ATCCGGCCTTCCCAAGCGCGAGGGAAACGGAATCTGCGCACCCAGCGAGGCGCGAATTTCATCCGACATCCCCTGCAACATCGGCGTATCAAAAATACCCGGCGCGATGGTCATGACGCGAATGCCGAGTTTGGCGAACTCACGCGCGATGGGTAGCGTCATGCCGTTTACGCCGGCTTTGGATGCGGCATAGGCGGCCTGGCCGATTTGCCCTTCGAAGGACGCGACCGACGAGGTATTGATAATCACACCGCGTTCACCTGATGCGCTTGGCGTGCGTGTGGACATAGCGTGCGCGGCCAAGCGGATCACGTTGAAGGTGCCGATCAGATTGATCTCCACTGCACGGCGGAAATTATTGAGCGAATGCGGGCCGTTCTTGCCGACCACACGCTCACCCGGCGCGACGCCCGCACAGTTAACCGCACCGTGAATGCCGCCAAATGTAGAGATACACATGTCGACAGCAGCCTGCACACTGGCTTCATCGGTCACATTGGTTTCAACGAAGCTGGCCTTTGGCCCTAGTTCTATTTGCTTGGCGATGCCCGCTTCTTTGTTGATGTCGGCAAGCACCACGCTGCCGCCATTGTCGATGATCATTTTGGCAGTCGCAGCACCGAGGCCTGAGCCACCGCCTGTGATGAGGAAAACAGTGTTTTGAATTTGCATGATTTTTATCTTGAAGGATTGGAAATTTGTATTAACGAAGAGAGAGGTCGGTAATGGTCGATAGCGGGATGTCGTGCGCTAACGCCCAACGTTTCCACTCAGCAATTGTTTTCGGCGCAAAGTATTTTTTCAGGGCCTCTATCGTGAATGCCACACCTGAAACTTTCTGTATACGCTCAACAAAATGCGGCTCCAGCGCGGCGAGTGCGACCCAGCCATCACTTACACGATAAAAATTATAGCCGGGATGCGCACCTGCCAAGAGCCCACCGATGCTCGTCAGTCCGTGCCGCATCGGTCCCGAGAATGCCCGTGCCGCGTCGCCCAGCGATACGACCACGTGCTGACCGCGTCCGGTTTTTTCAGCGAGACGCAACGCAGCGAAAGTGGCTGTGACGGCGCGCTCAGCTCCGCCTAGATCGGCGAACAGGGTGGGCGGCAAATGCGGTGGTGTCGTCAACTCCGCATCGGCCATGTAGGTGAGGTCGTGACCTGAATCGTTACTGCTTTCCTCACCCACAATGGCGATATGGCACAGCTTGGGAAAGCGCATGGATAGGGCGTCTCCAGCCAGTTGCAGTCTTGCCAGCGCGCCTTCGCGTTGCGCGGTGATGAACACATCGGCGTTTGCCAGCAAGGCATCGAATGCGGCGCGTTGTTCCGCATCTTTCAGGTTCAACGCACGCACATCCAGTCCGGCATGCAGTTCTTCGTAGTAGCTGGACGCATAGAGTCGCATCGGGTCGCCACCGAGTGCATCGGGTGGCTCGACCTTGATCACCGACGCGCCAAAATCAGCGAGCCGCCGCACACATGCCGGGCCGGGCAAATTCAATGCCATCGAGACAACGCGTATGCCTTTGAGCGGAAGCGGAATGCTAATATCAGACGCAGAATTCATCGAGACATTATATGACCGCAATCTTTCATCAACTTGCCGACGGCGTCACTGTTATTGAGCGCGGCTGGTTGAACTGCAATCAAATTGTCCTCAGATCGCCTGACCGAAACGTGCTTATCGACAGCGGTTATGGCCGCCACGCGAGCGCGACGCTCGGCTACGTGGGCGAGGCGCTGGCGCATGCGCCGCTGCACTGGCTGATCAATACCCATTGCCACAGCGACCACATGGGCGGCAATCGTGCGATGCGCGAACACTACCATTGCCGGGTCACGATTCCGACTGGCGAAGTGAAACACGTGGTGCCTTGGACGGAGCAGAGTTGTTGGTCTGAACAGATGGATCAATACGCGGAACAATTTCAGTTCGACGATACGATCAATGCGGGCGATGCTTTTGACGCTGGTGGTCTGCACTGGCAAGCGCACGCAGCACCCGGCCACGACATGGATGCCTTGATGTTTTATGCAGAAGAGGCGGGCTTTCTCGTGACCGGCGATGCGCTGTGGGAACGCGGTTTGGGATTTGTATGGCCCGAGGCGCCTGATGCCGCCAATCCTGCATTGCATATTCGTGCTGCGCTCGCCGCGCTGGACGAAATTGAAAAGCTCAATCCAAAAATAATCGTGCCCGGCCACGGCGCACCGTTTTTAGCTATCGCCAAATCGCTCGCTGATGCGCGTGGCAAGCTCGCTGCATTTGAGAAAGACCCGGTCAAGAACGCACGCCACGTTTGCAAGAGTTTGTTCGTATTTGCGCTGCTGGATAAAGGTGAGATGCCGCAGGCCGATATGGCCGCGTACCTTGCATCGGTGCCGATTTATCGACAGATGCGCGAAGCGTTTCTGGGGGGCACCAACGATGAAGTTGCCGCGCGCATGCTCAGAGAATTAGTGGCGGCGAAGGCTGTGATATCTGACGGCGGGATGCTCAGGCCAATGATGCGTGCGTAGCGGATAAAATAGATAAACACTAGCACTGGCGAGCATTTGCGGGCTAAAATGTCCTGAAAGGCGCACCAGTGCTAGAGTTTGAATTTTTATCTACTTTCTCAGCCATCAAGCCCCAAACCCCTGCAAGCCCGGCAAATCGATCACCGTCACGCCACCATAATCGACTCGTAACATGCCTGCTTTTTCGAGCACCTGCAATGCCTGATTGACACGCTGTCGGGATACGCCTGCGAGGAAGCCGATTTCTTCCTGCGAAATCTGAATTTGTCGACCGATGCCCGGGTAGAGAACAGGATTGAACAACGCGCCGAGTGAGCGCGCCACCCGCGCATCGGGTTCGAGCAATCGTTCGTTTTCCATCGACGCGATGAACTGGCCGAGGCGCTCATTGAGTTGCACCAGCAGGAAGCGGTTAAAGCCGAGATTGGTATTGAGTAATCGATTGAATGTCGTACGTGGAAGGTAAGCGATACGGCTTTCGCGCAGCGCCATGATGTCGTAGCGGCGTGGTTCGTCCTTGAGCAATGAGCCTTCGCCAAACCAGCCGCCTGCGGGCACGCCGGTAAGCGTGGTGAGCTTGCCCTCGGGCGATAAATTGCTCATTTTGACGAGGCCGTCGACCACGCCAATCCAGTTCGCCACTGCTTCGCCTTTACGACAAACGTAGCCGCCGCTCGGCACACGTTTCTCAATGATTTCGCTCGCAACGCGTTGCAACTCATCAGCTGAGAGCGTTTGTGCCCAGCGACAAGTCGCAAGAAAGTCGGGTAATGTCGTGTGGTGTGAATCCATGAGGCACAGTGACCGATGCATGGTGCGCTGCAATATGACAATTGTCGTTGCGGAGACAACTATACACGCCGATACTGCCTACACTGCACGCGGGCAATGGCGTGGTTTGCAAAGGTCCGCGTCAGTTTCTATTGCGTGCAATATCTGTCGTTCAAACAATATGATCCGTGGCGATGTCAGCTAGTGACATTGACCAACGCGGAGGAGGAATGCAGTTGACCGTGTCTGCCACTATCTTTGAGGCCACCACGTTTCCGCGTTTGCTGGAGAAGCACGCCGTGGAGCGGGGCAATCGGCCTGCGGTTCGCGAAAAAGATCTCGGCATCTGGCAGACCACATCATGGTCGCAAGTGCGCGATGAGGTCGAAGCTATCGCGGGCGGGCTGGCAGCACTCGGTTTCAAGAGTGGCGACAACCTCGCTGTCATTGGCGACAATCGCCCCCGTTTGTATTGGGCAATGATGGCGGCGCAATGTCTTGGCGGGGTGCCGGTACCGCTGTATCAGGATGCCGTGGCGCAGGAGATGGTGTATGTCCTGCAAGATGCCGACGTGAGATTTGCGATGGTTGAAGATCAGGAGCAAATCGACAAGCTGCTCTCGGTGATGCCCGAATGCACGAGCCTGGCGCACCTGATTTACGACGATCCGCGCGGCATGCGCAATTACGTGCAGCCGGCGTTGATGGAATATGAGCAACTGACGGCGCTGGGTCGCGAATACAACGCCAAACATCCAACCTATTTTCGTGATCAGATTGCCTTGGGCAAACCGGACGACATTGCGGTGATGCTCTACACCTCCGGCACCACAGGAAAACCGAAAGGGGTGTCACATACCCACGCCGCGCTGATCCACACCGCCAACGTGTTGGTGGAGTTTGATGGCATCACCGAGAATGATGATCTGCTGTGCTATTTGCCGATGGCCTGGGTGGGTGATTTTTTGTATTCGTATGCTCAGGCGTGTGTGACTGGCCTGTGTCTCAATTGTCCCGAGTCGACCGATACCGTGATGGAGTGTCTGTGCGAAATCGGCCCAACCTATTATTTCGCGCCACCGCGCGTCTATGAAAATATTCTCACACAGGTGATGATCAGGATTGAAGACGCAACACCGCTCAAACGGCGCATGTTCCACTATTTTATGGATGTCGCGAGGCGCGTCGGTATCAGAGTGCTGGATGGTAAAAAAGATGTCAGCCTGATTGATCGTGCGCTTTACGCCATTGGTGAACTGCTGGTGTACGGACCGATGAAAAATGTGCTTGGCCTGTCGCGGATTCGTGTCGCGTATTCAGGGGGCGAAGCGATTGGCCCCGACCTGTTTAATTTCTATCGCTCGATGGGCATCAACCTGAAGCAGCTCTACGGGATGACTGAAACCTGCGTGACGGTGTGCATGCAGAAGTCGGGAGACGTGAAGCTGGGGACGGTCGGTGCGCCGATGCCCGGCGTGGAAGTGCGCGTTGCGGAGAATGGCGAAGTGCTGGTGCGCTCAAAAGGGATGATGAAGGAGTATCACCGCCAGCCAGAGGCATCCAGAAATGTTGTCAATGCAGAAGGCTTCTTCCTGACCGGTGATGCAGGCTTCTTCGATACCGATGGTCATCTCATCATCATTGACCGCGCCAAAGATGTCGGGCGGCTGGCAGACGGCAGTCTGTTTGCGCCGAAGTACATTGAAAACAAACTCAAGTTCTTTCCGTATATCAAGGAAGCGGTCGCGTTTGGCGATGGACGCGACCAAGTAACCGCGATGATCAATATCGATGTCGCAGCCCTGGGCGACTGGGCCGAGCGCCGCAATCTCGGTTATTCGGGCTATGCCGATCTGGCAGCAAAACCTGAGGTGTACGCACTGATTGCTGAGTGTATTGGCAAGGTGAATGTTGATCTCGCCGCCGACCCCAAGCTCGCCACGTCGCAGATAACCCGATTCGTCATTCTCCACAAAGAACTCGATGCAGATGACGGCGAACTGACACGCACACGTAAGGTACGGCGCAACATCATCGCGGAAAAATATGCGGCGATTGTCGAAGCGCTTTTTTCGACTATTGACCATTGCGAAATCGAAGCGGCGATGAAGTTTGAAGATGGTCGCAGCGGCGTGGTTCGTGCGGATTTGAAGATTGGTGTGGCAAAAATACATGTGTCCGATCAGGCTGTCAGGAAAGCAGCCTGATGACTACTAACGCGATGACTGCGGATGGGGGCGTTCACCACCGCAAGATCGGCGGCGTCATCCTCGCGTTGGAAAATATTTCGCTCGCGTTCGGCGGTGTGCAGGCGCTCTCCGAAATCAGCTTTGACGTGCGCGAACACGAAATCCGCGCGATCATCGGGCCCAATGGTGCAGGTAAAAGTTCGCTGCTGAATGTCATCAACGGCGTGTATCACCCGCAGCAGGGTACGATCACATTCAAAGGTGAAAAACGTCACCAGATGAATCCACACAAAGTGGCTTCGCAAGGTGTGGCACGCACGTTCCAGAATATCGCGTTGTTCAAAGGCATGAGCGTGCTGGACAATCTCATGACCGGTCGCAACCTGATGATGAAAACCGGCATCCTGCAGCAGGCGCTGTACTGGGGCGCCACCCAGCGCGAAGAGCTCAAGCACCGCGCGCGCGTCGAGGAAATCATCACCTTCCTGGAAATAGAATCCATCCGCAAAACACCGGTTGGCAGATTGCCCTATGGCCTGCAAAAACGCGTGGAGCTGGGCCGCGCGCTGGCTGCTGAGCCAACGATGTTGTTGCTCGATGAACCCATGGCAGGCATGAACGTCGAGGAAAAGCAGGACATGTGCCGCTTCGTGCTTGATGTGAATGAAGAGTTCGGAACGACCATCGTGTTGATTGAACACGATATGGGTGTGGTCATGGATATTTCAGACCGTGTGGTGGTGCTGGACTACGGCAAGAAGATTGGCGACGGTGAGCCGGATGATGTGAGAAATAATCAGGCCGTGATCGACGCCTATCTTGGGGTGCAGCACTGATGGGCCCGTTTATCGAAGTTGTCTTAGGTGGCCTCATGGCCGGCGTCCTCTATTCGCTAGTCGCGCTCGGATTTGTTCTGATTTACAAGGCGTCGGGCGTATTTAATTTCGCGCAGGGCGCGATGGTGTTGCTGGCGGCGTTAGCCTTCGCGCGCTTTTCAGAAGTGATGCCGATGCCGGTGGCATTCCTCCTGGCTGCACTGCTCATGGTGGGCGCAGCGTTTGCAATCGAGCGATTGGTGTTGCGCCATCTCGTCAATCAGGACGCCATCATCCTTTTCCTCGCCACGTTTGGTATTACCTATTTTATCGAGGGGCTGGGTCCGCAGCTGTTCGGCGACAATATCTACCGCATTGATCTGGGCATGCCGAAAGAGCCGAAGATCATTCTTGAGAGCATGTTTGAGGGTGGCATCCTGATCAATCTGGAGGACTTTATCGCCGCTGGCATAGCCGCTGCACTCGTGACGTTCCTCGCCATATTTTTTCAGAAGACAGCGACCGGCAGAGCGTTGCGCGCTGTGGCGGACGATCATCAGGCCGCACAATCAGTAGGTATTCCGCTCAATCGCATCTGGGTGATCGTCTGGAGCGTCTCTGGCTTTGTGGCGTTGGTGGCCGGCATGATCTGGGGGTCGAAACTCGGCGTGCAGTTTTCGCTGGTGTTGATTGCATTGAAAGCGATCCCTGTTGTTATCCTGGGCGGATTTACTTCCGTGCCGGGTGCCATCGTCGGCGGACTGATTATCGGTGTTGGCGAAAAAATTGCGGAAGTCTATCTG
>JANOQY010000116.1:0-9138 GCA_031414995.1 Betaproteobacteria bacterium
AGCCCCCTTCTCGATCTGGTCCAGGCTTTCCAGAGCCAGGCTATCAGCCGGAATGTCTTCTTTTGCCAACGAAGTGTTTCCGCGTATCGACGCGAGAATGTTATTGAAATCGTGTGCAATGCCGCCGGCAATTAACCCTAGCGCTTCCATCTTTTGTTGGTGCAGCCTCGCAACCTCGGATCGTTTACGTTCTGAAATGTCCCGCCACGTGACCACCACACCCACACATGCCGTGTCGAGCAATTGCGGCGTTGCATAGCGCTCAAAAATTCGGCCATCCCTGAAGCTGACTTCGTCGAATGTCGCGATTTCGGGGTGCTGGGCGCGCTCCTGCGCGCGGTTGGTAAACAGTGCGCGATCTGCCACCAGCTGCCCGATTCTTTCATCGGTGACCTTTGTATCACCACTGGCAATCTCTTCCCCGGGCAGGTCAAGCAGAAGAGCGAAACGGCTATTGAAGGTGACGATGCGGCCGGATAAGTCGATTGCGACGATTGCATCGAGTGATGACTGCAACGTGGCGTACAGGAGCGAAACCGTATTGCTGAGTTGCGCTGAGCGCGCTTCAAGCTGCACTCTTGCTTCTTGTAACTCAGTTTCTGCACGGCGCTGCAGCGAACGGACACTGGCCGCTGTGGCCATTGCGGCCCGGCGCAATTGTTCGTCATGATCTGCGGTCTCTCTATTCGCAGCGGCGTTCATCGCGGAATCCCAATATATCAGCGCTGGATAAGCCCCAGCTTTTCTGCAGCCAGCCTGGTGCCCTGTACTCTGGAGCGGATTTTTTCAAAGGCGGTTTCGCGGCTCGTAGAGACATCGTCACAAAAAGGCGAATAGCCGCAATCGTCGGTGGTGCCCAGTTGATTTAGCGGAATGTACTCGGCCGCTTCCAAGACCCGGTCACGAACCTCCTCGGGCGACTCGATGCGCGGATCGAGCACATCAATGACGCCCACAAAGGCAGTTTGATGCGGTTTGAGATACTGTTTGATCAAACGCAGCACACGCAGCCGGTCAGGTTCTTTTGCAAGCGCAATAAAGAAGCTGCCCGCATCGAGCTCGAAGAGGCCCGGCAACAAGTCAGCGTAGTCAACATCGGCGCTATGGGTCGAGTCGCGGTCGCCGCCGGGGCAGGTATGCACGCCAATACGTTGACGATCTTCGGCTGAAAATCGCTGTAAGGCCATGTTGTTGAGTTTGATAAAGCTGTCGAGAAGCTGGCCGCTCGGGTCCAGTTTGACGGCCAGGCGACCTTCCGTGAAATCGACCTGGACGCGATGCGCTCCCTTTTGCAGGCAGGCCCGAATCTCTTTCACGTGCTCGATAAGCATGTCGGTAATAAAAGTATCGCGGGGGTAGTTAGGGATTTCATCTGCCGGGTAAAAAAGACTCAATGCCGAAGGTGCGATGACCGCTTGCTTAACGGGCACGTGGGCATAGCGAAGCGCATTTTCGAGATCGGTATCTGCATAATGATGGTAATGGAACGGCCCGGATGTGAGCCGTGGCCATTGGCGAAAGTGGTGCGTGAACTGCAGCTTGAATCCGTCCGGCGCAAAATTGTGCGCGCCGTCAACGCAGTAGGTCGCAAAATTATGATTTTTGCGCTGTTCGCCGTCCGAAATAACGGGAGAGCCGGTGGCTTCAAACTGCGCAATCGTGTCGCGTACGGCTTCGTCATAGAACACTTCCAGCGCAGCATCCGAAACCACTCCCTCACGATGGCCCTGAATGGCTTCAATCAGCGCCAAAGGACGGGGAATGCTGCCGATGGGCTCGGTGGGAATTGTGTTGCCTTGGGGCGGGGACGCTGGCATATCTTTCAAGCCCTTTCTGCAGGGACTTCATCGGTTGCGCTCAGTATCATGGTATTGCCACAGACACTAATATATCCATTGTTACCGCCATCACACAAGGGAAATACTCGCAACGGAGAATTGCGTGACCAAATTGGTTCCAGAAAGGGGCTGCAGCCCGGTAGATATACACTCTGTTGATCGTCCCCGTCTGCAGGCATGGCCGTACAATTTTCCTGTAAACCATCACGACGCCACATCGTTTAAGATTGGCCAGGGGTCGCGTTCCGGAAATAAATCCCTCGAACTTGTCTGGCAAAAGCGCCTCTGGCCTGACTACTTCGATTGTGTAACCGCTTTCTTGCGTGCACTGGCTAGCCGCATAATTTTCGCTGATGGTTGGTTGCCCTTGTCAATTTTTTGCGTCAATGGTCAGATGATGTCGGGGCCTTACAAGAAGCTGGTGATCATTGCCAGCAATGCGTGGCCGGTGACGTTTCAGTTTACGGATACGACGAATGCGACATTGACTTTGCCAAGTGGACGGCAGGTGGCGATTACGCGGCGTCGGGTTTGAGGATCTGCAACCGGCCAACACCCGACATCCAGAAGTAAATCAAACTCATCCTCTGCCGCTAAAAAAGACCTGATGCGTCCATTGGGCGTAAGATGACTGCATAAGGCTGTCGCTTCATGTTGGGGGTTCTTTTCTAATGGCAACCAGAAAACAAAAATCAAACCTTCCCGGCAAGGCATCAGCCAGGCCGATGGTAGCGCATAGCCAGCAGGCTCGCCCCCCCCCCCGCGGCAGCAATGGGTAACGTGCCGCAAGCGGATGTTGCCGCTTTTCCCATTGTCGGAATAGGCGCTTCGGCCGGCGGACTGGAAGCCTTCGAGCAATTCTTCCGCGCCTGCCCGGCGGACACGGGCATGGCCTTCGTGCTGGTGCCGCATCTGGACCCGGGCCATGAAAGTCTGCTGACCGAAATCCTGCAACGCGCCACCGCCATGCCGGTGGTGCAAGTCCTCGACCAGACCCGGGTGGAACCCGACCGCGTCTATGTCATCCCGCCCAACCGCGAGATGGGCATACTCAACCGGGTATTGCAGCTCTCTGTGCCGGAACTCGCGCGCGGGCAGCGCATGCCGATCGATGCCTTCCTGCGCTCGCTCGCCGAGGATCAGGCGGAAAAATCCATCGGCATCATTCTCTCGGGCACCGCCAGCGACGGCACGTTCGGCCTGCGCGCCATCTTGGGCGCCGGTGGCGTGTGCATGGTGCAGGAACCCTCCACCGCCAAGTATGACGGCATGCCGCAAAGCGCCATCGCCGCCGGCTACGCCACCCATATTGTGCCGGTCGAGAAAATGCCGGCGCTGCTGCAGGAAGTGGCCAGTCAGGCAACGTTCCGACAGAAAGTGCCGGCAGTCGCAGCCGAGAAAGCGCTGAGCGGCATGAACCAGGTTCTGCTGCAAGTACGCAGCGGCACCGGGCACGACTTTTCGCTCTACAAAAAGAGCACCATCGGCCGCCGCATCGAGCGGCGCATGGCGGGGCACAACATCGAGAGTGCCGCGGTCTACGCGCGCTACCTGAAAGAGAATCCGGCCGAGGTGCAGGCGCTGTTCAAGGAACTGCTCATCAACGTCACCAGTTTCTTCCGCGACCCGGAAGCCTTCGTCGCGCTGAAAAAAACGATTCTGCCGCCGCTGCTGGCGGGCAAGCCCGAGGGCTACGCATTCCGCGTCTGGGTGGCCGGTTGCGCCACCGGCGAGGAAGCCTATTCGATTGCCATGGTGCTCTCGGAGTTGATGGACGAGATCAAGGCCAGGCACGAACAGGAAGTGAATATCCAGATCTACGCCACGGACCTCGACGATGATGCGATAGCCGTGGCGCGGGCCGGACGCTATCCACCCAATATCGCCCAGGACGTAACGACTGAGCGCCTGCGCCGCTTTTTCGTGAAGGACGATGCTGGCTACAAGGTCAAGAAGGACGTTCGCGATATGGTGGTGTTCGCCGTGCAGAACGTGGTCAAGGATCCCCCCTTCACCAGACTCGACCTGCTTAGTTGCCGCAACCTGCTGATCTATCTGGAGCCGGAACTGCAGAACCGGTTGTTTCCCAATTTTCACTACGCCCTCCGGCCCGACGGCGTGTTGTTTCTGTCCGCCTCGGAGAGCATCACCAGCCATCCTGATCTGTTTTCAGCGCTGGATCGCAAGTGGAAGTTTTACCGGGCCAAGCACACTGGCGCGGCCACCTACCCCGGCGCGGTCGGCACGCTGGTCGCGGACGCCGGCAAGGGTGAGCGCACAGCGGGTGCGGCAGTGACCGGCAGACCGAATGCCGCCAATGCCGGCAACGCAGCCAACGTCGGCGATCTAAGCCATCGCGCGCTGCTGGCGGCCTACGCGCCGGCCTCAGTGACCACCGACGCCAGAGGCAATATTCTCTACGTGCATGGCGACACCGGCAGCTACCTGCGCCCGGCCCCCGGCCCGGTGAGCAACAATGTGATCGAGATGGCGCGCGAGGGCCTGCAAATGGGCCTGCGTGCCGCCATCCTCAATGCGTCGGCCCAGGCTGCGCCGACGCTCGACCGGGAAGTATCGGTGAAGACCGATGGCGGCTTCACCACAATGAGCTTCAGCGTGCGCGCCTTGCCCAGGGACCAGGCCGGCGAGCCGCTGCTGCTGGTGAGCTTCCGGGACATCGCCGGGTCCGGCAACCCCGCGCCCAAACCCTCGGCCACACAAGGCCGCGGTAAGGGACTCGGCAAGGCCAGCGCCGCGTCTGCCGTAGCCGAGCGCGTCGCGGAACTGGAGCGCGAACTGGCCTATGCCAATGAGAACCAGCAAGCCACCATCGAAGAACAGCAGGCGACTAACGAGGAACTCAAATCGGCCAACGAGGAGTTGCAGTCCACCAACGAAGAACTCCAGTCCGCCAATGAAGAACTGGAGACCTCCAGGGAAGAGCTGCAATCGCTGAATGAAGAAACCATCACGGTCAATAGCGAGCTGAATGCCAGGGTCGAGCAATTGAGCGGCATGCAGAACGACATGAAGAACCTGCTCGACAGTGTCAATACCGGTACGCTGTTCCTCGACAATCAACTGGTCATCCGGCGCTACACACCCGAGGCGGTGAAGGCCTACCCGCTGATCGCCACCGATATCGGCCGCCCGTTGAGCGACATCACCTCGAACATCGAGGGCGAAGCCCTGCTCTCCGAGCTCCAGGGTGTGCTCGATACGCTGATCCCGCGCGAGCGCGAGGTGCAAACCAGCGACGGCACATGGTATCTGGCGCGCATGCAGCCCTACCGGACGCTGGACAATGTCATCGCGGGCGTGGTGCTGACCTTCACCAACGTGACCGCGTTCAAACAAGCGGAGTTAGCGCTGCGGGAGTTCGAGCGCATCAAGCTCGGCGTGGTGCAAATGGCGCGCGAACTGGCCGAGGGCATCGTCAATACCGTCGTCGAACCGCTGATCGTGCTCGACGGCGACTTGCAGGTCATATCGGCCAGCCATTCGTTCTACCGGTACTTCAAGGTCACGCCGGAAGAAACGGTGAGCCGCAAAATATACGATCTGGGTAACGGCCAGTGGGACATCCCTGCCTTGCGCCAACTGCTCGAAGATATTCTTCCGCAGAAGCAAGTGCTGGAGGGTTACCTGGTGGAACACGACTTCCCCGGCCTCGGTCCGCGCCGCATGGTGCTTAACGCCCGCCGCATCGTGACCGAGCTGGGGAGTACCGAATTGATCCTGCTGGCAATGGTGAAGATTGAACCGCTGGATTCCCCATGAACCCGCCCGAAGACAGGAAACAGGACGAACCGCGCCTGCGCGCGGCAGCCGAGAGGCAGATCGACAATGCGCCGCAGGACGAACCGCGCGCGCGGCCGGCCGAAGAACTGCTGCACGAACTGCAGGTATACCAGGTTGAGCTGGAGATGCAGAACGAGGCCTTGCGGCAGGCGCAGATTGCGCTGGCCGAATCGCGCGACCGCTATGTCGATCTGTATGAGTTCGCACCGGTCGGCTATCTCACCCTTACGCCCGACGGCATGATCGCTGAGGTCAATCTCACCGGCACCGCGCTTCTCGGGCGCGAGCGCAAGAAGCTGCTGCAAAGACAATTCACCTCGTTGGTCATTGCCGAAGACCAGCCGCGCTGGGTTCGGCATTTTCTGGATGTGAAACAAGGCGACGGAAAAGGCAGTGTGGAACTCGCATTGCAGCGCGGCGATGGCGCGGTGTTTCAGGCGCAGCTTGACTGCGTGCTCCCCGAAGATCGTGATTCCCCTGCAGGGGCAAGTGCCCTTGCGGTACGCATCGCGCTGAGCGACGTCACCGAGCGCAAAGTGGCAGAAGCCCAGTACGCGCATCTCGAAGCACAACTGCGTGAGTCGCAGAAAATGGAGGCGCTCGGCACGCTCGCCGGCGGCATTGCGCACGACTTCAACAACGCCCTCGCGGTGATCAGCGGCCATTCAGAGCTGATGCGCCATGACGTGGGGCCGGCTCACATCGCGCTTGAAAGCCTCGAGGAAATCAACAAGGCGGTTCGCCGGGCGAAGGACCTGGTGCAGCAGATCCTCGCCTTTGGCCGGCGCCAGACGCTGGAGCGAAAGCCAACCACGCTCTCGCTGGTGGTGCTCGAGGCGGCGCGCCTGCTGCGCGCCACGCTGCCCGCGGGGATGACCTTGAATGTGGAGTGCAGGGCCGACACACCCGTGGTGCTCGCCGATGCGTCGCAGGTCAAGCAGATTTTGCTCAACCTTTGCGCCAATGCCATACAGGCGATACAGGCCATACAGGATCGGGCGCACCCGGGCGTGATCGAAGTACGCCTGGAAGTCCATGTGCAGGGCGAGGCGCGCGGCAATCTGCAACCGGGCCGCTATGCCTGCCTGACGGTGCGGGACAACGGCCCCGGCATGAACGAGGCGACGCGAGCGCGCATTTTCGAGCCGTTCTTCACCACCAAGCCAATGGGCAAGGGCACGGGCCTGGGGTTGTCGGTGGTGCACGGCATTGTCAAGGCGCATGAGGCGAGCATCGAGGTGACAAGCACCCCCGGGAAAGGCAGTGAATTCCACATTTACTTTCCCGCCGTCGATGCACCTCTCGCCACCGTCATGGCGCCCGCCACGGACACCGCGCCGATTGATGGGCAGGGCAAGCATATTCTCTACATCGATGACGAAGAGGCGATCGTATCGCTGATGCGGCGCCTCCTCGAGCGCCAGGGCTACCGCGTGAGCGCCTTCACCAACCCGGAAGAAGCGGTGGCCGCGGTGCAGGCCGACTCCTCTCAATTCGATCTGGTGGTGACCGACTACAACATGCCGAAAATGTCCGGGCTGGAGGTGGCGATCGCATTGCGGAATATTCGTGCCGACCTGCCGGTGGTGCTGGCCTCGGGCCACATCACCGAAGAATTGCGCGTCAGCGCGCCTGCAGCCGGCATACGCAAACTGATCTACAAACCCGACACAGCCGATGCACTGTGCGAAGCGGTGGCGCATTTCGCCAATGCGCCGGGCGCGAACAGCGGCCTCTCCTGATCTGTATGTTGGTAGAGCCTGAATATCAGCTATTGGAGCAAGCAGGCTCTCGACTTGTTTCGAACCGTAAGGCCGCTTTGGGTAGAATGCGGCCCCTCAAAATCCTGACGCATCGTTAGCAAAGCGTCATCACACCACCAGACGTTACGCCTGGCAAGCGGCCATCATCCAAAAATAAATCCCTCCAACGTGTCTGGCATCAACCCGTACGGCACAACTACTTTTCCTCCAACCCAAACTCACGAACCGCCGTAGCATAGGCCTTCGCCTCACTTGCTGCGAACGTCGTAAACGTCGCCGCATCGCGATAAACCAACGGACTGTTCAAGCGGTTGGCGCTGGCTTTGTATCCCTCGGTGGCGGTGGCACTGGCGCACGCGACCTGAAGCCGGGTCCGCACATCAACGGGCAAGCCCTTTGGTGCGACCAATCCGCCCCAGACGGTGCCGCGTACATCGATGCCACTTTCGATAACGGTGGGAACATTGGCGTGCGTCTCGATACGTTTGTCCGCAAACACGGCAAGTGGACGCAACTGATACTGCGTGGCGACAGCGGGTGTTTCGGCAAATATCATGATGTGTTTGCCAAGTAATCCCGTGGCCATTTCGCCGGAACTTTTATACGGCACATGCAAGCCATCGACACCGGCTTTCTTAAGCAGTGCTGCCATTGAAATGTGCAGTGCGGTGCCCTGTCCGGAGGAGCCGTATGCCAATTTGCCGGGATTCTGCTTGGCAAAGGCAATGACATCTGCCAGCGATTTAAAGGGCGAATCAGCAGTGACCATGAGCATCAGTGGAACGTCGTAAGTTCCACAGAGATAGTCAAAGCTATCGGTCTGGTAGCTGAGCTTTTTCAATGTCGGTTGCAATACTTGCGGGCCGATGGTGGTCATGGCAATCGTGTAGCCATCAGGACTGGCGCGCGCGACTTCCGCCATTGCGATGGCCCCACCAGCGCCGGCTTTGTTGGTGACGATAATCGGGCCGCCAATCGCTTTTTCGAACTCCACCTGTAACACGCGCGCCATCAGATCGGTGGTTCCGCCGGGACCGAAGGGCACGATCACGGTGATTGGTTTGGCAGGGAACGATTGCGCGAACGCCGCCGACACACTGAATAAAACGCAGAACGCGAATAGTCTTTTCATTCCTGTCTCCTCAATTCACATCGTATAAATGAAGCACTGAAAACGGTGACATACATATCAATATTCATCCGGCCACCGATACCTGCGCCAGCCCTGCATCGACGATTATGTTCTGGCCGGTGATGCCGTTCGACTCGTCCGACGCAAGAAATAGTGCGGTGCGCGCAACGTGGGAAGCGTCCAGTCGAAACTTGAGACATTGCAACTCGATGAATTTTTTGTCGTCATCCGCGTTGCGCCACAGCGCTTCTTGTCGCTCGGTGACAATGGCGCCCGGCACCAATGTATTCACACGTATATTTTTCTCACCAAGTTCACGCGCGAGTGTGCGGGAAAGCCCAGATATGGCAGCCTTTGCTGTCGTGTAGCCGACCAGATTAGCGCGGCCACGCATCCACGACACAGAGCCTAAGTTGATGATCGAGCCGCCGCCTGCCGACGCCATGCCCGGCGCCACTTGCTGAATGGCAAATACCTGATGCTTCAGATTCAGCGCCTGGCATTTGTCCCAATATTCTGGCGTGAGATCGGCGAGCGCGTGACGTGCATCGTTGCCGGCATTGTTGACGAGCACGCGGATGGGTCCCAGGTCGGTTTCCACTTG
>JANOQY010000117.1:0-13034 GCA_031414995.1 Betaproteobacteria bacterium
GACAATGCATTCGGGCGCGATGGCGTAAAAGCCTTCAAGGGTGCCCTCAAGCAGGCGAAAATAGCTCACGAGGAATATCTGCCGGCGGCCACCACCGATTTCACCGCCGGCGCACAACGCCTGATCGACAAACTCAAGGACAAGCCCGGTCGGAAACTTATCTGGATCATCTGGGCGGGCGCAGGCAGTCCGTTCAAAATTGCGGATCTCGATCTGAAACGCTTCGGAATAGAAATAGTAACTGGCGGCAATATTCTGCCGGCGATGTCGGTGTACAAGAATTTCCCTGGTATGGAAGGTGCCACCTACTACTACTACGATATTCCGAAGAATCCTCTCAATGCCGTGCTCGTCAGTCGCCATATGTCGAAATTCAAGACGCCGCCGGATTTCTTCACTGCGGGTGGATTTTCGGTGGCGATGGCACTGGTAACGGCACTTAAAAAAACCAACGGCGACACCAACACTGAGACACTCATCAAAGCCATGGAGGGCATGAGTTTTGACACGCCTAAAGGCAAGATGACCTTCCGGAAAGAGGATCACCAGGCGATGCAAAGCATGTATCACTTCAAGATCAAAGTTGATCCGACGCTGGCGTGGGCGGTGCCGTCGCTGGTGCGCGAGATCAAGGCCGAGGAAATGGATATTCCGATCCGCAACAAACGCTGGTAACAACTCACCGACAGTTCACATTACTTGAAGAAGCCCTCAGCATAGAAGGCGCAGAACGCACTAAGCAGTTCTGAAAACGAGGAGAAAAAAATGAATTTCAAACAAAGTTGCGTCGCCATTGGTGCGTTTGCCTGTTTTGCGATCAATGCTCTCGCAGCACCGTTGCCACAGCTCAATATTGATAAGACACAGACGTCAGTTTCCGGCGCTTCGTCCGGCGGCTATATGGCTGTGCAATTACACGTTGCCTACTCGACTCGTTTCCAGAAAGGTGCCGCCGTGATTGCGGGCGGTCCGTTCAATTGTGCCGAAGGCTCGGTGATCAACGCGCTTACGCGCTGTTTAGGTAGCGCGCCGATTCCAGTCGCTGATTTAGTTACATCGACTAACAAATGGGCAAAAGAGGGATTGATCGATCCTGTCAGCAATCTCGCTGCGTCGAAGGTATATCTTTTCTCCGGTGCCAACGACAGCGTGGTGAAAGAGGCAACGAGTAGCGCGCTACAATCCTACTATCAGAGCTTTCTTCCCGCCGTCAACATCATTCACAAAAGAGAAATCGCGAGCGAGCACGCGTTCGTTACCGATGATTTTGGCGGAACCTGTCTCACCAAGGCATCCCCGTTCATCAACAACTGTCAGTTCGATCTGGCCGGTTCTTTATTGCAGCATCTGTATGGGCCACTCACCGCGCGCAAGACTGGTGCTCTTGAGGGCAACCTAATCGAATTCGATCAAGCTACTTTTGCCACCGGTCACGGCCTAGGTGCCACTGGTTGGATATTTGTTCCCAGAAGCTGCGCGAATGGTGTGTCGTGCCGTATGCATGTGGCCCTGCATGGCTGCCGTCAGAATGGCACGGACATAGGCGATACGTTGGCGCGAAACGCTGGTTACAACCGTTGGGCTGATAGCAATAACATCGTGGTGTTGTATCCGCAAACCGGCAAGGGCGCGATCAATAGCTGCTGGGATTGGTGGGGATATGATGATGCCAACTACGCAAAGAAATCCGCACCACAGATGATGGCAATCATGGCGATGCTGGATCATCTATCGAGCAGCGGAGCCGCCCCGGCGGCCACTGCACCTGTTACAACGCCTGCGAAACGCTGAGTCCAGCGCAAGATGGCGTCTCTGACCACTACTGACCTGACCATTCGTTTCGGCGGTCACGTTGCGGTCAACGCCGTGAGTTGCGCATTCGAGCCGGGCACGTTGACCGCCATTGTCGGTCCCAACGGTGCTGGCAAGACTACTTATTTCAATCTCATCTCCGGTCAGCTCAGCGCGAGCAGTGGCTTGGTCACGTTGAATGGACAAGACCTGTCGGCAATGTCTGCGTCGGCGCGAACGCGTGCAGGGTTGGGGAGGGCGTTTCAACTTACCAATCTGTTTCCCAGTTTGAGCGTTCTGGAAAACGTACGGCTGGCAGTACAGGCCACCCGCGAAGGTGCTCATCGCAAAGGATTGAATCTCTGGAGCATCTGGAGCGACCATAAAACGCTGCTGACGCGATCCGAGGAAATTCTTGAGTCCGTTTCATTGCTCGATAAAGCGGACAGTGTCGTCGCGAACCTGTCGCATGGCGACCAGCGCAAGCTTGAAGTGGCAATATTGATGGCTCTCGAATCGCAGGTATTCATGTTCGACGAGCCCACCGCCGGCATGAGTGCGGATGAGGTACCCGCCGTGCTCAACCTCATCCGCAAATTGCGTGAAGACAAAAGCAAAACAATTCTGCTTGTCGAGCACAAGATGGATGTGGTGAGAGAGCTCGCTGATCGCATCATCGTATTGCACGATGGCACTTTGGTTGCCGACGGTCTGCCAGCGGAAGTGATTGCATCAAAGGTGGTTCAGGAAGCTTACCTCGGCATACGTGAGCATGAAGAGGCGACAAATTTGTTTGGGGCGGCGGCATGAATCACAAAGCTGTCGATCACATTCTCACCCTCGAAGGCGTGCACACCAATATTGCGGCATACCATATCCTGCACGGCGTTGATCTCACTGTTCCGCGCGGCCAATTAACCATGTTGCTGGGGCGCAACGGGGCGGGTAAATCCACCACGCTGCGCACGATCATGGGTTTGTGGCACGCCGGGGCAGGAAAAATCACCTTCGCCGGCAAAGACATTACGGCGCTTGGCACCCCGCAGATCGCCGCACTCAATATCGCCTATGTGCCCGAAACGATGGGGATTTTTTCTGACCTCACCGTCAAGGAAAATATGCTGCTGGCCGCGCGTCAAGCGAAGCGATCCGGCGAGATGGACGACGCGCGTTTGAAATGGATTTTTTCACTTTTCCCCGCCATCGAGAAATTCTGGAATTACCCGGCGGGCAAACTTTCAGGCGGTCAGAAACAGATGCTGGCCGTATCACGCGCCATCGTTGAACCGCGCGAACTATTGATCATCGACGAACCGAGCAAGGGCCTGGCACCTGCCATCATCAATAATATGATCGACGCCTTTGCGCAGCTTAAAGCGAGTGGCGTGAGTATTTTGCTGGTCGAGCAAAACATTAATTTTGCCCAACGATTGGGCGACAGCGTAGCGATTATGGACAACGGTCGCGTAGTGCACACCGGCGCGATGAGCGCGTTTGCCGAAGACAAAGGCTTGCAACACTCACTGCTGGGATTATCGCTATGAAGCTTTTGATGGCAAAAATTGATTTCGACTGGAAGCCGCTGGCGTTGGTGCCTGCACTGGCGCTGCTGGCGTTGCCCCTGGTCGAATCGGGGTCGACCTGGCTCACGCTTACCGTTGCGGGGCTCGCGATGGGGATGATTATTTTTATCATCGCCTCGGGCCTCACGCTGGTGTTCGGTCTGATGGATGTATTGAATTTTGGGCATGGTGTTTTTATTGCGCTGGGGGCTTTTGTTGCCACCAGCGTGTTCGGCGTAATGGGTGACTGGACTGGATCAGACGTGCTGTGGCGAAATCTGGTGGCTGTGTTTGTCGCGATGCTGATTGCGATGATGGTGGCTGGCGCAGTTGGTCTCGCGTTTGAGCGTTTTATCGTACGCCCTGTGTACGGCCAGCATCTAAAACAGATTCTCATCACCATGGGCGGCATGATTATCGGTGAGGAACTCATCAAGGTGATTTGGGGCGCGCAGCAGATTCCACTGGCGCTGCCGGAAGCATTGCGTGGCTCGCTGTTATTAGGAGACGCCGCAATCGAAAAATTCCGCTTGGTGGCGGTCGTCGTGGGGCTGGTGGTTTTTGGCGGGCTTGCCTGGACTTTGGCACGCACCAAGATCGGACTGTTGATTCGTGCCGGCGTGGAGAATCGCGAAATGGTCGAGTCGCTGGGCTATCGCATCAAACGGCTTTTCGTCGGCGTTTTTGTTGTTGGCAGCGCGTTGGCCGGTTTGGGCGGGGTGATGTGGGGCATGTATCAGCAGAACGTGACACCGCTGATCGGCGCGCAAGTGAATGTGTTGATCTTCATTGTCATCATCATCGGCGGGCTGGGGTCCACGGGCGGCGCCCTGATCGGTGCGTTATTGGTTGGCCTGATGACCAACTATAGTGGCTTTCTTGCGCCCAAGGTCGCGTTGTTTTCTAATATCGCCGTGATGGTGGCTGTGCTGTTATGGCGTCCGCGGGGCGTTTATCCCGTTACTAATCGCTAGCGTGAGAGGCCAGTAGAAATGCTCAAGCGCTTGTTGTCAAACGATCTGCCGCGCAGCCGCATGCTTGCCCTCCTCCTTATTGCTGTGGTGCTGGCGCTCGCATTCGCGCCGTTCATTTTTCCCGGGGCAAAGGCGCTGGGCGTTGCGGCCAAGGTGCTGGTGTTCATCCTGCTGGTGGCAAGCTTTGATTTATTGCTCGGCTACACAGGCATCGTGAGCTTTGCGCACACCATGTTTTTCGGCATTGGTGCGTATGGCGTCGCCATCGCGTGCACCCGTTTTGGGCCGACCTGGGAGGCGATTGTAATCGGCGTTGCCGGTTCGCTGGGCTTGTCGTTTGTATTGGCGGTCGCGGTGGGACTTTTTTCATTGAGGGTGAAGGCAATCTTTTTTGCCATGATCACACTGGCAGTTGCGTCTGCTTTTCAGGTGCTTGCATCGCAGCTTTCGGAGTTTACCGGCGGTGATGACGGTCTCAATTTCAAGTTGCCTGAATTGTTGTCGCCTAGCTATGCATTCATGGATGCGCCGTTTCTGGGGGTATCCGTGGACGGCAGGTTACTTTGTTACTACTTGCTGTTTTTCATGGCCAGTGTGCTTGTGCTGACGCTGCTGCGGATCGTCAATTCGCCTTTCGGACGGGTGTTGCAGGCGATTCGGGAAAACGAATTTCGCGCCGAAGCCATCGGCTATCGTGTCGTCATGTACCGCACCATATCGAGTGTGTTGTCCGCACTTTTTGCCACGTTGGCCGGCGTGATGCTTGCCCTGTGGTTGCGCTACAACGGACCCGACACTTCATTGGCATTCGAGATCATGATGGATGTGCTGCTCATCGTTGTCATCGGCGGTATGGGCACCATTTACGGGGCCGTCATCGGTGCGGTTCTGTTTGTCGTCGCTCAAAGCTATTTGCAGGATTTATTGCGTATCGGTAGTGAGGCTGCCAGCGGCTTACCGTGGCTGTCTGCGCTGCTGTCGCCCGACCGTTGGCTGTTGTGGCTCGGCGTACTGTTTGTGTTGTCGGTTTATTACTTTCCAACCGGCGTGGTGGGGAGTCTGCGCGCCAGGGCACACTTGACCATAAATACCACACCGCGCCGTGCCTGAAGGCCCCGAAATATTTCTCGCCGCGCGCGCTGTGCACGCTGCGGTCGCAAAGCAACCGTGCACACTGGAGCTACGCTATCCCGCATTGATGCCCAAGTCACGAAGCTTGCGTGGCATTCGCATTGAGCGCGTATATGCGCGTAGCAAGGCGATGCTCACAGAGTTCGCCAATGGTCTCGTGCTGTATTCGCATAACCAGCTATATGGTGAGTGGGTGCTGCACAAACCCGCCGAGCCGCTGCTGAACAAACAAGTGCGTTTGATTATTCGCACGCCAAAGCATCAGGTCGTGCTCTACAGCGCCACTGATTTTGCATGGCTCAGGGTGGGTGGCGAAGATCGCCACCCTTACATCGCCAAACTTGGCCCCGAGGTGCTTGATTGCAACGTGAGCGCACAAGAAATTTCGCATCGCTTGGCGCAATATCCCCGACGGGTGATTGCCGATGCGCTGCTCGACCAGCGCGTGATCGCAGGGTTAGGTAACTATCTGCGTGCCGATATTTTGTTTGTGTCGCGTGTGAACCCGCAGCGCAAAATTGGCGAACTTTCCGCGCCCGAGTTGTTGCGAATTGCAAAAGCATGCAAAACACTCACGCGGCGAAGCGTGCAACGCGACGGTGTCGTCCGGCCATGGGCGCAATATCAGGCTGCCCGCAAAGCAGGCGCTGGCGTTGAGGCCGCGCGCTTTTATGCCTATGACCGCGAGGGTGCGCCTTGCTGGACCTGTGCCACACCGATCACGCGAACCACGCAGGGTGGGCGCGGCTTGTTTTATTGTCCGCGCTGCCAAAACATTTAATGGCCGATTACGACAAAGCCACCATCACTTCGCCGTCCAGGAATCCTTCAACGTCACTGCGCGATTGAATTTTGGATTGCCGGGAGTGGAATCCACGCGATCCGCCACAAAGTAACCATGCCGCTCGAACTGAAACCGTTCCTCTGGCTTCGCATCTTTTAGCGACCGTTCCAGATACGCGGTGATGATGCGTTTCGAATCCGGATTGAGATCGAGCAGGTAGTTGCCGCTCTCGCGTCCGGGGTAGGGCGTTTTGAAGAGGCGGTCGTACAGGCGCACTTCAGCCGCATACGCACCCTTGGCGCACACCCAGTGGATATTGCCTTTGACTTTGTAGGTGTCGCTGCCCGGCGTGCCGGATTTGCTGTCGGGGAAATATTCGGCGGTCACTTTTGTAATGTTGCCTGCCGCGTCTTTTTCGAATCCGGTGCATTGAATCACGAAGCCGTAGCGCAGCCGCACCTTGTTACCGGACTGATCGTTGGCTGGCGGATAGAGCCGGAAAAATCCCTTCTGCGGCGTTTCCTGAAAATCCTCGCGCTCGATCCACAGCTCCCCCGAAAACGGCACTTCGCGTTTTCCCAGCTCAGGCTTTTGCGGATGATTCGGCGCAAAGCAGGTTTCTGATTGTCCGTCGGGATAATTGGTGATGACGAGTTTTAACGGATCCAGCACCGCAGTGCGGCGCGGCGCAACGTCATTCAAATGTTCACGCATGCAATCTTCGAGCAGGCTGTAATCGAGCCAGCTATCCGATTTTGAAACACCACTGCGGTCCATCATCAGTCGTATGCCTTCGGGTGTATAGCCACGGCGGCGTGCACCGGCGATGGTCGGCAGGCGCGGATCATCCCATCCGTCGACGTATTTCTCCGTCACGAGCTGAATCAAATAACGTTTGCTCAGCACAATGTAGGTAAAGTTCAGCCGGGCAGCTTCATATTGGCGGGGCAGGGGATCAGCCAGAAAACCGGCGTCGCGGATATGTCCGAGCAACCAATCGTAGTAAGGTCGCTGATCCTCGAATTCGAGCGTACAAATGGAATGCGTAATCTGTTCCAGTGCGTCCTCGATCGGATGGGCGTAGCTGTAGAGCGGATAGATGCACCATTTGTCGCCGGTACGGTGGTGATGCGCGCGCTTGATGCGGTACATGGCCGGGTCACGCAGGTTAATGTTGGGCGACTGCATGTCGATCTTCGCGCGCAACACGTGCGCGCCATCGGCGTGCTTGCCATCACGCATTTCGCGAAACAATGTGAGGTTTTCAGTCACGCTACGGTTGCGGAAAGGCGAGTCTTTGCCCTTCTCGGTGAGCGTGCCCCGGTATTCGCGCATTTCCTCCGCCGTCAGGCTATCGACGTAGGCCTGACCTTTTTCGATCAGCCGTTCGGCAAACTCATACATCCAGTCGAAATAGTCTGAGGCGAAATACAGATTGCTCTCGCCATCTTTTTCATAATCAAAACCCAGCCAATGCACGCTGTCGAGAATGGCATCGACGAATTCCTGCTCTTCTTTCGCGGGATTGGTGTCATCAAAACGCAGGTGGCAGCGGCCGCCGTAGTCGCGCGCCAAACCGAAATTTAGGCAGATCGATTTGGCATGGCCGATATGCAGGTAACCATTGGGCTCCGGCGGAAAGCGGGTACGGATCTTGGCCGCGTCGCGCTGGCCCTGCGCATGATCGCTTGCCAATCCCGGCTTGCCGGCCCACATACGCGTGGCGAATTTATTCGCGGCAAGATCGGCATCGATGATGTTGCGGATGAAGTTGGTCGCGGGGGCTGCGGGCGCTGCGTTTTTCTTGGGATCAAGGCCGTTGGACATGGACTGCTTTGGTAAGATTCGTGAAACCTCAATTTTCTCATAGGCGGAGTGACTATGCGTCGTGTGAACATGCTCGTTTCAGTCTTGTCGTGCGGCGTCCTGCTTGCGGGCTGCGCGTCAACATTCGATCTGCAAGGCCATCGCGGCACGCGCGGGCTCATGCCTGAAAATACGCTGCCCGCGTTTGCCAAAGCGCTGGAAATCGGCGTCACCACGCTAGAGCTCGATACCAATGTCACCAAAGACGGCGTCGTCGTCATCGCACACGATCCGAGGCTAAATCCAGACCTGGTGCGCCTTCCAGACGGAAAATGGCTGGAAACGTCCGCAAATATTGGGCCTTCCATTTTTTCACTCACTTATGCTGAGTTGCAGCGATACGACGTGGGCCGACTCAAGCCCGGCACCAAATACGCTGAGCGCTATCCCGAGCAGCAATCTGTCGATGGCACGCGCATTCCCAGACTCGCCGATTTATTTGCGCTGGTTCGACAAACTGGCAACGAACGCGTGCGCTTCAATATCGAAACCAAACTTTCCCCGTTCGAGCGTGACGCCACAACCAGCCCAGAAGCGTTTGTCGATGCGCTGCTTGGCGTCATCACCGCCGAGAAAATGCGCGCCCGCGTCACGCTTCAAAGCTTCGACTGGCGCACGCTGAAAATCGTGCAGCAGCGCGCACCTGACATCCCGACGGTCTATCTTTCAGCCCAGCAGAAATTTCTGGATACGATCAACGCCGAAGGTCGCGAAGGTTCCGCGTGGACGGCGGGGTTGAACGTGCGCGAATTTGGCGGCTCGGTCGCGCGAATGGTGAAGGCGGCGGGTGGCGCGGTGTGGTCGCCGTATTTTGGTGATGTTGATCAGGCGAAAGTGCAGGAAGCGCAGGCGCTGGGATTGAAAGTCGTCGTGTGGACGGTCAATTCGCTACCGGACATCGAGCGCATGCTCAATTGGAAGGTCGATGGAATCATTAGTGATTACCCGAATCGGGTGCGGGACGCGATGAAGAAGAGAGGGATGAAATTGCCAGGTTGACTTTGTGAATTAGGAATTCATTCGGGCGATGACGCTTTTGGAGGTGACCGGCTGGTACCGACCCGTTGCAGACACTCAACTTGTCAGAGAGCAGACCTTCGTACTGCTACAAGTTGCGAGCACACTAGCGCAAACCACGCTGGCGGAATCTATTGCAAACGGGCTAAGGCAACACCAGCCCAGACCGTGCCTTCACCACCGAAATATCCGACGAGTTGATTGCACCCGTCGCATTCACATCGAACTTGAAATTTGATGCATTTGTCGTTTGACCTGAGCGCGCTTTCACACCGCTGATGTCGGATGAGTTGACAGAGCGAGAGTTGTTGATGTCACCGACCATAAAGCCGATGGAGACAGGTGGCGGGTTCACCGATCCATTGACGTTGGTTAGCGTAACGGTAGCGCGTTGATTATCTGGCACCCCGGTTAACGTCACCAGCACCTCATTGCCCGCCGCAATGGGGGCCGTCACCGCACCATTCGTGATACTCGCGCTCCCCGCGTTGGCAACCGCGCCATTGAACTGGAATACGATGAGGTGGCCACCGCCAATGACACGGGGGTCGACAGTCACCAAGGGCGCGATGAGAGTGGTATCGATGGGCAGGTCAAACGGGCCGGCAGCGCCATGCACTTTACGCGACTGCACCGCAGTAAACATCGGGTTGATGATCACACTCGCATTGGCCGAGGCGCTTGGGTAGGTGAGGTCACCGGGTTGGGTGGCGGTGAGGGCACAGGTGCCCGCGCCGACGATGGTTAGCTGATTGCCTGAAACCGTGCAGATGCCGGCGGCGCTGCCGGTGGAGAAGGTGAACGCGGTCAGGCCGCTGGACGCGGAAGCTGTAAGCGTTACCGGGGCGGCGCCCAGCGACACCGGTGAGGCGGGGCTGAAGGTGACGGTCTGACCCTGATTGATGGTCACGGTATAGGCGGTCGCACCGGTGAAGCCGTTGGCGTCGGTGGCGTTGACGGTGAAGTTAAAGGTGCCGGCTGCGTTGGGACTGCCACTCAACTGCCCGCCGCTGGCAAGCGTCAGACCGCCAGGCAGCGCGCCCGCCGACAACGCGAAAGTGTAGGCAACCGTACCGCCGCTGGCGGCGAAGGTTTGGCTGTAGGCCGCGCCGACGTTACCGCTAGTCAGCGTGAGGGGTGAGACGGTAATGGTGGGCGGGATGACGATCTGGCCACCGCCCAGGGTGCCGGTGCTCACGGCATTGTTGGTGTCGCCGCTGTAATCGGCGGTGATCGTGCGCGTACCGAGCGTTGCGATTGTCGTCGTGCATTGCGCGAAGTTTGACGCCAAGGGCTTTGCACCGCAACCGGCGATGGTAGTCCCGTCGCGCTTGAAGTTGATGGTACCGGTCGGTGCGGCACCCGTAACGATCGCAGTGAAGGTGACGGCGCTGAAGGCCGTGACCGGACTGGCACTGCTGCTGACGGCAACTGAGGACGTCGCCTGATTGATAGTTAAGGAAAATGCCTTCGCCCCCGTGCCGCCCATTGCGTCGGTGGCCGTCACAGTAAATGAAGTCATGCCGGCTGATGGCGTACCTGATAGTAGTCCTGCGGACGACAGCGTCAGGCCTGCGGGCAGCGTGCCGCTGGTCACGGCAAACGTCAGTGCGCCGACACCGCCGCTGGCGGTAATCGACTGGCTGTAGGCCGTGCCGACGGTGCCCGTCGCAAGTGGTGACGCCGTGGTGATTACCGGCGGGCTGACCACCGTAAAAGCGAATATGGTTGGCGCACCGATCATCGAACTGGTGCTGCCATTGCCGATTGACGTACCGTCCATGGCATCAACGGCAAACAACGAGACGATGTTTTCACCGAGTCGCAACCCGCTCAACGCTGCGGTAAAAGGCCCCGAACCGGTGGCTGCCGTATACGATCCCTGTGCATCGCCCAACCGGTAGTACACCGTGCGAACCAAAGGATCGTTCGGCGCATAGGCACCATTCACCGTCAGCGAAAGCGATGGTGCAGTCAGGCTGGTAACCGTTCCGCCTGCCATCGCAACCGACGTTTGGTGGTTGGTAGAGGTTGTGGGTGCTGCATCGATGACGGTGACGTTATTGCTGCTTTGATTGGCCACGTAGATTTTGTTGGCAACCGGGTTGATGGCGACCGCAAAGGGTACTGTCCCGGCAGCCAGTGCGGTGAGGGCGTTTGTAGCACCATCAATGACGGTGACGTTAGCCCCGCCGGAATTCGACACATAGATCTTGTTGGTAACCGGGTTGACGGCGACCGCGTTGGGTTGTGTTCCTGCGGCCAATGTGGTGAGGGCATTGGTGGCGCCGTCGATGACCGTGACGTTATTGCTGCTTTGATTCACTACATAGATCTTGTTGGTTACCGGGTTGATGGCGACCGCGCGTGGACCCGTCCCGGCGGCCAATGTCGTTAAGGCATTCGTGGCACCGTCGATGACGGTGACGTTGTTGCTGCTGCCATTCGCTACATAAATTTTATTGGTGACCGGGTTGACGGCGACCGCGTTTGGGGCTGTTCCTGCGGTCAATGTTGTCGTGACTGTTTGCGCCATGACGAACTGGCCCGAGAGTACAACGGCCAGCAGTAAGCGGACGCCAAGCCTTTTGAAGGCAGCACCGCAAATTACGCCACTTCTTGCCATCCAGGTATTCAAACAGGCCATGCATTTCTCCCTGTGGTCAATGCTTAGAACGATTGTGTATAGCTCTGACCGCCATAAACCGGCTTCGGGCATTCAAGAAATCAAATGGGTTGTGGTCGATATTATTCGCGCGCTGCAAAAAAATGTCGACCGCGTCCCGTTCAATTCTAAAAAGCTGAGCCTTGCGCCCCAAGAAAGACTAAGTCTGCGACTATATGACAAACCTTATCTATTTCTGGAGTTCAATCCAGCATCGCAGGAAATCATACGACGTTTGCATAGCGATGGGGAGTCTGGCTGCAACCGGCCAGCAGTCTCGAATTTTCAAAGACCGCTTACGGGAAAATTGGGCTACGCCGCTGAGCGACAGCTCCTGGCCGGATCGAGCCGGTCGATTGTAAGCCCGCTGCCGACCCGTTCCGGTCCTTTAGATTTCGCTGAAGCTGACGTTCAACGCTGCGTTAACCGGCCCGCCGCCACCAATGGCTGATAACCAAGGAAGCCGCACCGGCGGGGCTGGTTGAACGCGGAGTTAGGCGTCAATTTCACATTGGCCGAAATCCAAGCGGACGCAACATCGATGCTCGACGCCTGGACCGAACTCGGCACATTGAGCCACTACTTCTTCACACGCGGATCGTCTGCCGGGTTGACGTAGGTGATGGTCCACGGTCCGACACCATGCAGCTGCAGTACCGTCTCACCCTTAGTCCATGCGAAATGACGCATATCCGCTGCCCAGTGCCCAAACGTTCCGGCGGGCATCTCGCGAGTCTTCGACGCATCGAAGGTCTCGCCCATGCCCAAATTGAACGTCCCCGAAATGACCGTGATGCGCTCAACCTTGGGATGCGTGTGTGGCGCAATCTTGAAACCGTCCGGAAACCACAGCCGCATGACAAACGGTCCGTCCTTGCCGGGATCGCCTTCAAGCACTGCGAACTTCGCTCCAGCTTGCAAGGAGCCTGGGCCGTCTCGCCACTTGATCTCGGAAGGCGGATATATGCCCATATCCTGAGCGAAAGCGGAAGCGGCGAACGTGATCAAACCGGTCAACAGAAAACTGAAACGCATATAGGCTCCTTAATTAGTAGAGAACGAAGGGCCGGCTCCATTCGGATATGGCCGGCTTTGATTTTACCCGACGCATCACGAATGTCTGCCGGTGGATCCTGACGCATAACGACCAAGCTCAATGGCGCGCCGCTTGTGACACGTCCCTTTGGAGCGCCGAGTTAAACAGCTTGTGGCCACTTAATTTGGACTTTGCGATTGTGAGCGAG
>JANOQY010000118.1:0-2217 GCA_031414995.1 Betaproteobacteria bacterium
TCCGGCCAAAAATGCCTCGCGCCCGGCTTCCACCGCTTTTTTCATAGCGCTAGCCATCAATACCGGATGCACTGCCTTCGCAATCGCGGTATTCATCAGCACGCCATCACAGCCCAGCTCCATCGCAATAGCCGCGTCGGACGCTGTGCCGATGCCCGCGTCCACTAGCACCGGCACTTTGGCGCGGTCGATAATAATTTGCAGATTCCATGGGTTCAATATGCCCATGCCAGAGCCGATCAACGATGCAAGCGGCATCACAGCAACGCAGCCGATTTCTTCCAGCATTTTTGCCTGTATCGGATCGTCCGAGCAATACACCATCACCTGAAACCCATCGGCCACCAGCTCTTTTGCGGCAATGATTGTTTCAGGCATGTTTGGAAAAAGCGTTGCATCGTCGCTCAGCACTTCCAGTTTTACCAGCGCATGTCCATCGAGAAGCTCACGCGCCAGCCGCAATGTGCGCACTGCTTCCCGCGCGTTGTAGCAACCAGCGGTGTTGGGCAGGATGGTGAATGTCGACGGCGGCAATACCTCCAGCAGATTTGGCTCGTTAGGATGTTGGCCAATGTTTACGCGGCGAATCGCCACCGTGATGATCTCGGCATTGGAAGCATCAATGGCTGCGCGCGTCTCGGCGAAATCGCGATACTTTCCAGTGCCAACTAATAATCGCGACCGATACGCACGGCCAGCGATGGTGAATGTGTCTGGATCATTTGCGGTGCTGGCCACTAGCCGCCCCCCACCGCAACCACAACTTCAAGCTGATCGCCATCGCGCAATGGCGTCGTTGCATGTCCGCTCTTGGGCACGATTTCGCCATTCAGCTCCACCGCGAATCGTTTGCCTGCCAGCGACATGGTCGCCACCAATTGCGCGACATTGAGGTCAGGCGGAAATTGCTTTTGTTCACCGTTGATATGAAGCGTTAACATGACGAATCAAAACTCCTGCTGCCGATAATGGCGAAAATTTTAGCACGCAGGCCAACCGCAACGATTGATGCAACCCAAGAGAAAATCCGCCGATGAATGTTGACGCTTCCACAAAAAACGTCCCTGCCGCATTTGCTGTATTGATTGCGTTATGGGTTGTGAGCCTCGCTTGGTCAGGCTGGGCGCCGCACGACCGTGCGACGTGGTGGCTGGAAGTGGCACCGTGTTTTGTGGCATTGGTGCTGATGTGGTGGACGCGCAAAACGTTCGAGCTCACCACAATGCTGTATTGGTTGATCGCGATTCACGGTCTCATCCTGATTCTTGGCGGCGCCTACACTTATGCCCGCGTGCCGCTGGGATTCTGGATGCAGGATTGGTTTGGCTTCACGAGAAATAACTACGATAAGATCGGCCACTTTGCGCAAGGTTTTATACCAGCGATCGTTGCGCGCGAAGTGCTGGTACGCAAATTCGCCATCACACGTCGCGGCGTGGTGGCGTTTTTGTGCATCGCGATCTGCCTCGGCTTTTCTGCTTTTTATGAAATTATCGAATGGTGGAGCGCATTGATCATGGGGCAGGGCGCGGACGAATTCCTTGGCACGCAGGGCGATCCGTGGGACACGCAATCGGATATGTTCTGGGCGCTCATCGGCGCCACCTGCGCGTTGCTAGCGTTGTCGCGCTGGCACGACCGGCAGATGAAGGCAATTACATTTGCTTGAATAAGTGCGCGTAGGCCCGGCTGACTTGCAACTCGGTTTTGCAATCTTTGAGCTTCACCATCGTTTTGCCCATCACATCGCGCGTTGTCGCTGCGACACAGTTCACGTTGACGATGGTTGAACGGTGAATTTGCCAAAATTCGTTTGGGTCCAGTTCAGCTTGTAGCTCTGCAAGTGGTGTGCGAATCAGCGATTCACCCGCTGCCGTGTAGACGCTAACGTATTTGTCTTGCGCCTGAAAATAAAACACTTCATCGACAGGAATTTGCCGCACCGTTTCGCCAACGGACGCGCGGATCCAGCGTAGATGCGTATTCCTGCTCGGTGGCAACGTGGCGGCCAATTGTTTGAGAATGCCCGCGACATCGCCCGGCACTTCCGATTTTGATACTTTTTCCTTGAGTCGCGCGATGGTGCGCGTCAGGCGATCGTCTGTCACGGGCTTCAACAAATAATCCGCCGCCTGCTGGTCAAACGCATCGACGGCGTATTGATCGTATGCGGTGACAAATACGACATGAGTTTTGGCGTCCAGCCGCTTTGCCACC
>JANOQY010000119.1:0-8273 GCA_031414995.1 Betaproteobacteria bacterium
AAACTGGCGCCGGCCATCAAGCGCGGCGACGGCAGCTACAAAGGTAAGCCCGCTGTCATCCTGTCGGTGCAGAAGCAACCGACCGCCGACAGCGTAAGGCTGACCCGCGAGATCGAAAAAGCCATCGCCGAACTTGGCAAGAATCTGCCCAAAGGTATTGAAGCGCCGTCCTTCCTTTTCAAGCAAGCCGATTTCATCGCGCATTCGGTGACGAATGTGGAGGAGGCACTGCGCGATGGCGCGATCCTGGTGGCGGTGATCCTGTTTCTGTTTCTTCTTAACATCCGCACCACCGTTATATCGCTGATGGCGATTCCGGTGTCGCTGCTCACCGCTGCACTTGTATTCCATTATTTCGGTCTGTCGATCAACACCATGACGCTGGGCGGGCTGGCGATTGCCATCGGTGAACTGGTCGATGATGCCGTCGTCGGTGTCGAGAACGTCCTGCGTCGTTTGAAGTTGAACGAGGCGGCAGCCGCGCCACGTCCGGTGATCGAGGTCATCGCCGCCGCCACTCTGGAAGTGCGCTCGGCCATCGTCTACGCGACGGTTATTATCGTGCTGGTGTTCGTGCCACTGTTCGTCTTGCCGGGAATCGAGGGACGGCTGTTTACACCGCTGGGTGTGGCGTACATCGTTTCCATTCTCGCCAGCATGATCGTCTCCGTTACGCTGACGCCGGTGATGGCGTACTATCTGCTGCCGCGGATGAAGCAACTGCATGCCGGTGACAGCCCGTTGGTCACCTGGCTCAAGCGCGGGGACGCAAAACTGCTGCAGTGGTCCTTTGGTCATGCACGTACCCTGCTGGTGGGCGCACTGGTGCTGGTCGTGATCGTGGCAGCGAGCATACCGTTCTTCCCACGCTCCTTCCTGCCGCCATTTAACGAAGGTACGCTGACAGTCAATGTATTGCTCAACCCGGGCAGTTCGCTGGCCGAATCCAACCGCATCGGCACATTGGCCGAGCAACTGGTCACGCAGGTGCCCGAGGTCACACAAGTGGGGCGGCGAACCGGTCGCGCCGAACTCGATGAACATGCCGAAGGCGTGCATTACACCGAGATGGATGTTGACCTGAAAGCATCCACGCGCAGGCGGGAGGAAATTATCGCCGATATCCGTAGCCGCCTCGCCACACTGCCGGCCGCCTCCAACGTTGGCCAGCCGATTTCGCATCGTCTCGATCACCTGCTGTCCGGCGTGCGTGCCCAGATCGCGCTGAAAGTCTATGGTGACGACCTCGATACACTGCGCGGTCTGGCGACCGATTTGCAGGAGCGGCTGGCGCGAATACCAGGCGTTACCGATTTGCAGATAGAAAAGCAGGTGCTGATCCCCCAGATAAAAATTAGCCTCGACTACGAGCAGGCGGCGCGCTACGGCGTGGCACCCGGCACCTTGCTGCGCGGGCTGCAGCAGATGGTTGATGGTGAGCGCATCACCCAGATCATCGAGGGTAATCGCCGCTTCGATCTGCTGGTGCGCCTGCCGGAAAGCGCGCGCGGCCCGCAGGCGCTGGCCGATCTGCTGATCGAAACGCCGACCGGCCACGTGCCGCTATCGAAAATCGCCAGAATTGAGGAAGGCGAAGGGCCCAATCAGGTCAGCCGCGAAAATTCGCGTCGCCGCATCGTGCTTTCTGCCAACACCGATGGCCGCGACATGTCGAAGGTAATCGTCGACATCCGTGCCGAGTTGGCGGCCAAGCCTTTGCCGGAGGGCTATTTCACTGCGCTGGAAGGCCAGTTCCAAGCGCAGGAACAGGCGGCGAGGCTCATCGCGCTGCTGGCTGCCGTGTCGCTGACGATGATCTTTATGGTTCTCTACAGCCGGTACCGCTCGACAGCGCTCACCTTCATCATCATGGGCAATATTCCACTGGCGCTGATCGGCAGCGTGATCGCGTTATGGATTTCGGGGCAACCGTTATCGGTAGCGGCGCTGGTGGGTTTTATTACTTTGACCGGTATTGCGACCCGCAATGGCATTCTCAAAATCAGCCACTATATAAACCTGTGCGCCTTCGAGGGCGAGAAGTTCGGGCAGTCCATGATCGTGCGCGGATCACTGGAGCGCTTGACACCGGTACTGATGACGGCGCTGGTAGCGGCCTTCGCATTGCTTCCACTGATGCTCTCCGCCGACGCACCGGGTAAGGAAGTGCTGCACCCGGTGGCTGTGGTGATCTTCGGCGGTCTCATCAGTTCGACGCTGCTAGATACGCTGCTCACCCCGCTAATGTTCTGGCTGAGGGGCAAACGGCCGTTGGAGCGTCTGCTGGCCGCAAACGAAAAAGAGAGTTTTTAATACTGTAACAATCACCGACGAGGACTTACCATGAAAAATTTTCAAACCATTATTCTTGCTACTGCGGTCACTTTTCTAACATTAGCCAGCCCCTCCATTCGAGCTCACGGCGATACGCCTGATACTCCTAAGGCGCGCCATGGCGGTCAGGTACGCGTGGCTGGAGTCAATAATTTCGAACTGGTTGTTGCGAAGGTCAGAACTGACGCAAAGGAAAATCCGATTGTCGTGTTCGTCACAGACCGTGCAGGGACGAATGTTTTAACAGTCGGCGCCACTGGCACGGCGACCATTCTCGCTGGAAAGACCAAAGCCACGGTGACACTGGTACCCGATGGAGATAATCGACTGAAAGGCACCGCCAATGTCGCTTCGACCGTAGATATGAAAGTGGTGGTGTCGATTGCGTTGGCTGGTAAAGCCAGTGGGCAAGCGCGGTTCACGCCATTAGTGATTGAGAAGGATGATAATGCGGGCCATAAACACTGAAACGATTGGCGCAAGCACTGGCAATGGCGGGGCTCACAGGCAGAAAACGCCCTGAGACGCTTAGTGGGTGCCGTTGCGCGCGGTCCGCGTCGCAAATGCGACCGTCAAACGACCTCACACTTTATTTATCGACGAATGGATTGGGTAGCCGCAGTTCGTGACTGCCGCTCTAGCTGGTCTGTCACCGCGCCTATTTTTCGTCCGTTTTCGGCGCGACAGGCGGAGACAAATCGTCTTCCAGCTTATCGAGTTTGTCTTGCGGCGCTTTGCCGTCATAGACGCTGCGCAGGCGCTTTTGCAAATAGGCATCACGGATGAACTGGTACTTGTCGAGGGCAGCGGATCGAGCGTAGAACTCGCGCCGATATTGCAGACCATCCATCGCGCGATTGCCACGTTTCTCATTGACCAGACCGACCATAAGCGCGATCACACCGCCACCGGTGCCGCCACGCTCATCCAGGGCTTCGGCTCGGCCGCCAGCGACCGCTATACGGAAAATTGGAACATGCCGTTGAAAGACAGCAATTGGCCGTTTGCGGAAGGTCACGTTGCAAAAAGACAATTTGCTAACACCTTGATCGCAATTCAGCTAAATGGGTTCCGGATTCTTAATAGCCCGTTTAGGACCTGGCCATCCTGCATATCCTCGGACAATACCGTACTGCATCCTGTAAGTAACGCCGAGGCAACAATCATTGCGTCATAGACCGACAGCCCGTATTTCTCGGCGATCTCTAAACCCTTATCATGGGTCTCTTCATTGATCGGTACCACCTTGCAAACGGCGCGGATCGTATTAAGAACCTCCCGTATTTCCGCTAGCGACATCTTGAGCTTTCGTGATGCAACCGAGGCAAACTCATTCAGGACTTGAACACTGATGACGCCACCAGCACTTAGCTCCTCCTCTGCGCGACCAGATTTGGACACGTCGGCGGAAAGTATGTAGAGAAGAACGTTCGTATCGAAGAATCGCTCAGTCGCGTTCATGGGCTTCCAGACGATCAAACTTAAAATCGGCAGGAAGACGTCCGCGAAATTTCCTCAGTTGCGCGAGTAATTCGCGCGCCGTAGGCCGCCTTTTGACTTCAAAGGCTCGTGCACCCGCAATCTGGATTTCAATCTCGTCCCCTTCCTTAAGCGTCAACGCTTCGACGACAGCCGCTGGTAGGCGAACTGCTAGGCTATTACCCCACTTTGCAACCTGCATAATGTTCTCCAAGGCAAATGATATACATGGTTATATTGTATATCTTGCCGATCGCCCAATGCAAGCGCACTGTCATCACCTGAAGGATAACAAGCCTGCAAATGCATTAACTTGAACATCCGGTCTGGGTCGAATTGGCCCGCAATCCTGTATGACCGCGCCTGGCTGATCGGTGCCACTCGTCGTCCCCAAGTCCGCTTCAGAGTAACTCCGCGGCTGAAACCACGCAATCGAATAACCCGCAACTCCGCCGTGATTGATTGACTGTTTTGCAAATAGCAGGTTTTCAGACTCGCTCTTTTACTGCGCTTATGCAGTCGCCAGTAAAGAAACCATATTCGGCAAATACGCATTTTGAAAAGGACTCTAGCACTGGCGCGGCGTTCAACGTGCTTTTGGCCGGTGAGGCGCACCAGATATGCATCCAGGCAAGAACTATTTCTATGACACCTTCGGCAGCATCACAAGTTCACACCACAAACGCATTCTTTGTCAGCGCCACCAGCACAATATAGGAAAAGACCGCCACGGCCGTAACGAAGGCGGCCACACGTACCGTCCGGGTCCTGCCGCGCTTCAATGCGATGCTGCCCAATACGATGTACGCAATGAGCAGAAGCACCTTGGCGGTGAGCCAATTCTGAACGAATGGATACTGGCCGCTCCATGAAACCATCACCAGCGCGCTTGCAAGAAGAAGCGTATCGATAACGTGCGGCAGGATTTTCACTGTGCGCCAATGCAGCATGGGCGAGTCACGCAGCATCCAGACGCCGCGCAGCAAAAACAGGCTGCCACTGAGTAACGCGCAACTGATGTGCAGATGTTTAATCGTGCTGTAGTCCATGGGTCCAATCTAGAATTTAATAACAACCTCCGCCAGCGCCGTCGTTCCGGGTTGTTTGAAGAAGTCAAAGTATTGGCGATTCAACGCGTTACTGACCGATAACGCAACCGTCACGCGCGGATCGAATTGGTAGCCGAGCTTGGCGTTGACGACCGTGTGTGCGTCGTAGGAGCCAAACACACCCTCTACAGTATTGATATTGAGGTCGTCTCCTGAGCCGAATATATGGCCGATCCTGCTCACTGTTGCCGAGCCTGACCAGGCGCCGCGCGCGAACTCGAAACCCGCATTGACCATACTCCCCGGTACATCAGTAAGACGCTTACCCACGCTGGCCGGGATGGCAGCGTTTTCAGTAACATCGTAGCGCGTGAGTTTGGTGTAGTTAGCGAATAGTGTCAGCGATTTATTGAAAAACGGCTGGCGGATGCTTAGCTCCAAACCATCCACCTTGGCTTTTCCGGCGTTGGTCGATTGCGTCAGTGTGGGCGACTTTCGAGTGCGGTAAATGAGATCAGACAGCGTCTGCGCAAATGCCGACACCGTGAAGTTTGTGCCGCTGGTAAGCGTTGCATCGAGGCCGATTTCGAACGCGCTAATGCGCTCTGCCTTTAAATCCGGTGATGGCTCATTGACGCTGAACACACCCGCAACACTGGTCGGTGCCACGGTCCGCGAATAGAGGTCCAGGAGTGTCGGTGGGCGAAAGCCCTGACCGTAACTTGCGCGCAGGGTAAATGTCTTGCTTATGCTATACACCGCCGCCAGCTTCGGGTTGAACTGCTGCTCGCTTCGACGCGCGTAGCGGGTGATGAAGGCGGGCGCCGTGCTCTGGCTGACTTCGCCGGACGTGGTGAATCGATCAAACCTGAGGCCGGCGTGCAGGGTAAGCGAATCGATCGGCACATATTCGGCTTGACCGAACAGGGCAGCGATATCGCTGGTGCCGGTGCTACGCGAATTTTCGCCTAAGTGCGTGGCGTAGTCGCGCCAGTTACTCGCCGGTAGCGTGCGACGGTCTAGTTGCTGGTTGTTGAATGCCGCGCCCGTCGTCAGCCAAAGCTTGTCACTCGCCAGCCAACGTACATATAGGTCGGCATCGGTACGTTGGTTCGGCTGATCAGACCATTCGCCCGCGCCGCTTTCGTATTTTGCACCGGCACCCGGTTGGGTAAAGCGGAAGTTGTGATCCATGTGCCCGACATTGGCGACCAGGCGAACACCGTTGGCCAGCGTCTGCTCCCAGCGCAGATAGCCACGCCAATCGCGTTCGCCTGAAGGCGTGAGCGTGAAAAAATCCGTTTCGTTCACCACCAACCTGGTGTTGGCCGCAAGATCGGTGGTCACGTTACCGGAGAAAACTGGCTGCCCTGTCGCGTTGGAGAGAAACGATTCAGGCGGCCGATAGCCAACGCGGTAGCTGGCATAGCCGAGCCCCGCGGTCAGTGTGCCCGCATTGAGTATCTCCTTTGTGAATTTGAGTTCTGCGTTGCGCTGATTCCACGGCCGCTCGCCCTTTAGGCCAACCCACAGAGCGGGGCGATTGTCTGCCGTCGTGGTCGGGATGGCGCCGCTGACAGGCAGCGTGCCTTTGCCCGTCGAAAACGTCTTGACTACGTAGTCGCTGTCTCGCCAGCCGTCACTGCGCCGATATCCCACCGCCAGCGAAACGCCCAATCCATTGTCAAACTTGTCGCGATAGACCATCGACGCAGCGGAAGACGTTACATCACCGAAGCCGCCTTCAATCTTGCCCTGAAATTCGCGCCGGGTTGGCGTTTTGGTCAGTATGTTGATCACGCCGCCCATGGCATTGCCGCCATAGACCGCAGAGTACGGGCCCCGCACCACTTCGATCTGCCGCACGTTGTCGAGCATGACGGCAGAAAGATCAATGCCGCCAGAAATCGCATTGTTGATCGGTTGCCCGTCGATCATTACCAGCGTGCGGGTGGTGCGTGGCACGCCGCGAATCGAGATGCTGGCCTGACCGGAAGAAGGGAATTGCGCGCCCTGCGCGTTGTTGCGCAGATACAGGCCGGGTACTTCGCCGAGCACGTCGCCGATGCGTGATGCGCGACGCTGTTCGATCTGCTGTGCGGTAACGATGGTGACGCTGGCGGGGGCTTCGCTGACCGCAATACCGTCGCGTGTTGCAGTGACGACGACGCCGTCAACCTGCTGAGGAACCGCATCAATTGCGTCCGGCTGCGCTGCGCCGCCAACTGTTGCGAACAACAGGGACGCCGCGAAAGCACTTCTGCGTATCGTGGCAAATGCGGTTGCCGACTGGTGATGCAGCTTGCTGGTTTTCAAAATTTCCCCCTTTAACTTTTGCGGCAGAACCCGCAACGCAAGCCAGTCTATCGGGGCAGAAATCGCAAACCTTAACTTGTCTTAAGGTTTGCTGCAGCGCCATGAACGATGCTTCAACTGTTGCAATGCACATGCCGCTTGATCGAAAACCGGCTCTTCGATTGTCGTGTAAGGGGGCTGGTGGCCTGCCAATAGTTGTTTGCTCGCCAAAGAGATTCTTGTCGTTGGCGCAATACGGGATCACTCAAGGACCAAAAAGGAGAGAAGTATGAAACGGAAATTATTCGGATTTTTTGTAGCTTCTGCAATGGTCGGCGCACTGAGTGGTGCACATGCGCAAGAGCCGCCGACGCTGACAGCAGTCGAAAAAGACGCAGCCAAGAAAATCTACTTTGAGCGTTGTGCCGGCTGTCACGGCGTGCTGCGCAAAGGCGCAACCGGTAAGAATCTGGAGCCGCATTGGACAAAGCCCGGCACCGACGGCACCAAGACTGAAGGGGGCACGCTCAAGCTCGGCCAGTCGCGCCTCGAGAAAATCATCGGCTACGGCACTGATGGCGGCATGGTCAACTTCGACGATATTTTGACCAAAGACGAAATCGCCCTGATGGCCAAGTACATTCAGACGCCGCCGGATATACCGCCGGAGTACAGCTTCAAGGACACGATGGACTCGTGGAAAGTGATCGTCGCGGTCAAGGATCGCCCGACCAAGCAGATGAACAAGTTCAATCTGAAAAATATGTTCTCGGTCACCCTGCGTGACACCGGCGAAGTGGCGCTGATCGACGGCGACACGAAAGAAATTCGCAGCATCGTCAAAACCGGCTACGCCGTGCACATTTCGCGTCTGTCTAAATCGGGTCGCTACGTGTATGTGATCGGTCGCGACGCCCGCTTGTCGCTGATCGACCTGTGGATGGAAAAGCCCGCTGTGGTTGCCGAAGTCAAGGTCGGTTCGGAAGCGCGCTCAGTGGACACCTCCAAGTTCAAAGGCTATGAGGACAAGTACGCCATTGCAGGCGCTTACTGGCCGCCACAGTACGTGATTATGGATGGCGATACCTTGAAGCCGCTGAAAGTGGTGTCGACACG
>JANOQY010000120.1:0-3636 GCA_031414995.1 Betaproteobacteria bacterium
ACAGGCCCGGTCGCGCCTAGCGTAATCGCGATTTTTGCGACAATGGCCCACATAATCATCATGGCCAGATTCGCTAACGGGCCAGCTGCTGCCACCCAGATCATGTCGCGTTTCGGATTTCGCAGTGCGCCGAAATTTACCGGCACAGGCTTGGCCGCGCCAAATACGAACGGACTCACCAGCAACGTCACAATCGGCACCAGAATTGTCCAAATCGGATCAATATGCTTGATCGGATTCAGCGTCATACGACCGAGCATATACGCGGTTGAATCGCCAAAATAGCGTGCAGCATAGGCGTGCGCGGCCTCGTGCAGTGTGATCGCGAAAATCATCGGTATGGCGTAAACCGTGATTTTCTGGAGAATGGCGGCATCCATTGAAGGTCCTGGCAGTCAGATTGATAAATTGTCTCGGTGCGCGAAAGTGTCAGGCGCCAAAACCAAAACTCGCAATTTCGCCCTTGCCTTTGCGTATTAAGATGGGCTCAGGCTCCGACAAATCAATCACCGTTGTCGGCTCAATCCCGCAGGTGCCGCCATCGAGAATGAGATCGACCTCGTGCTCAAGCCGCGAACGAATCTCTTCTGCATCGTTCAGCGGGTTCTCATCACCGGGCAGGATCAGGGTGGAGGAAAGCAAAGGCTCGTCTAATTCTGTGAGCAAGGCATGCGTGACCGGATGCTCCGGCACACGTACGCCCACTGTGGCGCGCTTGGGATGCGCAAGCCGCCGGGGCAGTTCACGCGTTGCTTCGAGGATAAACGTGTAGGTGCCCGGCGTATGCGCTTTCAGCAATCGATATTGCGCGTTGTTTACCTTCGCAAAGGTGCCGATGTCTGACAGATCGCGACAAACAAGGGTGAAGTGATGGCGTTCATCGACGCCGCGTACACGGCGAATGCGCTCCATCGCGCTTTTGTCACCGATATGGCAACCAAGGGCGTAGCAGGAATCCGTGGGATACGCGATCAAGCCGCCTTTGCGCACGATATCGACGGCCCGCTTTATGAGTCGAATTTCAGGATGGGTCGGATGTAACGTGAAGAACTGACTCATTGCAAGGCTGACCAGACCGGCACCAGATCGAGCGGCAGTAGCGGTAAAGCGCCCGGGTGGAAACGGCTTTCGCCGAGCCCGTGGAAATCCGATCCGCGTGATGCCATGAAGTCAAATTCACGGGCAAGTACGGCATATTCGCGGTACTGGTGTTTTTCATGACTACCAGTGATCACTTCGATGGCGGCACCGCCATGCTGTTTGAACTCTGTGAGCAATTCACGCATTTCCTGCTTTGAAAGCTTGTATCGCCCCGGATGCGCCAGCACCGCCACGCCACCCGAACCGGTGATCCATTGAATCGCGTCGTCGAGGTCAGCCCACTGGTGCGCAACAAACCCCGGTTTACCTGGTGTGAGGAAACGCGAGAACACCGCGCCGACATTTTTTGCCGCCCCGCGCGCTACCAGCGCACGTGCAAAGTGGGTTCGACCGATCATATCCTTGTTCTCTGCGAGCGCGCAGGCGTCCTCAAATACGCCCTCAATGCCCAAACGGGCAAGGTTTTCACCCATCTGCCGCGCGCGGTCAAAGCGTCCATCTCGAATTGCGGCGATGCCCGACGTTAATGCATGGTCAAGTGGGTCAATACCGAGTCCCACCACATGAATTGTGATCGGGTTAATATCGGCTGTTGTGGCTGCTGATGCGCGCGTCGGCCACGACACGGATAACTCAACACCGGGGATAAAACGAAGATGTAATTGCGCCGCAGCAGCAGCACCCTCGGCGAGACCGCCGGTATTGTCGTGGTCTGTCAGGGCAACTGCGTCGCAGCCGCCTTTCTTCGCCAGTTCCACCAAATCCCGGGGCCGCAATAAACCGTCTGAGAAGATGGAATGGTTATGACAATCAAAATTTTGCACAAAAACAATCAAACTATTGTGGGAAAAGGCAATCATAGCAGGCTCGATTCATTCGACTTACCGCTTTCGCCCGTTTTCAAAGTCTGATCCAAAGATGGAAATCAAACCAATCCGCATGATGGGTAACGCTGTGGCCAACGCGAAAGATGACGCGCTTGCCGCACTGGATCAACATTTTCACATCGTGACTGAGGTGATCCAGAAAGCGCATCGAGAGCGCTACGCGGGCGCAACGGCTGTCGGTGGTGCCAGCGATGCCATCGTTTTGATCAACGTGGTCAGCGACTTTTTGGCGTTGATGTCGCGTTTGGATGCTGAATACGGCCCGGATCGCGCTTTGCCAATTGAGGATGTGCCGGACGCGGTGGATGAAACGTTGCGTTGCCTTGCCGAACTGGAGAGCTGGCTGATTCGTTTTGATAAGGCTGATCAACTCGCCCACCTGCAAGCCGTTGAAATCGGCGTCGGCTATTGGGCCATGCGTCACGGACTGCCGATATTGGCGGTGGAGCCAATCGTGAATGCGCTGGCGACCCGATCAAATGCGGCGGAATCCACGCAGGAGACAGCTGCTGTCTACGCGATGATGCAGGGCTTTATCAATCATTTTTCGCCCGCACTAAAAGCTGACCTCGAACTCTCAAATCCGCAACGACCATGGCGGCTCCTCAACCTCAATTTCGCCATTACTGGCATCAGGACTGGTGACGCAGCCCTCATACGCTACGCATTTGACACGCTCAATTCGCATCTTCCCGCTGATCGGCCAGGCTTTTATAGAGATGCCCAAGCGTTGGCCTGCCAGCCGGGCTTCCCACCCGATACGCGGGTACTTATCGAGGCGGAATTTGCACGTTGGACGCGAATCCACTAATCGTGAGAAAATGCTTAGTTGTTGTTTTTGCGCCATAGATAAGTCTCACGTTTTTTGCCGGTTTTGAACCGTCCCCTTCCACGTTTATTTGTAATTGATGAAACTGCTTCTCGATTTTTTACCTGTCATCCTGTTTTTTGGGGCATACAAGCTCACCGACATTTATGTGGCGACGGGTGTTGCCATCGTTGCGACGATTGGGCAAATTTCGTGGTCGCTTTGGCGCCGCGAGAAAATCAAACCCGTGCAATGGATTGGGTTGGCGTTCATTCTGATATTCGGCAGCGCAACCATCCTGTTACAAGACGAGTTCTACATCAAGGTCAAGTGGACGTTGTTTTACGGCTTGATGGGATTCATGATCCTGGGCGCGGTGGCGCTGGGTCGGAACCCGATTAAGAGTGTACTGGGGCAGGAGATTGAATTGCCGGACCATGTTTGGCGCAAGCTTTCAACGTCGTGGGGCATTTTTTTCCTGACGTTAGCGGCGCTGAATCAGTATTTCGCATCCACACTTTCGCTGGATGCGTGGGTGAAGGTCAAAGTATTTGGCGGGTCGGCGCTGAGTTTTTTGTTTGTGATCGCACAAGCCTTCTGGATGGCGAAGTACTTGCCAGATGAAGCTGTGCAAAAACCTAAAGAATCCTGACGCGGAAAATTATCAGTGTTATACGCCATCATTTGTGAAGAGTTACCCGGTGCGCTGGAAAGGCGTGTTGCCAACCGACCTGCACATGTAGCACGACTCACACAGTTGCAGGCCGAGGGTAGATTGATTCTGGCCGGCCCTCACCCGTTGATTGACTCCGAGGATCCTGGACCTGCCGGTTTTTCTGG
>JANOQY010000121.1:0-2056 GCA_031414995.1 Betaproteobacteria bacterium
CAACCGTCGCGATTTTGAATTTTTCGTGCTCAACGATGAATCCATCAACGCTTTTGCGTTGCTCGGCGGGTTTATTGGCATCCACTCTGGCCTGCTATTGGCGACCACGAACGAATCCGAACTCGCCGGCGTTTTTGGACACGAGCTCGCTCATATTTTGCAGCGCCATCAATCGCGTGGTGCAGACGCGCAGCGCAAAGGTCTGCCGTTGCAATTGCTTGGATTGGCTACTGCAATTCTGGCAGCTCGCTCGAACTCATCGTCATCCGCCCAGGCAACCGAAGCCGCACTTGCCGCGTCCACTGCATTGAGCTACCAGAACCAACTCGATTACAGTCGAGAATTTGAAAGCGAAGCGGACCGGCTTGGCATTCAGACGATGGTTGGCGCGGGGTTTGATCCCCGTGGCATGGTGGGATTTTTTGAGCGTCTGCTTTCTGCCAATCGCCATAACGACGGCAAAGCGCCGGGTTATCTGCGCTCACATCCGCTTACCACTGAGCGTATCGCGGATATGCAAAATCGCGTCGATCAAATGGGCGCTGAAACTAAACGATCCGTTCCTGACAGTCTGGACTATCGCTTTGCGCAGGCCAAGCTGCGGGTGATGAGTATGGGCGGCGGTGACTCAATCGGTTTTTTCCGCGAGGCCATTTCCCAGCGCACGGTTCTGCGTAATCGCGCCGATGTTTATGGGCTGGCGCTGGCACTCACACGTACCCGCGATTTCGCGGCGGCCGAGAAAGAGCTCAGCAGTATTCGCGGCGGCAGCAATACGCCACATCCGTGGGTCGAGAACCTTGCCGCTGAAATCAAGGCGGGACAACGTAATTGGACCGATTCGTTACAGCTTTATCGCGCAGCGATGCATGCGTTCCCGCAACATCGGGCATTGTTCTATGGCAGCGTTGAGGCTCTGTATGAATCTGGCCAAACCGATGCAGCGCTTTTACAAATCAATGACCGGTTAAAAAACATTCAAGACGACGCAAGATTGTTTGAACTGGCGGCAAAAGGCTATGAAAAGAAAAACAAAAAACTGGCACAGCATCGTGCCATCGGCGAGGCTTATTTTCGGCGCGGAAATTTGATCGGCGCGGTGGAGCAACTGCAAATTGCCGTGAAAGCAAAGGACGGCGACTTTTATGAAAGCTCAAGCGCCGAGGCACGGCTCCGCGAAATGCGGGTGGCGTTTCGCAATCGCCCCTTGATGCCCGGCGAAAGAAGCGAGAAGCGTGATCGCGATGATGACCGCGACGATCCGCCAGAAACGTCCCGGCCACCTCCGCGTTTGGCTACGCAGGCTAAGACACCTCGCGCATGGTAAGCGTAACTGGCGGACGCTGCGCAAGCTTCATTCGCGTCGTTTTTTGCTGCGTCACCACCATGACGAGCGCGCCATATGCGACAGCGCAATCGCCCACACTCGACGGCCGCGCATTATTCATTGACGAGCGCAAGGGCAATTGCGGTGCCTGCCACAAAACTCCAACAGACGCATTGCTGAAAGGCGTTTCCATCATCGGTCCATCGTTGGAGTCAATCAAACAAAAGTATCCGTCAGCAGCAGACCGGATGCGGCTGCGCAATGCGATCTGGGATTTGGGCAAGACCGCGCCGAACACCATCATGCCGCCCTACGGCAAACACCGCATCCTGACCGACGCCGAAATCAATGCCATCGTCACTTATCTTGAAACGCTATAACTACTCAACATCTGTCCTCGGCATGGCAAGTGTGATTTGCGCTTGCCTGATGCCATTGGGTTCGTTCGCGCAAAGCAGCGCAACTCCCGATCAGCAGCGACAAACGCTGATTCAGGCATTGCAAAAACGTCTCCCGGGCTCAAGTCCAAACGAATGGGTACTGGGTGCCGCCAATCCATCCGCCGTGGTGCAGGCGATACCACTCACTGCCGAAAATGCGACCAATAGTGCGGACATACTCGCAATTGGCAAAAAGGCGTGGGACCGAAAATTCAAGGATGGAAAATCACTGGCAAATTGTTTCCCGAACGCGGGAAAGCGGGTGGCATCGACTTACCCACAATTCGAC
>JANOQY010000122.1:0-16960 GCA_031414995.1 Betaproteobacteria bacterium
GGCTTGCCGATATTTTGCCATTTGCAATCTCCTTCGTAGCGAGACGACCGAGCGACCTAACTCAATTTAGTGCGCGGCACATTTGCATAACACTCCGCGCCGCGCCCAAACACTGCTGAAAAATACCAAATAGTATTTGCCATCCATGAGTTCTGTCGTGTTCGTGGAATCTCATTTTTGATCAGGTGCATCTATTTTGTAGAAGTCTAGCATCGCGTTATCTCAGCCACAATCGAGAAAAATTGTCGATCAAGTGCCGCGAAATACCCGCATAAAATATTAAAACTCTAGCATTGGCGGGCATTGTGGCGGCATTAGTGCCTGAAAGCCTCACCAGTGCTAGAGTTTTTTATAAGCTCAAAACCAATAGTCTGCGACACATCTTCCATCGCGCGGCAGGTCTTCAAAGTTCACAAGCCCGTCGAAATGGTCGATGGGAAGGTGCGCCACAGTGTCCGGTTCGGCCAGCCGTACGTTGACGGCCAAGCGACGCCGCCCTTCTTTGTCAGTTTGCAGCGCGCGCCAATACGCTATGCAGCCGCATGCGGAGCAGAAATGGAACCCGAGCGCTTTGCCGCGAATATAGGCTTGGGTCGGACCGGAGACATGAACACCTTCGCCTTCGAAGTCATAGATCCACAGTACGCCATAGCGGCGACATGCGGTGCAATTGCACGCCGTGGCCGACTCGGGCGTGGCGTCGAAACGCCATTGGACTGCACCACAGAGGCAGGAACCATTTATCATCTCAGTGTCCGCTTCGATTCGTCAGGTTTACTTTCAACTCCCGCGTTTTGCCAGATAGATGCCCAGCAGCACAATGACACCGCCAGCAATTTGATTGATCCCCATGCCCTCGCCCAGTAGCGTCCACGCATAGACTGCAGCCAACACTGGCTGTATCAGCAGGCTGATGGCGCAGAACGATGCCGACAGGTGGGCAAACCCGTGCGCGATCAGACTCTGCCCGAGCACATGGGTAATCACTGCAAGGCCGGCCAGGATGAGCCAGCCGTTGGCGCTTTGCGGCAACACATGTTCGGACGTCATCAGCGCATAGGGGGCCAGTAGCAGCGCCGCCACGGTGGTGCTGACGGCCATAATTCGGGCAGTCGATACGCGCGCGGAGGCAGACTTGATGGCCAGCATGTAGCACGCGTAGAAGAGGCCGGCAAGAACCCCGAATCCGTCGCCGAGCAGAGCCCTGTCCGTGCTGCCAATGTTAGGACCGATCAGCAGGCTCGCGCCCGCAAGGGTCACGAAAAGCGCGATCAGGTGCAGCCGTGAAGCGCGTTGACCGAAAAACAGCCAAGCGCCAATGGTGACGAAGATGGGCGCGAAATTGAGTTCAAGCGATGCGTTCGCCACTGAAGTAAGCAGTATTGACCAATGCCACACGCCCAAATCAGCAGCGAAGAACAGGCCCGCAAGGATGAGCAGCTTCCATTGTGCAGTTGCAACCGCAGTGCCGTTTCGTTCGGCCGCGAACACCCAAAGCCAAAGTAGCGGAACGGCTAACGCCATGCGCCAAAATGCGCTCGCCGCCGGGCTCGTGTCGGAAAGTCTGACAAAAATTGGCGCGAAGGCGGTAGCCGCCGCACCCAGAAGCAGCGCGGCGACGGCGAGAGGTTTGCTGGACAACATGTGCGTCGACGCAGGCTGCATGTTCGGATAATTAGTGAGAGTGCGGCAGCCAAACGCAGGGGTGTGTAACCCACGCGCTGTTGCATTGATTATCATTCAACAATGGCGCGCGATCCCAGCCATTTTAGCCCTGAGAAGCGCGCCAGTGCTGGAGTTTGAAAATTGCCGGCTATTCACCAGCGGCATAGCTTGAAACGGCGTAGCTGCCACACCGTGACGTGTCGGTCGCAAGAAAAATTATTTGCAGTCCTTCATGCAGCGCTTCGCTTGTGTATCAGGTCGGTCGTCAATAATGAAGCCATCCCTGTTTGGCATCTTCACCATCGCGAGCGACTTGTTGTTCATCACATCGGTAGGTCCGATTAAGCCATTCAGATTGAGCAGGTAAGCAGACAACGCATACACTTCATCGCTGGTTAAAGACTGCGGATTATTCATCGGCATCGCGCGGCGTATGTAGTCGAACAGGATTGGTGCATACGGATACATGCTGCCCGGTGTGAGGATGCGCACGTTGGTTTTGAACGAGCCAATGCCACCAACCATCGTGCCGAAGACCGGTCCACCTTTGGCATCCTCGCCGTGGCAGGCCAGACACTTCTCGACGTAAACCGCTTTGCCCTGAACCGCGTCGCCTTTGCCTGCGGGTAATCCCACACCGTCCTGCGTGCGGATGTCGATATTCCACGCCGCTAAATCCTGCTCGGTGATCGCGCGTCCAAATGCAGCACCTGAGGTATTGGGAGACGCCGCGTTCAACATCGTGCAGGGCGCAGCAAAGCATGCGAGCAGCATCGCCGTACGCAGATTCAACTTCATTCGTTTAGCCGATACCATTTGTCACCTCGCCTGATTCGCTGATGTTCCACGGGAATACGCCGTTGTGGTGCTGCACGAAACCGACAATGGCGCGTGATTTTTTGATGTCCTCGACCGTTGGCTGCACGTAGCCGGTGCTGTCCACCGCGCGGCTTGCAATCACGGCAGGCCCGCCTTGCCATTTCCAGTTGAACTTGAACCGGGTCAGACACTTGTCGATGATCGGCTCTTCGAGTGTCGCCTCCTGCCAATTTTTTCCACCATCGAGCGTCACATCGACCGCCTTGATTTTGCCGTTGCCCGACCAGGCGAATCCTTGAATCTCGTTAAATCCGCGCTGCAGCTGCATACCGCCGGATGGCCGCGTAATGACTGATTTGGCTTCCATGACGAAGCTGAATTTACGCCACATGCCGTTGGGCATCGGGTCGGTGTAGCGCGCGGTCTCGCCACGCACGTGCCACGGTTCAGTGCCGGCCTTGATTCGGCGCAGCCATTTGACGCTGACGTTGCCCTCCCAGCCGGGCACAAATAATCGTAGTGGATAGCCGTTTTCGGGTCGCAACATTTCGCCGTTCATGGCGTAGACGATCATGCAATCGTCGAGCATTTTTTCAAGAGGCATGCTGCGTAAATGGCCGGAGCCGTCTGCGCCTTCGGCGATCAGCCATTTCACTTCAGGCAGCAATCCGGCCTCATCGAGCAGCCACGAAACCGGTACGCCCGTCCATTGCGCGCAGGACAACAGTCCATGCGTTTGCTGTACCGTCTTTGACGATGGCTTGAGCCAATCGGTGAGCCCGTTTCCGGAGCACTCCATAAAATAAAATTTTGATACGGCTGGATAGCGCATCAAATCGGACATCGTTAATTGCAGTGGCTTCCGCACCATGCCGTGGATGGCGAGCACATGCGTATCGGGGTTGATATCGGGTACGCCGTTGTGATGGCGCTCGTAGAAAAGCCCGTTCGGTGTGACGATGCCCGGCGTTGATTGGAGTGGCGTCATGCTCCAGTCGGAAAAGTTTTGCTTGTTGACCAGCACATCGCTGCGGCGGCGTTTTACTTTGGCCTCAAATTTCGACGGCATGCCGTACTCGTCGGGCGGCAATGGTCGACCCATTTGTTTATTTGATTCAGGTATCGCCAATGCCGCAGCCTCGGCACCAACGCTTGCAACGCCCAGTGCACCTGCGCTGCCTGCCATCGCGACAGAATTGCGCAGAAATGATCGGCGCTTCGGATTGTGGGTGACGGATTTTCCCGCTTGAAGCTCGCTCCTTGATTCACGAACAAGCTGCTCCATTATTTCATTTGGTTTTATCGCCATCGGTCATTCTCCTCGTCTGGGCTCTCGGTCGGGCCTGCGTTTTGTGCGACAACTCAGTATCAGCGGAAAGTACTTACCCGCATCTTTCAACAGCAAGAACCGCACCTGACAGCGAACGCGTCCAGCCACGAATGGCGGTGCGGGTATTTCGTGATTAACGTTACGCTAGTTTGCCAACCTGTGTTTCAAGACGAAACGCAGGTGATGTGCCGCGCGCCCATTTTGCGCAAATTGAAACACCGCATCCGTAAGCGCGGCGGAAAAAATTTGCGACGGCAATTGGCTGTAACGCGTGCAAAGATTCTGCGCAGACGCGCGACAGTTAAAACACAGCGCACGCGCCGCGCATCAATGCATCCGACACTGTAAGATTGTGTACAAATGAATAATTAATTCAAAAGTAGGGTGGGCGTATTGCGGCCACAGTCTTGAATAGTCTTCTCATCAGCAAAAACGATGTCACGCAAAGATAACCGCTGGGTCAACGATTTGGTCGCGCGCGCCAGCGAGGGAGACAAGCGTGCCCCGCGCGGCGAGCCGGCGCTCAATCTGCGAGACACGCTTATCCCGTTCGCCGACAGCGTTCCGTGGCCGGTGATCGTCGTCGACAAGTCAGGCATCGTGATGTATCTCAACTACGCCATGCGCGCATCGGGGCGTGAGTTGCCTGTGGCCGGCTCGCGGGCTTTCGACAAACTCTTTCCCGACTACTTCGCGGTGCTCAAGGGTGAGCCATGCTGGCTCACCCAGCAGGAGGCAGTTATTGGCCGTAGTGTTTCGCCGATCCTGACATTGCGGGAGCGCATCTGGGTACGCCTGCTGCCGCAGGGCGCTTGCATCATCGTGATGGACGAAACGCACTTGCATCATCTCGAGTCAGCGCATGCACAAACAGCGCGGCTCGCGTCGCTTGGTTTCATGTTGGCAAGCGTTAGTCACGAAATCAGCAACCCATTAGCCGCAGTGCATTCGATTCTTCAAGTGTTGCAGACGAAGAAAGAAAATTCTCCGCAGACGCTGGAAAAGGGCTTGCGTAATATCGCCTCCAGCGTTCGACGCATTCTTGCGATCACCCGAAAACTCAACGGCTTCGCGCGCGTCGGCAGTGTCGCGCCGACCGCGTTTGCGATTGATTTGGCCATCGAAGAGGCGGCGACTTTGTTTGGTTACGACAGCCTCGGCGAGACTACCGAGTTGCATCACGAAATCAATCCGGATGCGTGGGTGTTTGGTCAAGTCGATCAACTCCACCAAATATTTCACAATATTTTTTTGAATGCGGCGCAAGCGATGCATGGCGTTGGCTCGATCTGGGTCAAAAGCACGGTTCTCCCTCAATCAATCGAGATCGCAATACGCGACAGCGGCCCGGGTCTGCTGCCGGAAGTTTTGGCGAAAGTATTCGATCCATTTTTCACCACCAAGCCCAGCGGCGAAGGAACCGGACTGGGACTTGCCATCAGCCATGAAATCGCCCATGAACATAGCGGATCGATTCGCGCCGACAATCACGCTGACGGCGGCGCTGTGTTTGTGGTGACCCTGCCGCGCCATAAGCAAACGACGGCAGCGCCCGAGGCAACATGACTGGCTCCATGACGCGCAAATCGGAAATACTGGTGGTTGATGACGATGCGGGTATCCGTGCGGGCATTGAACTGCTGCTTGGCGATGGACCATACGACGTTACCTACAAGACCGGTGTGGCCGAGGCACGCGAGGCGCTGAGCGCGATCACCTTCGATCTGGTGATCACAGACTTGCGGCTCGGGGCCGACAGCGGCCTCGACGTCGTTCGCTGCGCGAAGGAAACAGACGCGACCATACCGGTTATTCTGATGACCAGCTTTTCGTCTATGGAAAGTGCGATCGCTGCGTTGCGGCTGGGCGCCAGCGAATACATCATCAAGCCGTTCAATAATGATGAATTTTTGCATGCCTGCAATCGTGCGCTTGATGAACGCAAGCTGCGGCAGGAAAACGCGGTGCTGCGTCGCACGCTTCGAAAATCACGTGAACGCAAGTTGATGATGGGCGAGCACCCTAAAATCGCGCGTGTGATGGATATGGTTCGCAAGGTGGCGTCCTCGGACGCGACCGTGTTGATCAGTGGCGAGAGCGGCACCGGCAAGGAGCTGGTCGCGCAAGCGCTGCATTTTGACAGCCCTCGTGCCGAGGGCCCGCTGGTCGTGGTCAACTGTGGCGCGATTCCCACAGAGCTTGTCGAGTCGGAGTTGTTCGGACACGTCAAAGGAGCATTCACGGGCGCTGTCGGCAACAGCGAGGGGCTCATCCGCGAAGCTAACAATGGCACGCTGTTCCTCGACGAAATTGGCGAGTTGCCAATGGCGATGCAAGTAAAGTTTCTGCGTGTACTTGAAGATCGCCAGGTGCGTGCGGTCGGCGCCAAAGATGTCCATCGCGTCGATGTGCGCATTGTCGCTGCTACCAACAAGGATTTGAAACAAGCGATCGCCCGTGGCGAGTTCCGCGAGGATCTTTTTTATCGACTCAATGTGCTTGAGTTGAAGGTGCCGCCGTTGCGGGAAAGAGGCCGCGATATTGATTTGCTGGCACGTCATTTCATCGACCATTACGCCAACAAACTGGGCAAGCGCATCTCGGGGCTCGACGCGGAGTTCAGCGATTTCATCCGCGTCTACGATTGGCCGGGCAATGTGCGGGAGCTGCAAAATTTGATCGAGCGCGCAGTCATTCTGGCTGACGGCGAAATGCTGGTGTATTCGGATCTTGCCGACGGACTCATCTCTGCCACCACCAGCACCGCCACGCCGGTCGACTCAATTGAAAATCCTTTGTCGGTTGAGGGCTACATCAAACAGGTCGTTCTGAAATTTCAGAACGAACTCTCGGAAGTCGAGCTTGCAAACATGCTCGGGATTGGTCGCAAGGCACTTTGGATGCGAAGAAAACGTTGGGGCTTGTTGCGCAAAGCGCGCAGCGACGAGGAGTCCAACGGGAACGAATGAAGGGTTAGCGTTCCTTTTCGAAACGGAGGAACCCGGCTGTTGTATGACGACGAGTGGACAACCACCTGATGTGATTCACTGTTTTGATATGGCGCAGAAATTGCGTACTTCTTACCTACGCAGTACATCCCCCAAACGATTTCTGAAGGAACACAAATGGCCGACACCGCCGCAGCACCCGCACCAAAACCACGCAAAAAAATGACGATCCCAATGTTGATGGCGAAAAAGAAAAACAAAGAGCCCATCGTCCAACTCGCCGTTTACGACTATGAAAACGCGATCATTGCCGATCGGCTGGGCATTGATATTCTGTGCGTAAGTGATACCGGCGGCATGGTGCTGTTCGGCCACGAATCAACCACCTCTGTTTCGTTTGAAGAGGTCATGTTCATGGCGCAAGCGGTGAAGCGTGGATCCCAGTATGGTTTGCGCATGGTCGATATGCCTTATATGAGTTACCACATTTCGCCAGAACAGGCGGTTGAGAATGCCGCAAAATACGTCGCTCAGGCCGGCGCTGAAGTAATGAAATGTGAAGGCAACCGCCACCACGCAAGAAATATTGAAGCGATCGTCAAGGCAGGTATTCCTGTGCAGGGTCACATCGGTATTTGCCCAATGCGCATGCCACAATTGGGCGGCTTTGCGGCGCAGGGCAAAACAGCAGATCGCGCCAAGGAATTGATCGACGATGCGATGGCGTTTGTGGACGCAGGGTGCTTCTCGATCATGACCGAAGTGTGTACCTCGGAAGTGTCTGAGTACCTTGCCGAGACGCTTTCTGTTCCGGTCATCAGCTTAGGCTCTGGCAACACGTCGGACGGCGTGCACATCATTGGCTCTGACCTGTTTCATCTGTACGAAAAACACACGCCGCGCCACTCCAAAATCTATCGTGACCTCGTGCCGATTCTTGAGGCGGGCTACGGCGAATATATCGACGACGTGAAGAATCGTCGCTACCCTGGCAAGGAGCACACGGTGTTCATGAAAGACGAAGAGCTCGAAAAGTTCCGCAGCATTGTGGGCTGGAAAAAGTAGGTCGCATGGCAGCGCCCGCTCTGGTTGATGAAGACATCGAGGGATTTCTCGCTCGAACCAGTTTTTTTTCGCGCTTCAGTGATGAACAGCGGGCGCGTATTCTTGCCATCGCAATACCGGTATCTCTGCCGATTGGAAAGCAGGTCTACGGCGTTGGCGAACCTGCCCGTACTTTTTACGTGCTGATCGACGGCACGATTCTTTTTACCCTAGCCGTTGGCAATCGTCAGGCAAGCGCCGGCCAAGTCATCGGCAGCGGGGACGTGTTCGGCTGGGGCGCGCTGGTCGAAACTGGGCATAAGCGAATTGCCAGTGCCATTGCCACATCGTCTTGCAACGCGCTGGCGATAAGTGGCGATGAGCTGATTGCGCTCGCCGATGCCGATCACAGCCTAGGCTATACGTTGATGCGCTCGATCAACAAGATTATCACCGGCACCCTGACGGCATTCGTCGCGGGCTGACAGGCTAGTCAGGCGCGGTCTTTGAGCCTCGAAAGCGCGCAACTCTTCATTGCCTCCGGAATCGTCGGCTTCCTGATCGGCGCAGTCGGAGTCGGCGGCATATTGCTAATTCCTGCGCTCGTTGCACTTGCAGGGCTCACACCGCATCAGGCGAGCGCCACGGCGCTTTTCACGTTCCTGTTCACGGGCATACTCGGTACGATTCTTTTTCAGCGTCGCGGCAGCATTGATTGGCGACAGGCTGGCGTCGTGTGCGCCGGTGCAGTCATCTTTAGCTACCTGGGCGCGGTGGCGAATAGGGCGGTCGGCGAAATCGCACTCATGCGATTGATCGCCTTGCTGATTATTTTCGCTGGTATCTACGTGTTTTTACCCAGCCGAAAAGAGCCACCAACACGCATGAACACGCAGCGACGGTTATTGCTGATCGTCATCGGTGCAGTATCGGGTTTTGGATCGGGACTTTCGGGTGCTGGCGGACCGCTGTTCTCAGTTCCTCTGATGGTGGTCACCGGCTTTGCGCCACTGCTTGCGATTGGCACAAGTCAGGTGTTGCAAGTCGTTTCAGCGGCCTCTGGGACGCTTGCCAACGTTAGTGTGGGAGACATTCAGTGGTCGCTGGTTGCGTTGGTTACGGCGGGCGAACTTGCCGGAGTACTCGCTGGTGTCAAACTAGCGCATTCAGTAAATGCAAACACGTTGAAACGAGGGGCCGGCATGGTCTGTCTCGCTGTCGGTAGCTGGCTACTAGTCCAAAACTCTTGACACGCACGACCATGTTATCGCGCCTCAAGTTACCGCAGCGGCTTTTAGGTGGCACTGCGGCAGTACCTCACGTGCCAATGTTCCGGATTACATCGGTCCTTTAGACACGTCCTGTGTCGAAGAGCTGGCAGCCGACGGCCGGCTTTACCGGATCCGTGGCTTCGGCAGTGCTAATGGTCAGCGCCGCGAGTGCGGCTACCGGCATGGCTCTTAATGTTCTAAACATGGCAGTTTCCTTTCCGTAATGTCGGTAATTTGTGCATTGACCAGAGATTTTGCGTGACTGCGCTCTGCTGACTGGATGGTGTTGCAAAGAAGCATCGTGATGGTCATCGGCCCTACGCCGCCGGGTACCGGCGTGATGTAGGACGCCTTTTTTTTCACCGCGTCGAAATCGACATCGCCGACCAGAGTGCCGTCGGGTAGCCGGTTAATGCCGACATCGATAACCACCGCCCCAGTCTTCACCATTGGTGCCGTGATCAGATTTGGCATGCCGGCCGCCACCACGAGGATGTCGGCGAGGATGGTAAATTGCGCCAGATCACGGGTCTTCACGTGACAGATCGCGACGGTGGCCTCTCGCTGCATCAACATCAGCGCCATGGGCTTGCCGACGATATTGCTCGCACCAACCACCACCACGTTTTGGCCGGTGATGGGAATGTTGCTGTACTCAAGCAAGCACACCACACCATAGGGCGTGCAGGGCGGGAACACGGTGCCGCCCGTGACCAGACCACCAACGTTGTAGAGGTTGAATCCGTCAACGTCCTTTTCAAGCTTGATGCGGTCGATCACGGTGTGCACGTCGATCTGTGGCGGCAACGGCAACTGCACCAAGATACCGTGGATGTTCGGGTCGAAGTTGAGTTTATCAATTGCGGCAAGCACACTAGCCTGAGTGGCGTCGGCAGGCAGCAGGATCTCCTCGGAATGAATGCCGATGTCCTGGCAGGCCTTGACCTTGTTGCGCACGTAGACCTTCGATGCAGCGTTTTCGCCGACCATGATCACGGCAAGGCCGGGAGTAAGGCCGGCGGCTCGCAACTTATCGACGCGGATTTTCCAGTCGGCACGAACGAGGCGGGCAATCTCTTTGCCGTCGATAATTGTCGCGGTCATACCTGACCCCGAAAACCGATAACGATAAATAGAAGCATGCTTATTCCCATCAAAACGTAACCCGCAATATCAATTTTCCGCGCAAACATATCGCGGCCTTTGTGCTTTAAAAGCATTGCCGCCAGTGAGAAAGTGCCGCCCAGTATGGCGAAGCCGATGACAACCGGACGCGTCAACAGCCATTCCATCAGGTCCTCGCTGTCCGCTTGCTATAGGCTTCGACGAAGTCGGTCGCCGCCTTGCTGCCACGTGAGAAGGACTTCATCGCCTCCTCATGCAGTATCGATAGCGCCTCGGTCTTGATCGCGTTTGCGCGGTCACTGGTCACCATATCGGCAAGCCTGCGTGGTCGCGGCAGGTCTACTTCCAGCACAGCACGCACTTGCGTGGGAATGTTGGACATGATGAGCAATCGGTCGGCCAGAAATACCGCCTCGTCGATGTCGGTCGTGACGAAGAAATTGGTGCGTCCCGATTCCTCGACCAAGCCGGCGTAGTATTCCCACATCAATTCCTTGGTCATCGCATCCAAGCCGCGAAACGGCTCATCCAGAATCATCACTGTCGGGTTGTTGATCATCGCGCGCGCTAGCTCAACGCGACGCTGCATACCGCCGGAAAGCTGGGTCGGATACTTCGTCCGGAATTCCCGCAGACCCACTTTATTCAGCAGAAATTCAGCGAATTCCAAAGTCTGCGGCGTGAGCTCGCCGCGCGCGCGCGGCCCAAAGAGAATGTTGTCGTACGTCGACATCCAGGGGAACAACGCTGTTTCCTGGAAAACGACAAGTCGGTCACGGCTGGGGCCGGTGATCGGCTCGCCGTCAATTTTGATCGTGCCGGTGGTCGGCTGCTCGAAACCGGCCAGCAGGCGGATCAGGGTGCTTTTGCCGCAACCAGACGGGCCGATCATCACGGTGAGTTTGCCACGCTCGATCGTGAAGCTGCATTCGCGCACGACTTCCTTGGTCAAGTGGCTGGTGCCGTAGTTTTTACTGACGCCGTTGACAACGATTTCGCCTGACGAAACGAGGGGACGTGGAGTGCTTGGCTCGGTCATGGTCTTATCTCAATCTGAGCCACGGGGTAACGTACTTACCCAGAGCGCGCAATAGTTCGCTGGAAAAAAAGCCGGCAATGCCGATCGATATCATGCCGACCACGATCTGCGGGTAAGAGCCGCCGATATAGGAATTCCAGATAAAGAACCCCAGCCCACCGCCACCGGTGCCGCCGGACTGACTGCCGCCGCCGGATATCATCTCGGCAGCGACCACCACTTCCCAGGTAATTCCCATACCCACCGCCGAGCCGACCATGATGGAGGGCAGGGTGCCCGGCAGGATGATGCGCCGGAAGATGTCCCACTGGCTGGAGCCCATCGATTGCGCCGCCTGAAAGTAGCGCTGATCAATCGATTTCGCGCCACCGACGACATTGATGACGATGGTGTAGAAAGCGCCGAGGAAGGTAACGAAGGCGATCGACATCTCTTGGGTAGGCCAGAAAATGATTGAAGCTGGCACCCAGGCGAGCGGCGGAATCGGTCGCAGTACTTCGAAAACCGGGAAGCCGATCCCGAAGGCCGTGCGATTCACCGCCAGCAGCAGGCCGAACGGAATCCCGATCAGCATGGCCGCGCTGAAACCGGCCAACACCCTGAACACGCTTTTGTACCAGCTCTGCCAGTAGCCCGCATCCGTGATGACGCCAGCCCAGGCAGTGAGCACCTCAGTCGGTGCGGGTATTGCTCCCACCCACGGCAAGTAAGTCTTCTTGAAGCCCAGGGCTCCCAACGCTTCTCGTAGCGGGGAAAAAATATCGCCGCCGAGCCACTGCACCGAGCGCGAGCCGAGCTCCCAGAGCATCAAGAAAACGAATATGGAAATCGCGCCGCGCACTGCGGCTCTGGCAGAAAATTTGTGCGTCGCCATTCCTAACCCTCCTTCTCGCCGGCTTGAAAGGCTTTCAATGCCTCTTCGTGAACAGCCTCATTGGTCTCCTCAATCAGTTCGCGGAAGCGCTTCGACGTCAGCACACTGTAATCGCGCGGGTGAGGGATATCGACGTTCAGTATTTTTTTCGGCTTGCACGGTCGCGAAGTCATGATGGCCACCTTGTGACCAAGGAATACTGCCTCCTCCAAGTCGTGGGTGATGAAGAAAATGGTCACCTTGTTCTTGTAATAAATTTCCAGCAGCGCTTCGTGCATCACTGACTTGGTAAGCGAGTCAAGCGCCCGATACGGTTCGTCCAGCAATAGCACTTTTGGGTCGTTCATAAGTGCGCGCACGATCTCGACACGCCGTCGCATGCCCGACGAGACCTCGCCAGGATAATTGTGTTCGACGCCAGAGAGACCTGCATCAGCCATCATGGAAAGTGCCTTTTCCTTTGCTTCGGCCTTGGGCAGCTTGCCCTGCATGATTGGGCCAAAAGCGATGTTCTCGAGATTGGTTTTCCATGGAAACAAGGCACCGTTCTGAAACACCACGATGCGATCCGAACCGGGCTCTGCCTTCGGCTTTTCGGTGCTGCAGAGCACTTCACCATCCAGCGTGATGGTGCCGGAAGTGATTTCGTGAAAACCGGCGATCGCGTTCAGGAGCGTGGTCTTGCCACAGCCCGAAGGGCCGACAATCATACAGATTTCTCCAGCCTCGATATCGAGGCTGCAATGATCCACCGCCATCACCGCAGCGCCGTTCGGATCGTAGATCTTGACGACATCGTCGATGCGAATGGCACCGCGCGTTTTGACCTGGGGCGCATTCATTATTGCGCCCCCAACGCGAGTTCGCGCACGCGCCACTGCATCAGGTAGTCACCCGCAATGCGCACCATTGCGCTGGTGATGTAGCCGACCGCGCCGAGCGTGATCATGCCGATGACGATGGTTGGGTATCGGACCATCGTGTAGGAGGTATTGATGACGTAGCCCAATCCGTATTGACCCGATACCATTTCTGCAGCGACCAGAGAGAACCAGGCGACCCCGACAGAAATCTGCAGGCCAGTAAAGATGAACGGTAGCGAGCCCGGCACAATGACGTGAAAAAACACCTGCGATTTCTTCGCCCCAAGGCAACTGGCGGCGCGGAGGTACGACTCATCGATCGACTCCACCCCGAGCATGGTGTTTAACGCAGTGGCGAAGAAGGAAGCCAGGAAGGTCAAGTAAATCACCGCCGACTCGGTGGAGACGAACATCACAATGGCCAGCGGCACCCACGCAAGGATCGGGATGGGGCGCAGCATTTCGAACAGCGGGAACATGAACTCCTTGAACTTTTTCGACCAGCCGAGAAACAGTCCAAAAGGCACACCCAGCAACGTCGCGAGGATGAACGCTTGTGTCACGCGCCAGACCGACATTCCTATGTGTTGATAGTACTCAGGGGTATACAGGGACAGGCCGTAGGTCGGATCCGGATTCAACCATTCCTTAACAACCCCGGTGATGCCGGGCATCTCGCGAAAGCGCGGCACCTTCCAAATTTCAACAAATAGATACCACGCGCCTAAAAACAGCGCGAAGCCGATCAACATCAGATACGGACGGGGACTTTTCAGCCATTGTTTAAAACGGTAGGCGGTGAGATTGATCCCTTGAGTGTCGCCCGAGTGCAGCTTGCGGTGGATGGTGCGTAACTGAGCAATCAGATCAGGCACCGTGTAGTCGCGTGTGATCATCGTTGCGAAGCGGCTCATTACGACATCGCCAGCATCCGGGTCGGACTCGAGCAGGCGCAGTAACTCGTCGCCATTAATGCGCACAATCTCGGTTGGTGCCGTCGCGGTTGCACGCGCCAAACGGTGCGGGAACTTGTCCATCAATGCCGCCCAACCGAATACATCACCCGGCCCGAGCGTCTGTACGGGACGCCGCGCGTTCACACCCGGTTCGAGCGCGTGCTCGATCTTGCCCGAAACGATGATGTAAATGTCATCTGCCGTGTCACCAGCTTGATACACGGACGCGCCCGACGGATAGGCAACCTGCCAACTCAACGCGGCAATTTTCCGCAGCATGCCATCGGACACCACTTGAAAGGGCATGGTGCGTTTGAAAATCTCCAGCATTGCATCTGCTGCGACCGGCTTTTTTAACGGTTCCATCGTGATCTCAATTCTTGCTTCAGGTTGTCGCGCGGATGATCCCGGTCGCCGTTGGGCAACCGGGAAATTGCTGCCCAGTCAGGGTGGGTAGCAGGACGGACGCAGCCTTCGGGCTACTTCGGCGCTTGCGCGTCGGGCAGGGCGCTCACGTTACCAATCGGAGCCGTCAGCTTGCGTTCGGCCAATACCGCATTGGCGAATTCGGGCATCACCGCTTCGGGGCGCAGTTTGTCCACGTTGATGCTCTTGATCGAGAACAAGAACGCGGTCGCTTTGTCGATCAGTGCGCGCGCTTCCGGCGTGATCGCGTAGTGCAGGTTAATGCGCGTAGCGGTCCCGCCCTCGAGTGGAGAGTAGCTGCCGTAGAGAGAGTACCAAAGGGCACGATCAGAAAATCCCGTGGTTTCGGCCTTTGCCAGTTTGATAACTTCGGTGGCGTTCTTTGCGTCTGCAAGAAACAACTGCGCGTCGAGCTCGGCATTCATCCATGCCTTGACCACGTCCGGGCGCTGCTTGATCAGGTCCGCGCGCATAGCGAGGAATCCGCCGTCGTTTTCGTTAACTGTCGCACCGCTGGCGACGCGGCGTGCGAGGCCTTCTTGTACCAAGCGAGAAGCGGTTGGCTCCCAGATCACGGCCGCGTCAATTTTGCCTGCGCGAAAGTTGCTGGTGATGACTTCGATGTTCTGGTTGAGGTAGTCTTTGGGCTGCACGCCCTCTTTCTTGAAGGTTGCCTGCGCAAAGCGGTCGGTGCAACTACCCTTCGGTACCGCAACCTGCTTGCCATCGAGCCATTTGATCGCTTCCTTAGGATTGGCAAACTTCGGCGCGTCGTTGCGGGCGAGAAAGATATTGCATTGATCAAAACCCAACCCGAGCGTGCCAACAATGCGCACGTCAGCCGTTTCTACCTTCGTGGTCGACACGATGGAAGGCATGTCGCCCATGTAGCCGATATGCTGCTTGCCGGCTAGCATGTTGTTGACGATGATTGCGCCCTGCAGGCCGATCTGGAACTCGACCTCTGACCCTTTGGGCAGGTATTTTTCGTAGAACTTCTTGCCTTTCATCACCACCGCGGACCAAGATTCGGTGTAGTAGGGCTGGAATCCGACGACCAGCTTGACGGGGCTACCCACCTTGCCGTAATCGATGTCCGCTGCCATCACTGGCAAAGCGGTGAAGCTGCTCGCGGTAACAAGTGCCGCTGTAAATTTTGCCAAAAGCTTGATCATGATTTCCTCCAACGAAGGTTAGGGTGTAACAACTCTCAGGCTACACGATCTTTTCGCCGTGCTTATTTCATTTATGCATACTGCTTTACCTCTCTTCACGACTCTCATCGTGTCGAAATCACTGCGATATCACAGTCAACTATTTGTCTTACAAAAGCGCAGTCTTCACTTCGCACCGGGCGCTGCCAAAAAGCGTGTGATCAAGCTCGACAAGCGACGCATAACCAGAAAACCCGACGCGGGATCGGATTCAAGAATGTGCAAGGCCTTTCTGCCATTTATTCGCAGCAGCGTGGATTTTTCTAATACCCGAGCGGTAGCGATGCGGGTCGGATGCTCTTCCAGCAATGCGGCCCATCCGAATACCTCGCCTTTTCGAAGCATGAAGCCCGCCGCACTTGTGCGTTCATCCCGGCCAATCTGAAACTCAATCCGGCCCGAATCAAGGACGAATAAATCATCCGCAGCGTCGCCAGGTTTGTAGAGGACGCTACCGGCTGCAAATTCTTCCGCGTTGGCCAATGCGGTCAGCGCCGCCAGCGTCGGCTCAGCGATGCCGGAAAACAACTCGCCCACATTGAGTGCGCCCTGAGCACCGACATAGATTGCGTTGCCTTCAATAAACACATCGTAGCGCTCCAAAGGCGCCTCAGCGAGACCCAAGGGTGCGCCAGTTTTAATATCCCATTGCCATAGATGTTGATGGCAGGTGAGTACGCTGCCATCGTATAGCCCCTCGCATAATTGGACCTCCTGATGCGGGCAGGTTGCCTGGACGGCGTAGTACGCTTCGCCAGAGCTCGCGACCAGCAACTTCAGTCCGTCGCCAGCCGCGCATTCCTTCATCCCATTGAGGGGAATGTCAGAGATGAGGCAAATTTTCTGCTTATTCATCGTCGATCCGTCTTAGCTGAACTTGTCATACCGAATGTTATCCGCCGTCAGCTTGGCATCGAGCAGCAACACTCGGATCGACGCATCGACCGCCGGAGGCGGGCCAGCAAGGTAGGCGCGCAAGTTTTGATACTTCCCGGCCATTTCACGCTTGGCGACTTCATGTACCATGCCACGCTCAAAGCGTAAATGTGGGTAGTGCCCGGCTGCGGAAGCGGGAACGTCCTCGTCGGAGAGGGCAATCGTCACCTCGAGCTTGGCCGAAAACTCCTCGCGGTATGCAGAAAGCTCATCAAGGTAAAACGCATCTTTCATCGTGCGCACACCAAAATAAACATGTCCGCGAAATTGTTCGAAGTAGCGCTCTTGCGACGCGCGCGACAGAATCGACATGATGCCGGCGATGCCACTGCCGCCGGTAATGCACAGAATATTTTTAGCCAGCGCCGGATAAAACGTAGCTTTGCCGAGTGGCCCGAACAGATGGAGCTTGGCGTTTTTTCCCTCGCCGCTGAACAGCCATTCGGAAAA
>JANOQY010000123.1:0-2048 GCA_031414995.1 Betaproteobacteria bacterium
GTGTGAGAGGTGCATTTGGCGAAGATAGCAGAATTATTGTGATCTGCACTTTAGTGAGCGGTGCGTGGTCAGTGCCAGTAAAGTTTGGAACGACTCTAGACGCTCGTGAATGATCCGCAGCATTGAGTTGTTCCAAACTTGCCGTCGTCTCCGGCATGTATTCGAAGCCAGGAACCACGCCGATATGAAGGACTGGCAAAGGCTGAAAGGACTTTAGTACTTCCGGATCGAAGGGCAGGTATCGACCCACTCCAGCCGCTCAGATTTCCTGAAAGCGGTCCTTAACGTCCGAGCTAAAGGGCGCGCCGCTGTTGGCGCGTCCCGCGACCGAAGGGAGCGAACTTGAGCGACGAGTTATGCCGCGTCAGAACCACGATAGACACTTCTACCATTTGCCGCCGCGAGTATACGCACGATGATGTTTTCTCCAATTTGTGCAAATTCTTCTTTGCTCAAATTGAGATCTTCAAGGTCCTTGCGCAAATATTCTCTCGCAGTAAAGAAGCTGTTGTGATTCCAGTGCGACGTATCCGCACCAAGCTGGTGTCGCACATCATCCAACACAAGGCACAAGCGCCCTTCCGAAGTTTCGAGAAGGCTAGCGACAACTCCGACGCTCCCTCTCATTCCATCATCGTTTGTGGGTAACGGCACTAGGATTTCCTTTATGAGGCATAGCGTCCGAGGTAAAAGGCGCCGCGCTTTTGCGGCGTCCAGCGACCAAAGGGAGCGATTTTGACTGATGTTAGGCATAACTTCTGGCATGTAATGCTATTTGAAGGCGAACAGGAAAACTAACGCTTTTGTGGCTGTGCCGCCTGACGAGCGGTCAGCACTTGCTCAATATGGGCGAGGTACCTATTTACAACATCAACTGATTCAGTTGCTTCGCTGGCCGAGGGTCTCTTCCCGCGATGGACAAGGGCATTGCGTCTATTGTGGTGATCCATAAGTTGTGCCCAGAATGGCAGTTGCGTCGGCGAGTCGCCCGATAGCGCCTCGTAAACGCGTCTCACCCGTTCAGTACAGATATTTCTGACTTGAAACAAACTGAGGATTGGGTCAGTCAAGTCGCTGTCATCACGCATAGCAAACAAGCCTGTGAGTGCCCATTCGGTGCACATCTCGGAGGCAGCTTGGGATAGAACAACAGCCAATTCAAATGAGTTCGACTTAAGTGAGCTTTGGGCTTCATCAATGAGCTTTCGATGAAACGGCATTGTTAGCTCGGCAAGCAGCAAGGCGTTTGTACCGAGGGGTTGGGTGTCGACGAACTGACGCCGTCGACTCGGAACAGCTTCTGCTGCGACCGCGTTCGATTTCACCCCGGGTGGCATGTCTGACATTTTGACCTCGCCTAACGACTGAGGTAAAAGGCGCCGCGCTTTTGCGGCGTCCAGCGACCGAAGGGAGCGTTTTTGACCGCCGTGTTATGCCCCACGGCTACGAATTCGGGAAAGAAGGGTTTTGAATCCTGTGGCAAGAAATTCCTTGGCGCTATCAGACGCCAACTTGTCCTCTTCAATGGTAATGGTGAAGGTGACGTAACCATCATCAAGCCCCATCATCCCAAAAGTTTCTTGTACTCGATCCTCCCCGATTTTGCTTTTCTTTGAGTAATCTACAAAGGCAATGCCGCCGTTGCCATCAAGAATAAAGACGGGCTTCCCCTTCTTCTTTGCAGTGTCTTGCACGAAGTCTTTGCCAATTGTCGGACGTTGCTTAACGTACTGTCGAAATGAGTTGAATGTGAAGCGGAAGTCCATCTTCTGTGGCCCAGGTGCCACCACGAGGAGAGTCTGTTTTCCATCTTCAAAATAGTGGCGATAGCCCACTGGAAGATCAATTTGGGCGATACCGTCGCCAACCACTAAAACTTCTGCTTGCGCAAAAGTGGCGATACAGAAAAATAGAATGAGGGAGAGGCGATTCATAATTTTGGAGGGGCATAACTAGTTTTCGACACCAAATCGCTGTCTACCATCCCGGTTGGTGTCTAACTTCCCGGAACCAGCTGCCTTGAAACCCTTGACAGGCGCGGGTTTCAA
>JANOQY010000124.1:0-6996 GCA_031414995.1 Betaproteobacteria bacterium
CTATCGACAGCGCGTTGTGGCGCAAATGGGTGTGGACGCCAGCGCAGAGGAACTCTCGACCGTACGCGAGCAACTCTCCGGTGCTTGCACCACGGAGATCGCCTCCTTTGACGAGTTCTCGTCCCTGCTATCCGACGGTACTAAAACTTACGACCATATCGTCTTCGACACGGCACCGACTGGGCACACCTTGCGGCTGCTCAGCCTGCCCAAGGCGTGGACCGGATTTCTGAACGGCAATGATCGTGGCGCTTCCTGCCTGGGGCCGCATTCGGGCCTGAAGATGCAGGAAGCACGTTTCAAGGCCGCGCTCGACGCACTGAGCGATCCGGCCAAGACCACGGTGATCTTGGTCACGCGGCCCGACAAGGGCGCCATCGCCGAAGCGGCGCACACGTCGGACGAGTTGCATGAACTTGGCTTGAACAATCAGCGGCTGGCGATCAACGGCGTGTTCCACGCCAGCGAGCGCACCGACGCGGTGGCCTGCGCCATCGAAGATCTGGGGCAGCAGGCGCTGGACGCGATGCCACGATCGCTGCGCGCATTACCGCAGGACCGCGTGCCGCTACGGACCTTCGACACGGTCGGCCTGCCCGCCTTGCGCGCATTGTTGACCACAGATGTCGCCCCGATCACAACGAACGCGACTTCAGTTGCAGAACCCAATGAAAGACTTCAAGGACTGGACGCACTCGCCGACGAGTTGGTCGCCGCCGAGCACGGGCTGATCATGGTGATGGGCAAGGGGGGGGTCGGCAAAACGACAGTCGCCGCAGCCTTGGCGTTGGGCCTGATCCAGCGCGGCAAAACGGTGCATCTCAGCACCACCGATCCGGCTGCCCACCTGACGGGAACATTGAATGGCGAAGTACCGGGTTTGAACGTGAGCCGCATCGACCCGAAGGTCGAGACACAGCGCTACATCGATAAGATCATGGCGGCCAAGTCGCCCAAGCTCGACGCGGCAGAGCAGGCGCTGCTGCTGGAAGACCTGCAATCGCCCTGTACCGAAGAGGTGGCCGTTTTCCACGCCTTCTCGCGCATCGTCAGCGAAGGCCGCAGCGCCTTCGTCGTGCTGGACACTGCCCCCACGGGCCATTCCATGTTGCTAATGGACGCGACCGGTGCCTATCACCGGCAGATGACCCGCGAGTTCGAGGGACAGGCCAGCGCGCACTTCGTCACGCCTCTGATGAGGCTGCAGGACGCCGCATATACCAAGATCATTCTGGTGACGCTGCCGGAGGTCACGCCCGTGTCGCAGGCAGCTGCGCTGCAGGACGATCTTCGGCGCGCCGGCATCGAGCCCTACGCCTGGGTGCTCAACAAGAGCGTGCTGGCGGCAGGCACGCGAGACCCATTGCTGGCGGCACGACTGTCGGGCGAACGCAAGCAGATGGCACGCATGGCCGCTGGCCTGGCCAAACGTATCTTCACGCTGGCCTGGCTCACGGTGCCACCGATCGGTTTCGCCGAGTTGTCCAAACTGGTCAGCAAACCATCGGCCGCTGCCGCGATGCGCGGCTGATCCCAACCATGCACACCATCGAGGTTTCCCACGTATTTGGACGGACTGAATCCCAGCCCGGCGCAACCCTTGTGGTTGTTCGCCGGGACGATGGCGTTTTTAGGCGTTCACCACAAATTGGATGCGTACTTTGAGATCGAATAGAACGCGAATCATCAAAGCGGGCCTCGCCTACTTCGCAATCGTGTTTGGCGCGGGCTTTATGCTTGGCGCACTCCGTGTTCCGTTCCTGGTGCCGCGCGTGGGTGAACGCATCGCTGAGCTCATCGAAATGCCTTTCATGTTCGTGGTTGTCGTGTTGTCCGCGAGATTCATCGTCAGGCGCTTCGCATTGCCTGCGACCACATTCACCCGATTGAGCGTCGGCTTTCTGGCACTGGGGTTGCTGCTCGTCGCAGAGATTTTGCTCGCTGTCGCGATTCAGAAGCAGTCGCTTGGTGATTACATCGCCAGCCGTGATCCAGTCTCCGGAAGCGTTTTCCTGTTGATGCTGGTGCTATTTGCGCTGATGCCGCTCATCATCGCGCGCGTCCCATCGCGTAAGTCAATCAAGCGGCACGCCATAAAGCGTCTGTAACTAGCGTGCGGCTGGTGACAGCATCTCTCAACACCACCGTCCGCAACTCAACATCGCGCAGATCGCCATTTGGCGGGCCTTCCAGCCACAATAGCTCCCAAAAGCCTCGCCAGATATAGTGTTTGGCCTAGCCAAAGGAAGATTTCGTGACGACAACGTCTGGTCAGCATCGATCAATCCTTTGGTTTTGCCCACAGCGTTGTCAGTCTTTAGCTTGCACAAAGTTGCGCGTAATGCCCATATTTGCGCAGCAACAACACACGTAGCATGGCCGTTATTGACCAATGCAGTTGTAGTTGGTCCCCAAATGGAGTGCTCGCCTTGAATCGCCTATATGTAAGTGAAGAACCAAAACACAACAACTCGTTGCTGCCGCCATATGTGAAGCCCATTGGCGCAATGGATGGCACAGCGGATCACCGCGCGCTGCGGGTTTACCTGGTGGAAGACTCCCCCCATGTGCGGGATCTGCTCCTTGATTTGCTAAACGATCCGGGTGAGATCGAAATCGTCGGTTTCGCGGATAACGAAAAAGAATCCGTTGCTGCCATTCTTGCCGACCCGGTTGATGCAGTCATCGTCGACTTGAACCTGCGCGAAGGTAGTGGGATGGGTGTGATCAAACAGCTGCGTAGCGCGGCTCGGGATCCCCAGCCCAACATTATCGTATTCACCAATCATCCGTTTCCGGAAATCAGGCAGCGTGCAATGCAATTGGGCGCGAATTATTTTTTCGACAAATCTGCGGATTACGATAGCTTGGGAGCGACGTTGCATTCGCTGCACGTGCATTAAATAATCGTTGTCGACACGGTCGTTTCCCCAATCAAAACCGCATAACCACTGATTGTCTGGCACGCAACTGCGCCAGCTCGGCTTCCAGACTGCGGATCTGTTCCAGCAACGTGAGCGCCAGTGCGACCGCGTGCGCGTCAAGCTCCAGATCTTCACGCAACCGGTTGGCCTTACGCAGGGTAACGACACAATCGGCGCTGAAGGCCCACGGAATTTCCTGATGATCGACAGGTGCGAGTGCGCCCAGCTCGACCAGCTCATGGACTTCAATCTCGCTCATGCCGGAGAGCGCGGTGAGGTCTGCCAGCGATATGCGCTGCGCGCGATTCAGCCACAACACATCATAGGTTTCAGCTCGCATTTGCGGCCTCCTCAACAAAGTGACTGCGTGGATTAAACGTAGAAGCTTCGGCCATTTCCTTGAACAGCACTTTTTCTCGTTCACTGATTGTTGGTGGCATGACGATTTTCACCATCGCAAATAGATCACCTGCTTCTCCGGCCTCCGCAGCGCCCGGCTTGGGCAGACCGCGTTTTGCCAGACGCAACGGCTGTCCAGTATTGGTGGCCGCAGCCACTTTGAGATTCACCGCACCCGCCAGCGTCGGCACTTCAACTGTCGCGCCCAATGCGGCCTCCCATGGTGCCAGCGGCAGATCGATATAGAGATCAAAGCCGTCCACGCGATAGAGGCGATGCGGGCGCAGTTTGATATTGAGATATAGATCACCATCGCGCCCACCGTTGTGTCCCTTGCTGCCCTGTCCGCGCAGCCGGAGCCGCTGTCCTTCGGCTGCTCCTTTTGGAATGCGCACTTCAACCGTGCGCGCCTCGCGACGCATGCGCCCATGCTCATCATGTACCGGCACACTCAAGCTGAGCGACACCATCGTGCCGCGATAGGCATCTTCCAGATTGATTTCGGCGGCGACATCAAAGTCCTCACCGGGAATCGGATAGTTTGCATTGCGCTGACCGCCACCGCCATGGCGCGCGAAGCTGGCGAACAAATCCGACAGGTCAACGCCCTCAAACGATGACTGCCCATCGTTGAACTGGGTGTTGAATTCCTTGCCCCAGTCCCGCGAAGGCACGAACTCCTCACCAGTCTGGTGCTTGCCGAGGTTATCGTAAGCCGCGCGTTTCTCGGTGTCCTTCAGCGTTTGATAGGCCTCGGAGACATCCTTGAATTTTGCCTCGCCTTCCGGGTCTTTCGACACATCCGGGTGATATTTGCGCGCCAGCTTGCGGTACGCCTTCTTGATGTCGTCGTCGCTCGCCGTGCGCTCAATGCCGAGGATGCTGTAATAGTCCTTGTATTTCATTGGTCACTCATTCTTGAAAACGCAGGGCTGCACACGCACTAAAGCCGTGTTTCGCAGCGGCAATGGCGTAAGGCATCAAGATACAGCCGGTGACGCTCTCGCTCTGTGCGCTCTCGCACATACAACGCGCGACCACTTGTTTAATCTGCGGTTTATCTATGAGCACCGTGCCGATGGAACCCGCAGCAATCGCGCAGCCTACACCGCAGGAACTTGCGTTGTCGGGCAGTTGGACTGCGCGCGGGATCGGCGGGATCGAACATCAGCTCGGGGCGGTCAGTGTTCCAGCCAAAACAGCGTTGATCGCTGACGGCTCATTAATCAATGCGCTCGACACGGGGGGTGCGTGGGCGCTCCAAAAACTACTTCTGCGGCTACAGGGCGAAGGCATTAAAGTCACCGTGCGCGGCTTACAGCCACAATTCGCAAAGCTGCTGGAAGTGGTGGCAAAACAGGTTGCCGATCAGGCGAGCCAAGCGGCACCGCCAATCATCAAACCGCCGGGCACACTCGAAGGTATTGGCCAAAGCGTTGAATCTGCGTTCAAGCAGACGGTCGCGCTGCTGAGCTTTGTCGGCGAAAGTGCGGTCGCACTCGCTGGTTGCATTACCCATCCGGCGCGTATTCGCTGGCGGCCCATCCTGTTCAATATCCGTACTGCAGGATTTGATGCACTACCCATCGTCGGTTTGCTGTCATTCCTGCTGGGCATCGTGGTCGCGTATCAGGGTGCCGACCAGCTCTCAAAGTACGGTGCCAATATCTTTGTCGCAGATTTGGTCGGTCTGTCGATGTTGCGCGAGTTTGCACCTTTGATTACCGCCATCATCATCGCCGGTCGCTCAGGCTCAGCTTATGCAGCCCAGATTGGCACCATGACGGTGACCGAGGAAATCGATGCTATGCGCACCATCGGCATCGCGCCGTTGGACTTGTTGGTGCTGCCGAAAATCATCGCGCTACTGGTCGCCATGCCGCTGCTGACGCTATTCGCGGATGTGCTCGGTGTGTTGGGCGGCATGCTCATGGCGCAGGCGCAACTGGCGGTCACTTACGCCGATTTTATCGACCGGTTCGTCAAGGCAGTCAGCGTGACGGCATATCTGGTCGGCATCGGCAAAGCGCCCGTATTCGGTTTTATCATCGCGATCGTCGGATGTTTTCAGGGCTTTCGCACCAAAGGTGGCGCCGACAGCGTTGGCCGCCAGACCACGCGCGCGGTGGTGCAGTCGATCTTTCTGGTGATCGTGGCCGACGCGTTATTTTCGGTGGCGTTTAGCGCGCTGGATCTGTGATGATGTCCAGCGCGAATGAGGCCAAACAGGTTCACCACCAACGGCTCCTACCGGGAGCCGTTGGTGGTGAGCCCGTCGAACTACCTGATGACACCAGCGCGGCGCAAACGAACGTCATCGAGATGCGCAAGGTATCAACGCGCTTTGGTAGCCATGTCGTTCACACCGAAATCGATCTTGAAGTTCGCCGTGCCGAAATCTTCGCGCTCATCGGCGCCAGTGGTTCGGGCAAGTCAACTTTGCTGCGCGAAATGATCTTGCTACATCGCCCGGATGCAGGTTCGATCACGGTGCTCGGCAATGATTTGGGCAATCTCAGCGACGAAGATGCATTGGCGTTGCGCCAGCGCTGGGGCGTGATGTTCCAGCACGGTGGCCTGTTCGGCTCGCTGACAGTAAAGGAAAATATCGGCCTGCCGCTGCGCGAGCACACCGATCTCTCAGACGCGTTGATCGACGAGATCGCAGCGTGGAAGCTCGATATGGCCGGTCTTACATCGGAGGTCGGCGCGCAATACCCGTCCGAGCTAAGCGGCGGCATGATGAAGCGCGCATCGCTCGCGCGGGCGTTAGCGCTCGACCCTGAGCTACTGTTTCTCGATGAACCGACTGCCGGACTGGATCCAGTCAGCGCGAGTGGTGTCGACGCGCTGGTGCTAAAGCTGCGCGAACTGTTCGGTCTGACCATCGTCATGATCACGCACGACCTTGATTTACTTTGGCAAGTCGCGGATCGCGTCGCGGTATTGGCCAAAGGCAAAGTACAGGGTGTCGGCTCGATGGCGGAGCTGTCAAAAATGGATAACCCCGATGTCCGCCAATTCTTTGACGGCCCGCGCGGGCGCACCGCAGCGGAGCAGGCGACGGAACAAACAGAGGCGCATGCGGAACCACACGCCATGCCGCTATCCCCCAACACCAATGCAATCATCGCGAGGCCATCATCGAAACCAAAGTGAATTACGCCATCGTCGGTGGCTTCGTGCTGGTACTTGGCGCGGCGCTGATCGCGGGCGTGCTTTGGCTCGCTTCCGGTGGCGCGTTCCAAACGAAGTACGACCCGTATCTGGCCATCATGGATGAATCGGTGTCGGGCCTGAATATAAACGCACCGGTGAAATACAACGGGGTTGAGGTGGGAAAGGTGCGAACCATTCAGCTCGACACCGCGAACCCGGAGCGGGTACAGTTGGTTTTTGCCATCGAGCGCGGCACGCCCATCAAGGAAGACACGGTGGCGGTGTTGAAAACGCAGGGTCTCACGGGTATCGCGTATGTCGAGCTCGGTGGGGGCAAGCCGGATTCACCACCACTGGTCGCCAAAGCGGGCGAACAGTATCCGCTGATCCGCACCAAGCCTTCGATAAGCGCACGACTGGAAAATGTACTCACGAGCGTGCTCGCGAAGCTGGACCGCACATCGAGCAATATCGACGCCATCCTCAGTGACGAAAATCGCATCGCATTCAAGAA
>JANOQY010000125.1:0-1867 GCA_031414995.1 Betaproteobacteria bacterium
ATACCAGTAGGTGCCGCCGCGGTTGCGAATCGTGAAGTCGTAATCGTAGCGACCGCCCGGCGCGATGGTGTTCACCGGATGACCATCCATGTTTGCGGGTGTGTGCAGGCCGTGCCAGTGGATGATGGTCGGCTCCGGCAATGCGTTGTCGAGGCTGACGGTAAAGCGCGCGCCGCTCTCGATGCGCAGGATTGGGTTTTGATATGACTCGCCCGCGTGTTCGGTCTGGTAGAGCAGGAATGGCGATTCGCGTCCGGACAGTATCGGGAAGCTCGCAGTCGTGGCGCGGATTTTTAGCGGTCCAGCGACATCCAGTACGCCAAACGGCCCGCTGGTGACAGGGACAAACAGCTTTTGCTGGAAATTCTCAGCGGTGACCGGGTCGAAAGGATAGGGGCGAAACTGCCCAGCGGCCAGCGCCTGATTGCGGCGCGATCCGTAATACATCCAGGCAATGCCTCCGGCGCTTGCGACGGCCGCCGCGCCAGTGAACTGAAGCCACTGTCTTCTATTCAGCATGCAAATCTCCTGTTCAACATTCAAGTCTTCAGTCGACGCGTGAGGCACCGCAGAGTGAAGTCAGACATTCGATTCGATTCTTTCCGGATTTTTTTGCGGAAAAACTGATTGGTACTCGCGCGCTATGCCGTTATTTGGGTGGAAAGATTTCTTTTTCTCGCGCCGCCTGTATCGGCTGCCACGGGCCGAACTTGTGCTGCTCTGCCGAGAAGCCCGGCGTGTATGGCCCAAACGCAGCATCGACTGGTTTGTTCTTGCGCGCCGGGAAGTCCGCGTCGAGATTTGCTTTTACAGGCCGTGGTTGACTGTTGACGTACGCGGCCACGTCAAATGCTTGCTCGTCGGTCAATACTGCGGTGGTGTGGGTGATACCACTGGGCATATTGCCCTTGATAAAGCCCGCAGCCAAGGTAACGCGTGCCATACCGGCACCGTTGTTATAGCTGTCGGCACCCCAGAGTGGTGGAAATTGGTAACCGTCGGCATCGCCCGCTTTGCCGCGGCGCAGCCCTTCGCCGTTTGCGCCATGACAAGCCACGCAAGTCGTTGCATAGACGAGTTTCCCCGCAGCAGGATCAGCAGCGCGCGCAAGGGCTTTGAGCTTCAATGTACCGCCGCCATCAAGCTTCGCACCTACCGGAATGCCGGTCGAAAGAAAGTGCAGGTACGAAGTCATTGCCTTCATTTCCAAGCTGTCTAACGGCAGCTTGCGACCATTCATGCTGCGTTCCATACAGCCGTTAATGCGCTCCTCGGTGGTGGAGACGGCATCTTCGCGTCCACGGTATTGCGGGAAGCTCGCAAAGGTGCCAACCCACGGGTTACCGAACTTGCGCCCGCCGGCGTCCACGTGACAGGACGTGCATGCCAGGTTATTGCCGGCATAACGTTTGCTGACATCCTTGACCTCTGGTCCGATGTGTTTGTACGTTGCCTCCATCAAGGCTTTTCCCTTGCGGACAATCTGGCCGTACTTGTCGTCTGGTAATTTTGTGATGTCGGGCGCTTGCCAGTCTTTGGGCGCTTGGGCGAACGCGCCCGCAGTCAATCCAACAAAGATGGCCAAGCCAAAGAACAATCTGTTAATCCGCTTCATTTTAATCTCCTGGAAAAGTTCATATCACGCGTCGAGACTTGCGCAGACCCGCTGCAGCAATGTCCGTACTTCTTTGCCAAGAGCATGTACTTCCGGTTTGTCCACCAACTTCAGCACAACATCGGTATCCATGAACACAACAGTGATGACTCCATCCGCTTCTTCGCGCACAACTACATTGCACGGGAGTAACAAACCGATGTCCGGCTCGGCTTCGATGGCGCGGTGTGCGAGCGACGGGTTGCATGCGCC
>JANOQY010000126.1:0-2956 GCA_031414995.1 Betaproteobacteria bacterium
AACGACGATAACTTCGCTCTCATTCACAACCTGTGCAAAATCGTTGTTCAGCAAGGTGCCAATGTGGGGAATATTGTCTTCAATAAACTGGCGATTGGAGCCAATCAAGCGGCCCATGAAAACATTCTCATCCCAAATCCGCGCCTGATACCCTTCGCCAATTAATCTCTTGATCAGTAGCACCTGCGGGCTTTCACGCAAGTCATCCGTCCCGGATTTAAAGCTTAACCCGAGCATGCCGACCTTTTTCTTGCCACGGGCCAGGATGGCTTGAATTGCGCGCTCGATATGCTCATTGTTGCTGGGGAGAATGGACTCTATCAAGGGCAATTTGCAATCCATTTCCTTGCCCAGATAGGCTAGCGCTCGCACGTCCTTTGGCAGGCACGATCCGCCAAAGGCGAACCCGGGATTCAAATAGTAAGCCGATATATTTAACTGTTTGTCGGATAGAAAGATTTTGGTCACGCTTTCGGTATCCACCCCTGCGTGTTTGCAGAGCGTACCGATCTCATTGGCGAATGCGACTTTGAGTGCGTGGAAACTATTACACGCGTACTTCACCATTTCCGCCGCATATACCGGCACCGCGAAAAGCTCGGCTGGCACCCAGGCATAGAGTTCACGCATCACGGCTTCCGATTTCGCTTCGTTTATGCCGATTACCGTCATTGGTGGATTAAGAAAGTCTTTAATCGCGGAGCCTTCCCGCAAGAATTCAGGGTTCGTCGCAACACCAAAATCAATACCGGCTTTTTTACCGCTCGCCGCTTCCAACGCAGGGGTAATCACATCCGCCGTGGTGCCCGGCAGTATGGTGCTGCGTGTAGCCACGATGTGAAAGGTATTCTTTGTTTTCAGCACGGCACCAATCTGCTCGCACACGTGTTTGATGCCTGATAGATCGAGCTTTCCATTTGGCTGGCTTGGCGTACCGACGCAGATAAACGAAACATCGGTTTCGCGCACGGCTTTCTCCATATCCGTTGTCGCGCTGAGCTGGCCTTTGGCATGGAATTCACTGATGATTTCCTGGATGCCGGGTTCAAGAATCGGCGTCCTGCCTGCCGCCATCGACTCGACCTTATCCTTGGACACGTCAATGCCCACCACTTTATGGCCCTTACTGGCAAAACAAGCCGCCGTAACTGACCCCACATAACCCAACCCAAAAACACTTATCGCATGCATTAAAACTTCCCTCCCTGGGAAACCAACATGAATTTTTTGGCGCGTATTATTTTCCGTCACGACACCGATTTAGCCAGAACTGCCTGTTAGTGCAATCTGTTCGTACTCACCGACCGATCCCTTCACCCGGCAACGGGGGAAGGCTGGGATGGGGGCGATGTTTGCAAATACATCGCATCCCAGTTTGAATTCGCAGCCAGAATAGAGCACGACACCAAATCGAACCAAAAAACACGAGCTGACCACGCCCCGATTCTATACGAACATGGGGTAATATATTGAGCCAACGTAAGCCAGCGCGCTCCCATCTATCCGTCTTCCCAGAAGCCTCCGATGCACAAAAAAACAAGGCCGCGCAAACATTTAGAAATCGCAAATTACCCGCCGCCCTACGACGGCTGGGGTACCCATACCAAATTTATTGTCGATGAGATCCGGCGCCGTGGCCATATCTGTCAGGTTCTTAAAATCAATGAGAACCGGGAGATCAAGAGTGCCGAGTACGTGGATGTACAAAACGGGCTCGATTACCTGCTTAAAGTCATCCGTTTTGCCGCCCGCGGCTACGCAATCAACGTACACGTTAACGCAGAAGCCGCGAAGGGTTACACCCTCGCCCTGATCGCAATCGTCGTTGGTCGCGTGTTCTTGCGTAAGGCAAACATGACCTTCCATGGCGGCCTTCCACAGTCGTATTTTCCCGCTCCGAAGGGATCATGGTGGTACTGGAAATTCAAATTCCTGTTCGGCATTGCCTCCGGCGTACTTTGCGATAGCGATGATATCAAGCGCGAAATTGTGAAATATGGGGTGGCACCCGAACGTATCGGGACTGCCGCAGGCTACTCGGCACAAAATCTTGAATATCAGCAGGCGGGCCCAACTGCTGAAACGGAGGCTTTTTTGCATTCGCATGGCCCGGTCTTCTTTTGCTATGTCTCGTATCGGCCCGAATATCAACTCGACGTACTACGCGAGGGGATGCGCCTGTTTCGGAAAAGCCACCCGCGCGCAGGCTTCATTTGGCTCGGCTTCCCTAAAAAAGAAATGCCAGCGGCACAAGACCATGTTTCCACCTTTGCCGAGGATGAAAAGGCATCGATGCTACTTCTGGGAACCTTGAGCCACGACGAATTCTTGACGCTCTTGCTGCGATGCACCGCAAAATTGCGGACGCCCGGCTGTGATGGCGTGAGCGCATCGGTACTGGAGTCGCTGGCACTGGGCATGCCCGTCGTGGCAAGTGAGAATGGCCGCAGACCGCCTGGCGTGGTGACGTACGACGAAATGGATGCGGCGGACATGTGCCGCAAACTGGAATACCTCATGCAAAATCGCGACGCGATTGTTCATCAGATTCGTTTGGATCCGCCACCGGATAACGTTGCGATGGCAACAGACTGGCTCCTAGGGGAATCGCACGATGGTTCTAAAACTAGCCAGCCCAATGCGGCTGACTAACTGCACACTTCTCATGCCGCATCTACTTCCCCCTTTGAAAAAGGGGATTAGGGAGAGAGCGAAGCGGGGGGGGCGGCAGTCGATCGCTAGAATTCATTGGGGAAGCGCAGATTAAGTCTATTTTGAATGTGGTTCGACAAGCCATCGCCCGCTGCATTGGGCTCAGGCGTTTGGCAGCGTCGCGCATGCGCGACGAAACCCTGCCTCGCGTTCCACGAACGGCATCAATAAGTTACCGTTTGTCCTGAGCCTGTCGAAGGACTTGATCAGAGGTTCTCTAGCATCAACATCTCCCTAATTCCAT
>JANOQY010000127.1:0-1612 GCA_031414995.1 Betaproteobacteria bacterium
AGATCTGGTTGCAATCTGGCCGTGGTCGTAGTCGCAGTTTGCGTATGGCGGTTAATTTGTCAGCACGATTGTTGATGGACGATGCTTGTCCAGAGCAAGTGCAGACGCTGTTGGAAAAGCATGGTGTGGATCCGCGCCTGCTGGAACTTGAAATTACCGAAAGCGCCATCATCATCGATCCGGAGCGAGCCTCTCATACATTGCAACGCATTCACGAAATGGGCGTGAGCATATCAATTGATGATTTTGGCACCGGCTATTCCTCGCTCTCTCATCTGAAGCGCTTGCCGCTCAATGCGCTCAAGATTGATGTGTCGTTTGTGACGCACATGCTCACTAACGAGCAGGATGCGGTGATTGTCGAATCGACGATCGCACTTGCGCACAATCTTGGTTTGTCTGTGGTCGCCGAAGGCATTGAAGATGCCCGCACAGAGGCGCGGCTGTGCGCGCTGGGTTGCGATGAGGGACAGGGTTTTCTATTTGGGAGACCAATGCCCGCCGCAAATGCATTGGCATGGCTGGACGCATACGTTCCCTGATTGCCTCAACACCGCCAATGCTGCGCCATCAGGGCAAGTCGCGCGCTGCCAGCTGTTCCCAGCTTCCCCGGACCAATCCCTCGATTGGTTGGAAATCGGTTTTGTAGCTCATCTTTCGGGATTCCGCTATCCAGTAGCCTAAATAGATGTATGGCAGTTTCCGTCGGTGGGCCTCTGCGATCTGCCAGAGAACGCTGTAGGTGCCCAAACTGCGGCGCGCCAGATCGGGATCGAAAAAAGTGTATACCGATGATAGTCCGTCGACCAATTCATCCATGATTGCGATCATCAATAACTGGCCGCGATCCCGAAATTCCACCAGCCGCGTGTTGACATTGCTCTGCAACAGAAAATGCGAATATTGCTCGCGGCTATCGTGGTCCATGCCGCCGCCGGGGTGGCGTTGCGACTGGTAGCGTCGATAGAGTGCGTAATGTTCGTGTGAAAATTTAAGCTCCATCACGCGGGTCACGAGTTCCGTGTTGGCTTTGATGCAACGGCGTTGCGCGCGATTTGGCGCGAATTTTTCGACGACAACACGCACTGGTGTACATGCATGGCAATGATCACAATAAGGCCGGTAGGTAAACGCACCGCTGCGCCTGAAGCCTGCAGCCACCAAGTGGCTGTAGGTCGGCGAGTCGATCAGATAGCTTGGGGTTGCAACTTGGGAACGCGCAAGCCGACCGGGCAGGTAGCTGCACGGGTAGGGCGCGGTTGCGTAGAACTGCAAATTCGCAAATGGCAGGTCGTTTAATTTTGACATCGCTAGCGTCGCTTATGGCCGTGATGCTGCGTTGCTCACGATCTTGCTCGCTTACATATCAGGATATATGCAGCGCATCACAAGATCGTTCGCGCCTTGCCTGACGGCCATATGCTCGCTATCGACCACACTTCGAGCTACCGCCAAGCGCTTGGTTTCAAGTCTATCAACTCTTTCAGTCTCTGCACAAAGTCCTGACGCGGGATCGGACGCGCACCAAAACTGGCCAGATGACGGGTCTCTTGCTGGCAGTCGATCAGCTCGAAGCCGTCGCGGTTGAGCTTTTCAACCAATGCCACCAGCG
>JANOQY010000128.1:0-14238 GCA_031414995.1 Betaproteobacteria bacterium
GAATCGCAGGTACTCGAAGAACGTCAGTGGCGGCAACACATACTCGGTAAATCGTCCCGCACCGGATTCGGCGCTTTTGTGCTTTAGTGCGGCCGCGGCTGATCCGGTCGCGACAAACTGGATACCACGGAAGCTATCCACTAGCGACTTGAGGTGAACCTCCCAACCCTTCAGATACTGAATTTCATCAAAGAAAACGTACAGCGCGGTGCCCGCCGGGCGCTCGAACATCTTTTGAAAACGCCGCACCAGCGATTCCAGGCTTTGGCCAAAGAATGTCGGCGTTTCCAATGAAATATAAAGAATGTCGCGCCCGGCCACCTTGCGCTTCAGGAGGCCATCGACCGCGTGAAATACCAGAATCGTTTTTCCGACGCGACGCGGCCCGAGCAAAAGCAGCGCGCGTTGCGGCCCATCCTGTCGAAGCAAGCGGGTAAAAGGTTGCAAATATGCGCGCCGTGGAAACGCCGCAAAATCACGATCGATTCCCGCCCCGTCGACCCACCACGGGTTCTCTTCGCGCAATCGCGTGTTGATTTCCTGATCGGATACTTGAAGCATAATGACACCTCAATCAAACAAAGTGTAGTTTGCTTGATTATCTACATTTAAGCAAACTTACATTTTTAATAATCGATGCGCTTCGGCATATTGGGTCATTCGTATTCACGTGAAATACGGCTCAAGCAAGCCCTTCGCTGCCTCGCGTTCGCGTGCCTGCCCGGCGCGGATTGCGTCGAAGAGGGAAAGCATTGCGTAGAGCTTTTCATCACGCATCGCGGCCTCCGGCACAGAAGGATAAAGCGGTGCCAAACTCATCCCGCGCGTGGTTCCATTCGGGTGCGGCCATACGGGCACTGGATCGGATGAGCTGACGATGATCGTATTCAACGGCGCGGCCGCATAGCCCGTCGGCAGGCCGCGCGTGAGCGCACCCCACACCGCCGGGAACGCGTACTTCGCGCCGTACAACACGAATTCCTTCAATTGCGACCTGAGCACTACCGGCCAGCCTTCATGCGCACTGACCAGCCGCGCCTCGGCCGCGCGCTTCAGCGATGCATGGACAGCAGAGGGTGCCAACCCGGTTGCGGCGGCGAGTTCGGCGTAGTTGCCGGGCGCGTCGCCGCGACTCAACAATGCGAAGAGCACGAAGAGGTCCTGGGGCTTGAGGGCGGACTGCTGGTTGATGACCTTGGCCATTGTTCTTTATTCTTGAATTAAGAATATAAGAGGGGATAGTAATACCTATTGCGTCAAATAGTCAATATTCTTAATTCAAGAATGGGGAATTCGACAGAAAATCATGGCGCGAAGCAACCATATGCTATTTGCATATAGCAAATGACATTGCCTCAGTGTAATTGAAAATATAGAAACTCTAGCACTGGCGCGACCCCTGGCAGCATTTCCCCCTGCGATGCCCGCCAATCCTAGAGTTTCACCAAAATACTCAAGTCTCCAGCTTCTTCACATACCGACACGTCGGAAACCCGCTACAGCCATAAAACGGCGACCCCGCGCCCGCGCCGGATTTCGTGGTTCGCAGCGCCAGTGCGCTCCCGCATTTCGGGCACGTGGTGGTGCCGGCAAATCGCGCATTCAAATCGGCAACGTGCTGGCGCCCGGTGGACCACGTCTTGGGCAGCATGCCGGTCTTGATGGCCAGAATAATGTCGTCCATCTCCTCGCCGGTGAAGAGCACATCGCACTTACTCTTGATGTAGGGCACATAGCCGTGCGTGATCGCGTTTGCCGCGGCGACGAAAACGCTGATGTCGTGAATTCGGCTTCGCCCCAGAACATCACGACGGAGAAAATCTTCTCCTCCTCAACACCCAGGAATTCCAGCAGCGCCTTCACATGCCGGTAATTCTGGTGCAGGGGATTCTGGAACGGAAACTTCTTGCCGCCCGGCAAAGACTGCATCCACTGCGGACTCTTCTCATCGCCGAAAATCCAGCCGGACATGTTCTTGGTTTCGACCACGAAAATGCCGAAGCGCGAAACGATGATGTGATCGATCTGCGTCGTGCCGTTGCTGGTGGGCAGCGTGACGTTGTTGATGTCTTCGTAGACGTTAGCGTCGAGGAAGACTTTTTTGGCGAGGGTGGATTGGAGTTCGCCGGAGAGGCCTTGGAGGAAGGACTTTAGAGACATTTCTTCTGGGCCAAGTTGGCTCGTCTGGCGATGCTCTTGATCCAGCAGTCCGCAGTCAGAACGAAGGAGAGCCGTATTCCGTCATTCATCAAATATCTCCGCTACTTTGCAACTGGTGACCTAACCCAAATCCAACCTTCCCTTTCGGCAAATGGAAGTTCTACAGCCGTTGGCGCCCGACAGCGTCCCGCCAGAAAATCAGCCGCCGCAACGAGACAAAGACAAGCATCGAAGATATCCGCCTTCTGCGAAACGTATTTGCCGAGGCGAGGGGCAATCGCGTGAAGTGCTTTTGCTATTTGTTCGCGCGCCTCAACCTGGTGCGGCTCCTTGTACTTGTTTGGGCTGATTCCCATCGCCTTCAACATCGCCCCAGGATATACCTCGATGACACCATCCAAGTCTCCACGCACCGTCCACAGCACCGGTAATTCGCGCTCAAGGCCCGCGCGAAGTTGATGCAGCACCTCCAGTGCCGAGTGCGCCGCGCGGGCAATCCTGTCCGCACCAACTTCCATTGGCGCTTTTCTGGTGATACCCCTTATGACTTCATCGGTGCAGCGGCGAAAGAGTTCGTCCTTCTTACGCGCAATGTACTTTCCCGCCGCATGTGTCTTTAACATGTCGCCCAACGCCACCGGCCATCCCAGCGGTGCATCAATTGCAACGAGGATGGGCTCGGACTTTACGACATGGGCCTTGATGAAACCGTGCAACACGGAAACACCACCGGTCAGCAAGCCGGCCGCAAGAACATTCACTTTTCCCTCTTCGCACCGCCCCAACGCGAAACCAAAGTTCTCTAGTTGGGAGGCCGCGTCAAGACCGACGATCAGCATGCCCGCCCTTCCACTCAAGACTTGCGGAGCGCATTTTCGATGGCCGCAAGTTCTTCAGCATCGCTTCGCGCAGAGAAGACCGCTACCACTTCGGCGGCACCATACTCGTTAACCAGTTCGTCGTAGCGAATCGGGTGGTTCCCGTAACGAAAGACTCTGCCAGCTTTCGCCTTGCCCGTCAGTCGATATACGCCGTAGGTTTTCGGGTCGGTATAAACGCCGTTGGGTTTGAAGTCTGACGGCTTCAATGTCCGCTGCAACAACTGGTCTCGCCGCGATAAGCTCATAGTGTTAATCCCAAATTGACGTACCGCGCACCGCGGTTAGTACGCCTTTTGCCTCATTGCCGACTGTGGCACAGATTTTCTTTGCACGCAGCCAGATATTCGTCTTCGCTTTTGTTTGAGAAGCAACCCAAAGAATAATCGTGGTCTTATATCTTTAAACGCGCGTATTGTTTCACATACAGGCGCGGCAGCCTGATTGGTCTTGAGGTGTAGTTTAAGCCTGTGGGACAGCCGACGGCGTTGCGCCTGATTCTGACTAACCCGAACAGTTGTCTGGGGGCAAACCCCGCATCCGTAAGACTGGGAGAAAGAATCATGGAGACACCCGCACGAGTCGTTTACGCAGGCATCGATGTCAGCAAAGCACAGCTCGATATTGATACGTATCCCGATGCTGCACTGAAGCAGTTTGCCAATGACGAGACTGGACGTCTTGCCGCTTGCGCGTATTTACAATCAGCGCAAGTACAGTTGATTGTGGTTGAGGCGACCGGCGGGTTAGAGTCGCAGCTCGTCGCACTCGCCGCATCATCCGGTTTAGCCATTGCAGTCATTAACCCGCGACAAGCGCGCGACTTTGCCAAGGCCATAGGCGTCCTGGCCAAGACAGACAAGGTGGATGCACTGGTGCTGGCGCGCTTCGCCGAGGCCGTCAAACCGCCGGTACGCGCATTGAAACCCGACGAAGTATTGCAACTAGCTGCCATTCTGACGCGTCGACGTCAGCTCATTGAAATGATCACCGCAGAAGGTAATCGACAGGCCAGTGCAGCGACAGGGATTGCCAAGCAGATTCGTCAACACATTAGCTGGCTGGAAAAGCGCTTGAAAGAAGCGGATGACGACTTGGACCAGTCGATCCGATCCAGTCCCCTGTGGCAGCATAAGGCGGAGATCATGCAATCGATTCCCGGTGTTGGTCGCGTGACCGCGACATCGCTACTCGCCGACGTTCCGGAGATCGGAACGCTTGATCGACGCGAGATCAGTGCCTTGATCGGTGTTTGCCCCTACAGCAGGGACAGCGGGAAATCTCGTGGACGGCGGAGTATCTGGGGTGGCCGTGCACGCGTACGGGCGGTGCTGTATATGGCGGCGTTAGTCGCGACCCGGCACAATCCGGTGATCCGTGCCTTCTATCAGAAACTTGTGTGCGCAGGAAAAAACAAGAAAGTCGCTATTGTCGCGTGCATGCGAAAACTGCTCGTCACCATCAACACGATGCTCAAAACCGACACGACTTGGAACCCGAAAACTGCTGCAGTATCGGCATGAAATGAAGACAGTTGCTGTCCCGGATTGTTTCGCCACCGCGCTCCAAGTTGTTTCATTCCTACCTGTGCGAGTGGGTCATGTTTTTTCCTTTGGGCTCAGGATGATTCTGCGCAGCGCACTACTGCGTTCACAACAACCCACTTCAAAGGATATTTTTCATGAAAACAAAAATTTTGCTGGCCGTCGTCTCGGCTACGTTGCTTGTTTCAACAACATCCGTCGTAGCCGCAGAGACCAAAACCGAGAAAGCCCCACCGAAACCCACAGGTGCTTGCACGATAACCACTTACGGAATCACGCCGACTTGTACGCCGGGCATGCATCGCGATTCTTGCTATGCACTCGGCACCAAAACGGGCAGCGTTGCGGATTGGTCGGAAGGGAAGCCCTGCCCGAAAAAATAGCGACTGTAGCGGATACTCTAGTACTGGAGCGCCTTCTGGCAGCATTTATGCCGAAACGCCGCGCCAGTGCTAGAGTTTTGCCTGATTACGAATATAGTTTGCAAGTGCCAACGAAAGCGAGCGCACATCGCTTTCTGAGATCACCTCAGCCCTTCGCTCGATAAAAGCAGGAAGCGCCTTAGGCTCCAACACCCAAGCGCCAATCACGTTGAAATCCACCGGCTCCACAAACCATCCGGGAAATACGACGACTGGCTGCACGGAAACCTTGAAATCTGCATCGCCAAAATAATGCGTCAGCCACGCGGCTTGCGCCTTTGCCTGAATCACCGGGTTTCGATCTAGTTTCATTCCATTGGCGGTAATGCCTTCGTGGTTCGCAACAATTTTGCATTCACCGCGCACTGGCTTCGAAAGCGTCTTGGTTTCAATCGTGAAAATTCCGCGCGGCCCAATCAAAACGTGATCGATGTTTGCGTCGCCCGTGACAACATCATGAAATATTTGAAAGCCCTCTATGCGAAACCGCTCAAGAAATTGGCCGACCGCGCGCTCACCATCCCGACCCTGCTTAAGTTGCGCCACTTGCTTTTTGACGCGCCAAAATTTCCAAGCTGCAAAGATGCATACCGCAGCGGCCATTGTCGTCGCCGTCCAAGGCATGGGTGGACTTTGGTTCCAGTAGCGAGTCCATTCCATAAATGCCAGGCCGATCATCAGCGCCGCAGCGACAGCTGGCAAGAGCGCATGATCGGTCACGTAGTCGTCGAGCTGCGCTTCCAACGATTGCCCGGGCAATCTTAGGGGTGATGCTTTGAGCGGGGATTTTGTCGTCTTCAATTCAACCTGCTTGCCGCTTGAGCTCATCTAAGGTTTTTCCATTCTTGTCTTTCCATTCAATCCACCCATTCGCTGAGCGCCCAAGAAGGGCGACCGCAGCCATGCTGGGTGATCGGAACAGGTGATCTTTGACAAATACGAGCAACTCGCCTTCTGCTTGGGCAGCACCAGCGTCGATTATCCGCTGGCGAAACTGCAGGCTGCTTTCTTTCAGTGAAGGCACCGCCGCTAGTCTGCCGGACGAACCCTTCAAGACAACAAACCCTTCTTCCGTGTAAAGCCCGACTCCATTTGAACCGGATGCTTTGCAAAAGAAGAATTCTTCATCGGTCGTGAGTTCTGCGCCGAGCGCTTTCTTCGCCACCGGCGTAAATACCGGATGCCCAAGCGTCGCTAACAACGTACCGATGGTTTCGTGGATTTCGTGACAGTCGGCCTGCAGTGGCGCGGGCGTATATGGTTGGCTGCCCGAATTGCCATTCTCCAAAGCGTACCGGCTCGCAGCGAGGGCATCGCGGATGGAGACCCACTCTAAGAACAAGCCGTGTGTTTGCGTGAGACTGTTGGTGAGCGATACCGCAACCAGTGCACGATTCCAAAAGTCTTTGTTCTTGTTATGGTTGATCAGACGGTCACCAACGCCACCGCTCTGTCCGATGTACAGCTGCGGATTCTCTTCATCGCCGGTATCACCGACAAGGAAATAAATACCTACTTGTTTTGCTTCTGGCATAGCGAGAAACCCGTTGACGAGGCTTCTAGGTACTTCAACTACACGAACAATTCGCGTAGTGATTTCAGCAATTCGAATCCCGCGCGGATCACCTGAAGGCAAGAAAATCTGAATTGTCTTTGCTGCAGCGTTAATGTCGGTCATCCTACTGCTCCTTTCAACTGCCCCGCCACCGATTTCCCAGCCGTCGCAATATCCGTCACCATCGCGAACACACACTTGCCCGCGCTCGCCGCTGCCCAGACCGAGCCAATCGTTCGCTTCTCTTTCGAATCTTCATTCGAGAACAGATGCCCACCTTTGTACTCAACGACAAATATGCGTCCGTCTTTTAACTGCGCAACGAAATCGGGATAGAAGCGATCAGTCGAAGTCGGCAACCAGAAAGACGCGACCGCCTGTCGTTCAAGGTTACGCACCCAGCAAGCCACCTCGGCCATTTCATCGAGTGCAATTGCGCAAGCCGTTTCCTCCCCCGCAAGGTCGTCACCCAGTTCTCCAGGTAGCGGGTAGTAGTGCTTGCTGAAGTTATAGCGGCCATTGAAATACCAGCGTGCCGGATAAGTGCCGGGCTTGAATTCAAAATTGTGGTGCGCATCGAGGCGAGCACCGCTTTTTCCATCGGCACCCGTTAGCAATGACTGCTGAAACGCACGATGCCGTCCATCGCTGAGAATCACCGCGATGCGGGCTGCGAGTGCATCGGAAAGTCGATTCATGTGGCGCGCACAATAGGTGAGCTCAATGCCGCGCGCTAACAATCCATCCAGCACTTTCCCGAGCCACGCAATCATGTCCGCTTGCAGAACATTCTCATTGCGCAGTCGCCGGTCTAATTCACGAATCACATCTTCGCGTCGAATGCCGTCGCTGCCGGTATTCAAATCAAACACGTATGGCTGAGAGTCCTGCGCAATTCTCAACTTGCCCCGCTCGACATCAATCAGGTATGGGCGTTCTTCATCCTGCTTGCCGAAGGCGGCCACATCCGCAGGTGCGCCGGAGAGCGAAAACTCTGCCAGTTCGCCCAGTACTTCAGGCTCGTATAAAACCAATTCGCCTTGCAACGCCACGACGAGTTGAGGTACCGGCGCAAACGCCTGCCCGCGTTGAGAGGGGGCTGCCGCCGCATGTGCCTGCGCCTGATGGCGCTCAAGCTGTTGCGCGAGTTGCTCTTTCTCTTTTGGCTTGGCAGCGTCCATGGCTGCGGTCATCACGGCTGGCGACAGGATTCCGGTCATGGTCACTTCCATACCCGCATCCGTTTTGCGCACTTCCACGTCAGGTGCGGCGCGCTGCATCGCGTCGGCTACGCTCGAAGGCACAACCACGGTCGATCTTACGACAGGGATGTCGCGCCCCGCCTGGTCCCCAAATAAATCGCCCTCCAGCTGTGGCTGAATGAATATCGCCGCCTCAACTTGCTGAAACCCCATCGATACCAAGCGGTCAGCAAGTTCGTTTGCCACCTGCACGGTCGAGGGTGCGCATACGTGCGCGTAGGCGCGATTGAGTTTTTCGTCACGTCGCGGTTTCGCATACGGCAGGCGCAGCACGCGACCGAGCAATTGCTCCATGTCTTTTGCGGAGCGAATCTTCTGCACCGTGCAAAACACGTAGGCGAACGAACAATCCCAACCTTCCTTTAGCGCTTCAACGGTGATGACGAAATCAATCAGACAAGTCGGATCAAACAAGTTGATGCCGTCAAGTTCGCGCTGCGAGCCCGTCGCCAGCGCAATGCGTGTGGCGTCGATGTGCAGCGTTTCGATCAAGTGCGATTTCAATTTTTCAAACGGTACTTCACCGTTTATCGCATCCGCCTGAAACAACACGATCGGGCGAATGTAATCAACTTCTCCGGTCGCCAGTTCAGCCAGTTTCTGGCGCGTCAACACAGCATCGCGTACCGCCTCCTGCCAGTTCGGATGCGGCGAAAGCACAATCGGCAGCTTGATCATGTCTTCCGATTTCAACTCTTGCGCAGAGACGTGATACAGCACGTTCTGATCACGCGCCGGTGTTGCCGTCCACTCGATCACACACGCAGGACGAATTCGCTTCAATACTTCACCGGACAAATTGGATGTCGCGTTATGCGCTTCATCGACGATGACAATCGGACGATGCCACGCCAGTAAATTTGCAAAGCTCTTCTTGATCTTGCCGATGTCACTGTTCTTCAAGTAAGGCTGCTCGGCCAGATCGTCCTCGGTGATGCGTTCAAAAAATTGCGCCTCTGGAGCTGCTGCAAAATGCGGCTCAAAGCTTTCCTTATAGTCGTACACGTCTCGCTTCGCTGTCTTTTCAACACGGAAGGTTTGCATCGTCGTGACGATAACGATGGCGCGACTGCCAATATCCTGCGCACGGATCAGATCGCATTCCGTCGCGTCCAGCACCATCAGGCGGTCTGCCGCGTAATGCGAGAGCAGCGCTTCACGGTAATCGTGGCCCGGCGTTTTCAGGGCATTCAGTGTTTGCTTGCGAATGATGTCCGTCGGCACCAGCCATAGCGCGATAGGCGCAGGTGTACCCACACATAAGCGCGCCGCATGCTCGATGGCATGCGCAGCAAGCAAGGTCTTGCCGCCACCAGTTGGAATCCGGATACAAACCTGCGGCACTTCCGGCATTTCATTTGAGAGAACGCGATAAGGTACGACTGGTGCCGAATCCCCAAGTGCTAGGCGACGCGCACTCGCAAACGCGCGCTGCATTTGTTCCTGCGTACTTGCGCCGCGCGCAGCGACGAGCAACGCATCCAACGCCTCAAGTGATTTGATCTGATAGTTCTTCAGTGTCAACGCCATGTCACCGCATCCGGATATCGTAGGGAATCTGCTTGAACACCACATTCAATTGACGCAGCCTTTGCGGCGACAGCCTGCACGCTTCGCCATAAATCAGGCGCGGACCATCATGCGGCGGCAATTGCGCTAGGATGCCGTTCCAGATCGCGTGTGTGAGAACGTTGCCCGCTTGAGGGCGCTTGTCACCGAGGATGCCGTTGTAGAGAAGGATGATGGCAGTATCGTTAGCGATACCCAACTGCGGTGTCTCGAATTGGTTGCTGGCGTGCGGCGTGCCGGTTTCCAGAAACCACAGGTACGAGGCGAGCGACGGAAAACGTACGGCAGGATTGATGGTGCCATCATCTTTGAATACGGGCTCGCCCAATTTCATGAAACGAAATCCACCGCCACCTTTCCAGCCGACGCTTTCCGAAATGCCACCCTGTTCGCCTTCAACCACTTTTTTCAAACGCGGCAAACAATGCGTCGTTGCGTGCTCTCCCATTTCGATGCCAATGTAGCGACGACCCATTTTATGGGCGACGGCGGAGGTGGTGCCGGAGCCGAGATAGGAATCGAGGACTAGGTCGCCAGACTCCGTAGAAATTTCGAATATGCGCTGAATGAGTTTCTCAGGCTTTGGCGTATCGAAAGCCTTGTTTCCTCCAAACACACCTTTCATTTCTGCGCTTGCGTTTCGTGTACTTCCACCAAACTCATATGGCCACCACGTTTTATTTACGACACCTTCTTTTGCCTCAGTCAGAAATTTCTTTTCCATGGGAAATGTAGCGTCGCCTTTTTTTCCCCACCAAATTCTCCCTTCTGATTCCAGCCAACGCATTTTGTCCGGTGGTCGTCTCCAGCTACTACCAGAAGGTGGAAGCACATTTGCGCCGACAGGATTTGTCAATTCGTAGTAATCGCGCTCGCGAAATTCTGCCCGTGTTAGAGGTGCAGCCAACCAATCTCCTCGCTCGTCCCCATCTGGATTTGTGTAATTTGCCAGTTGGGCCTCATTTCTTGGAAGCAAGCTCAGGCTGAAGAGCGCGGCTTTTCTAAACACGAGAATGTGATTATGTGTTTGAGCGATGCCCTCAGAATTGTTTCCCGGCGTATCTTTTGATTGCCAAACCACATTGGCAAAAAAATTCTTCCGCCCAAACACCTCATCCATCACCACCTTGAGGTAATGCGCCTCATTGTCGTCGATGGTGACCCAAATGCTGCCGTCCTCGGCGAGCAAATCGCGCAGCAGCTCCAGTCGCGGATACATCATCGAGAGCCACTGGCTGTGTTCGAGGTTATCGTCGTAATGTTCGAACGCGCTTTTGGTGTTGTACGGCGGATCGATGAAGATGCACTTCACACGACCCGCATAGAACGGTAACAGCGCTTTCAGCGCTTCAAGGTTATCGCCCTGAATGAGCAGATTGCCGGTGGACGCGTCGCCCACAGTTTCGACCGGTTCAAGCAATCGATATGGCACGCGCCGCGCTTCGCGCTTGGCATTCTCGTCGCCGAGCCAGTGTAGTTCAGGCACTTATGGATTCCTTATGCATTTATTTTGAAACTCTAGCACTGGCGCGCTTTTCGTGGCATAAATGTCTGGAAACCCTAGCCAGTGCTAGAGTTTGTGGTTTTTATGCTGCTTGGTCGTCCCGCTATCGTACCGCATCGCTTTCAGATAGTCCCTACTTACTGCCGTAGGTTTTCCGCATTTCTGCTCTACACGCGAACGCCTACAACTCCGTATATTTCCTGCTACTCCCCCGCGCCTTTTCCACCGGGTATTTCTCCGCATTCAACACAATCTTCGCGTTCGCGGCCGCGATGAGATCGATGCCCAGCTTGTCGCTGATGCGGATCAGGTAGAGCAGCACGTCGGCCACTTCGGCGCGCACTTCATTCAATACTTCCGGCGGCAGCTGCTGGCTCTGGGCTTCGGTGAGCCACTGAAAATGTTCGAGCAGTTCGGCAGCTTCCACAGCGAGGGCGGCGGCGAGGTTCTTGGGCGAGTGGAATTGGTCCCAGTCGCGTTCACTGGCGAAGGTGCGGAGTTGGTCACGAAGGGATTCGAGGTCGGTCATGGGTGGGGTGAGCGTAGCAGATTGGGGGGCAGGCGTGGAAGTGAGGTTCTCAGTCTTTATCGGGATGACCTGCACTAGATGCATATGCGTTGTTTGGCCTGACTGACTAGGGTCGATACTTCTAATCACTTTCCGGCGTTGTCCTACACGCGCCTTGCTGCCGCAAATGCATACTGGATCGCATTCAGTCGTTCGTATCAATTTATCAGGATGGAGTTTCCTATGCGTACAGCTCGTTTCGCGGTTTCGCTTCTTTTGCTTGGCGCTGCCTGTTCCAGCTTCGCGGCGGATGTGGATGTTCGGGTAATTATCTCCAGCGATATTCGCCCCGGAGTGTATGGCCGTGTGGATTTCGGCGGCGCGCCGCCGTTGCCGGTCGTGTATGCCGAGCCGAGGATCATTGTTCGTCAGGCGCGTGCGCAGCCGGTCCAGCCGATCTATCTGCATGTGCCGCCGGGGCACGCGAAGGACTGGGGCAAGCATTGCCGCAAATACAACGCCTGCAACAAGCCGGTCTATTTTGTGAAGTCGGGCGAGTACGACTCGAAAAAAGAAAAGAAAGATAAGAAGGAAAAAAAGGAAAAGAAAGAGAAATAGAGACTGGTGTTGTTGAGTGTTTGAGTCTTCAAATGTCTCGGCCTCCTGTTTCGCTCTCCTCCCTCCTAAGTCACACTGACCAAAATCGACATCGCCACTTCTGAGGGCAATGCACTCAGCGACACGTTGAGTCCGGCTGGCTTCCTCGCGTAATCGCAAAATTTGCGAAGTAAACATAGTCGTCCGTGTGTTGATTCAGCGACGGATGGTGTCTGCGGTAGATGCCCCATTTCGGCCGCATGTGATCCGCGCTGGTCCGCCACGTTTCCAGGCCGTTCTTGTCGATCTCAAGCACGACAGCGCCGGCTTGATCGCGGATCACGAGTTGATAGCGGCCGACGCTATTTGAGTAAGTAATTTCCTCCCGCACGTCCAGCCACTGCCCGGGAATCCCATTTAGCGACATCGATCCAAGCGTCTTTGAAGTCGATGAGTCCTTCCGGGAGTCTCCGACATGGCGCACCTCCATACTTCCGTTGGCCAACGGTGTAAAGGTGATCAACGGCGGATCGGAAAATGTCCCGCCGTACGCCTTGATCTGGTGGATATGGGTAAAGCTCGGGGAGAACTTCATGCCCGGTGCGATCCTGAAACGCCACGCATAAACAAGAGTGTCGCTAGCATGTGCCTTGAAGGCATCGAGAATACCACCCTTGCTCGGCGCAATCTTGATCTCGGTGCGAGAACGGTCGCCACCCTTCAACATGGGCACCATATCCTGATTCACATCGGTCGGTTCGATGGCAAGAATGGCGAAGTGGGGGCCAACGATGCCGTCACCAGCTTTCAGCAACACGTGCTTGCGCGGCGGTGTGTATTGCGCGTCACTGGGTGCCTCGACTGCTCCCTTGCCAAGTATGCTTTCGATGTGTTGGTAAACATCCCGCCTCGCAGCATCGACGGCATTAAGACAGAGCGTATTGCCGACTACGCCGACCAAAGCGTCTGCCGTTGGCGCGCCGCCAAGACCGGGATTGCTCACGCTACTAGCGTTTCCACTAGCTGTCGCGTCCCTTGGCGTCCTGCCCATCTCGGCTGTTCCGCAGGCGCTGATGCAAAGTGGCAAGATTGAAGTACAAACAAAGCGCCACCTGTTTCGCGTTGCTATTCTTACGTGGGCACCGAGCATGTTTGGGGGTTCTGTCGCAAGATTATTGTTGGCCACTCAATGCCTCGTTGGGCGAAGCTGAGCCCACGCCTCCGCAATGTGCGCGAGGCGTGGGCTTGTGTGAAATCAAACGATTGCTGCTAGTAGAACTTTACGCGGAAGCCGATCGAGAAGCGGCGTTCTGACAACGCGTAGCTATTCAGCGCGACAGCGCCAATTTGGCTGTATTCAATTGTGGCCGAATCCTTCGGTATCAGGTTCTGTGCCTGAAACTGGATCGCGAATGTCTTGGAGATATCGTAACCAAGTTGCACATCAAGCTGCGAGCGCTCGGCAATAAAATCCGGGCGGCCCTGGGTGAAAGAAAACGCCGCCTTGTCTCGGTAGTTGTAGGCGATGCGGCCCGCGAATGGCCCTTTTTCGTATAGACCGATAAGGTTGTAGCTGTGTTTGGAAACGCCGACCAACGGGAAGCCATTGCCACCCTTGGCATCTGAGTAAGTGTAGTTGGCGATAACCCCAAGCCCGTCAAACGGCGCAGGGAGGAAATCAAAGAACCGCTGAATGCCGATTTCGAGACCCTTAACCTTTGCGGTACCAATATTCACAGGGCGCGTATAAGGAATTTGACCAAGTGTTTCGAAGCCAACAAATTGCTGGAGTTCGGTATTGTCGGCAATGACATCACGCACGTCTTTTTGAAACAGCGCACCGGAGATCAGCGAACTGCGCCCGGTATAGTATTCAAACGAGGCGTCGTAATTCGTCGACAACGTTGGTGTTAAGGTCGCGTTGCCGCCGGTCGCGGTACGGTTGGATGTATTGACGAACAGTGACGGTGCCAACTCGGCTATTCCCGCTTGTTGCATCGTTTTTGATGCGCCCAGACGCACCAGGAAATCATTCGTCACATTGAAGACAATATTCGCGCTCGGCAGGGTATTGGTATAAGTATTCTTGTCAGTCACCGGTGTGAAAATCGGTGCCGCCGTGGTCCCTGACTGCTGTAGCGTCTTAACTTCAAACTTCGTGTTTATGCTCCGGATACCTGCGTTGGCTTTGAAGGGCCGACCAAACATCTCACCCTCGAAATCCGCCATCAGATAGCCG
>JANOQY010000129.1:0-3911 GCA_031414995.1 Betaproteobacteria bacterium
CTTACGTTGATCCCGCTTTCGATCATGGCGCAGCGGGCAGTGCTGGGTGCCAAAGACGCCTCAGATATTTTTATCCCGACGCTGATTGCGACTTATGTTGCCACAGTGGTTTCAATGGTCGCCGTTGCGATCAAGCAACGCATCAACCTGTTTGATCGCGTCATCATGGGCTGGCTAGTCGGCCTGACCAGCTTCATCGTAGGTGTCGTGCTTTACATGACGTATTTCCTGACCAAACAGGAAATTGAAGTCTTTTCCAAAGTCGTGAGCAATCTGATTTTGTTTTCGATCATCGTCGGCTTCATCATCGCCGCATTGCGCAAACGCGTCGATGTTTACGACGCGTTTATCGAGGGCGCCAAAGGCGGCATTGAGACTTCGCTGAAAATTATTCCCTATCTTGTTGGCATGCTGGTGGCCATCAGCGTGTTGCGCAATTCCGGCATTTTGGGGTTTGTGGTGAACGGATTCACGTGGGTGTTTACGCAGCTCGGCGTGAATACCGATTTCACGCCCGCGCTGCCGACGGCGTTGATGAAACCAATCAGCGGTTCAGGATCGCGCGCGATGATGATCGATGCGATGCAAACCTACGGTGTGGATTCGTTTGTCGGCAGACTCGCCTGCATTTTTCAAGGGTCGGCCGACACGACGTTCTATATCGTGGCACTATATTTCGGTTCGGTCGGCATCAAGAAAACACGCTACGCAATTACCTACGGATTGCTCGCGGATTTCGCCGGAGTCGTGGCGGCGATTTTTGTGGCGTATTTGTTTTTCCATTGAATATAACAACACGTAGATCGCCATTTGGCGGCATTTTCCGGGCAAAAGTGCTCTGAAGCGCCCGCCAGTGCTAGTGTTTGTCAATTTATCCGCTGAGTCATCATCGTTACCGATCTGGAAGAACTGCGTAATACCTAAAAGTCTTCGCCGCCGAGTGCGACTGGGATCAATACCACTCGCCCAAGAATCTGTCCGCCGCTTGCGGTGGAAGCGTCCGAACGGCTTGAACATTTTCAGTGGCTGACCGAGGAGCAAAGTCGGCAATTGCCGCCGGACGCATTCGATGCGGTGAAGACGGAAGTGGCCGACGTGCTGCTGTATTTGATTCGGATAGGCGACAAGCTGGACATTGATATCATCTCTGTGGCAAATGCAAAAAATGATCCTGAATGCGGTGAAGTACCCGGTGGAAAAGGCGCGGGGCACGAGTAAAAAATACACCGAGCTGTAGCGTTGCCCGTATTGCAACAATAACGTGCCGACCCCCATTTTCTGCATTCTGTCCTATTCCGGATTGCGCGATCTGCGGAAATATTTACACTTCCGCATCGACAGCAGTTGGCACTGCTGCTGGCATAATCTCCCGCCAACCAGATAAGAATGCACATGATAAAAATGCATCATTTAATCGCGATTTGCCTCGCAGCCGCTTCAATGTCGTCCGTGAGGGCGCAAACGCCCGCTGAACGCAGAAACGCGCCCGTCACCGCAGTCGCGCTGTCGCTGGGCGAAAAAATTATCGTCGATGGCAAGCTCGATGATGCGGTGTGGCAGCGCATCGCGCCGATAACGGAATTTTACGAATACCGCCCGCAAGATGCGGTGTCGGCGCGGTTCCCGACCGAAGCTCGCATCGCCTATGACAAACAGGCGCTTTATATCGCCGTCTCGGCGAGCGACCCTGAACCGCACAAGATCGACGCGCCCTTGGTGCGCCGCGATCAGGTGTTGGGATCACAGGATTTTTTCGCCATCAACATCGATCCGGTCGGTACGCGAAAATTTGCGCAGATATTTCGCTTCAATGCGGCTGGTGCCATCGGTGATGGCCTGTTCAACGAGGACACGACCAACGAGGATTTTTCTCCCGATTTTGAATTCGAGGTACGCACCGCCCGCAATGCACAAGGGTGGACGGCTGAGGTGCGCATCCCGTTTTCGACGCTGCGTTATTCCGACCCGCCCTCAGCAACCTGGAGCATCCAGATCGTTCGCGGTATTTCACGCGGCGAGCAGTATCGTTTTGCGAATGCGCGCATTCCGCGTGATTCAAATTGTTTTCTCTGTTATGCGCAAACACTCGGCGGCATGAATAATCTGCCGGCCGGACGTGAATTCACGGTTACGCCACAGATGACGTTGCGGCGAACTACCGACCAGATCAATAGCGGTCCGCGCAGAGACAAATCTGATTTTGTTGCGGGTGTCGATGTCAAATTCCGTCCACGTCCGGATCTGGTTTTTGACGCGACCATCAACCCAGATTTTTCGCAGGTCGAGCTCGATACGCCGCAGCTTGCCAGCAACGCACAGTTCGCACTTTTCTTTCCTGAAAAACGTCCGTTCTTTCTTGAAGGCGCCGACATTTTGTCGACGCCATTCAACGGTGCGATTTACACCCGGTCGATCAATGATCCGGCGTGGGGTGCCCGCCTCACGCAGCGGAACGACGGCAATGACTTCACCTTTCTAACCGCACGCGATGATGGCAAAGGATTTATTCTGCTGCCCGGCCCGCTCAATACCGGCTTCGCGAAACAGACATCAAAATCGCAAGCGACGATCGGGCGATTTCGTTCGCACATCGGGTCGTGGTCGATAGGCGGGCTCATCACTGATCGCACCTACGAGAGTGCGTCGGGCAAGCCTTCTGCGTACAACCGGGTGGCTGGCATTGATTTCGTCTGGCGTCCGAACGGCGAAACGCGCGTGCGCGGGCAGGTATTGGGCAGCTTTACCAAAGACCCCCGCAATCGGCGTGAACCGGGAACGCCCGACAATGATTTCGCTGCGCTGGTCGATTACAACTATCGCGATCCAAGGTGGAATTTTTCAGGCGGGTTGGAGCAAGTGGGCCGAGGCTTTCGCGCGGACAATGGCTTCTTTAGTCAGTCGGGTTACACGAATGTGTACCAGGAAATTCAGCGCAAATTTACCGACATCGGCCCGTTTCATGAAGTTTCACCGTTTGTAAATCTTGCGCGCAAAACAGATGAGGCGGGCAGTCTGATTTACCAGCAAGCGGTACCCGGCCTGTTCCTGGCGACGGCGAAGAATACCAACATTGGCATCGAATGGCGGCCCAACACCCGCGTGCGGGTTCGCACTGAAGGTGACGCCCTGAAGCGCGATCAATTCTTCGTGTTCGTCGAATCCTCCCCTGGCACATGGCTCTCGCGTTACTACATTGAAATTGCAGCTGGGGATCGCGCCGATGTGAGCGCAAATGTGATTCGTCGCGGCTATTACATCGGTGCCAACGCGACATTGCGGCTTTCTGATCGGTTTGAAATCGAGCCGCGCATAGATGAATCCGTGATGGGCTCAACCGTCTTTGTGAATGGAAGCGACATCGCGCTGCGCGAACGCGCGCTGCAGCTCACCTCGGTTTACCACTTCACTGCGCGCGACAATTTGCGCTTGATTGGGCAATACAGCAGCGTCAAGCGGCAGTCTGCGTTCTACGCAGCGCCAATCAGCGCCAATGAAAAAACTGAGACGTTGTCGCTGGTGTACGGTCATTTGCGCAGCCTCGGTACGAACGTTTACGTCGGGGCCACGACATCCAGAAGCATTGATACGAGTGCGGTTTTCAAACGACGACAGAACGAAGTGTTCGTTAAGGTTTCGTGGGCGTTTGATGTAGCAGGGTTGATATTCTAGTTTTATTGGTGCGGATAAAATTTTCAAGCACTGGCATTGGCGGGTGTTTCAGAGCATAAATAGTCGAAGATGTCCGTCAATGCTGGTTTTACGCTTTTTCCCTCACTAGTGTCCCAACGTTTGGAACAGGGTACCTTGGACGGATTGGTTTGATGGCGAATCTGGCTCGAAGCACGGTCTGAGCAGATTGGGTATTGGAATGGTTTCGAACAGATTGAGGCTCAGTACGCGCAAGATTTCAT
>JANOQY010000130.1:0-4207 GCA_031414995.1 Betaproteobacteria bacterium
CCTGTCTTGGCGAGCAATTCGAGAATTAATTCACGACTGGGGAGCGGATTTTCGTACTTGGCCTGCTCGCGGGCCTTGTGGGGATCGGCAGCGCGAGGCGACTGGTGCGATTTATTGTTTTTCTTGGTCAAAATGGCTTTCACAATCTTTGTAGTGATGGATGAGGCTTTAAAAAGTGGACAGGAACAGCGCTATTGGCTATTATTCGCGCTCATTTTACGCGAAGCGCTGCTTTCAGAACACGATATTGCAAGCGCCGAGCAACCTGCAAGCCCGGATGGCGGAATTGGTAGACGCACTAGGTTCAGGTCCTAGCGCCGGCAACGGTGTGGAGGTTCGAGTCCTCTTTCGGGCACCAAAAACGAAAAAACCGCTTCGGCGGTTTTTTTTCGTCCCCCGAAAAGCAGAGCCCTGCGGCTCTGCGTGGGGACTCGAAAGGTTCGCCATGCAGGGCGAACCGGGGTCGCGCTTGCGTGACCGAGTCCGTCGTACACACGAGCGCAGCGAGCCGTTATCGAATTACAAACACAACCACCAGAGCGCCTTCCAGGCATAAAAGCTTCCGAAACCCGCACCACTATTAGACTTTCAAAAAAACGCTCAAGCAACCCCCAACCCCACCACCTGCGCCGCCCCCTTCCTCTCACGCAACCCTGCATACCATCTCTCCACATGCGGATGCGACTCACGCGGCAGCGGCAGCTTGAACCAGCGATCCACCGAACAACCCAGTGGAATATCGCCCATCGTAAATCGTGATCCCGCAACATATTCGCGTGTCGCCAAATGCGCATTCAGCACGCCAAGCTTCTTCTCGGTATCGATACGGGCATTTTCGATGACGGTGAGGTCGCGCTTCTCAGGCACGGTGCGGATAAGCTGAATAAATGCGGGACCGATGCCTGGATTGAGCGACACGGCCTGCCAGTCCATCCAGCGATCAGCAAAGGCACGCTCTTGTACATCGGCAGGCCACAACGAGCTGACACCGTAACGCGCTGCAAAGTAGCGAACGATGGCGTTTGATTCCCACAGCACAAATCCGCCGTCATCGATCACCGGTATCAGGCCATTGGGATTCATGGCGCGATATTCGGGTGTGTTGACCAGGCCGTACTGTCCACCCGCGTCGATTCGTACATACTCAAGCCCAAGCTCGTCGGCGCACCAAACAACTTTTTGTACGTTGACGGAGGTAAGGCGGCCCCAGATTTTCAACATGTCTTCAACTCCCGCGCAGAAATAAATTGATCGACAGACTATCGCTGGACTCGGCGCGAAGCAACAACGGCGTATTCACAAATCCTTCGGCACGCTCGGCATAAATCCACCGCCGGTCAACAGTCCATACGCCATCCACAGCATGATCAGGCCGTAAAAAATACGCGGCGCCCATTCCGCCAGTTGCTGATAGAAGCCGTTGATGGCTTCCGTTTCCATGCGCGTATGCCGCAGCAGCATTTCCGGCAGCGTGCCGCTGGCTTCGCCGGTGGTGACGAATTCGATCAGGCGCTGGCCGCTGGTTTCGCGGGTTATATGTGCCAAACCGGTAATCGCACCGGCGAGCGCGGCACCCTTTTCGATGCGCGGCGCGATTTGCGAAAACGCTTGCTTGATCACACCGACCTCGACGGTTTCGAGTGCCGCAGGCAAGGCGTCGAGCATCGACATACCTGCTTCAAGCATCAACGCCAGGCTTTCAAAAAAATCGCGCACATTGCGCCGAACGGTTAACGGCCCCAGAAAAGGCACCCGCAACAGCAGCGTTTCCAGTGGCGAATTTTGCGCTTGACTGAGCAGGTGACTCCAAAAAAGGCGCCCACCGAAAAACAAAACGGCCAACACGATGATGGGTTTGAGTATTTGCAGCACATATCCGCCGGCACTGATCGATCCACCGATCAGTGCCGGCAACGGCTGAATGAAAAGCGCCATTAGCAGCACCAATGCGGGCATCATCATGCGCGACTTCATCATCGCCAGTTGCAGCGAGCGCTGGGTATAAAAATCGGCCAGACGGCGATACATCACCGCCGGGCTGCCTGCGCTTAATGCCGCGTGAATCAATCGTGCCTCGAGTCTGGTGAAAAGCCCGCTGCGTTCTCCCGCCGTGGCCGGATTGATTCCGCGTGCAGTCAATTTCTTCATCTCGATCAGGCGGGACTTTGCGGGTGCCGCCACTTCCAATAGCGCAAACGCCTTATTGAAGGGCAATCCGGCGATCTCCATTTGCGCGAGTTGTATGTAGAGCTCAGCGCGGAGGCGATAGGGCAGGGGTTTGTGGGGCGATTGATTCATGAGCAGGCGAGGTAATTATGATCGGGAAGATGCCGCGGACTTTCGTTTGCGACGACGACCGGTATGATTCCGGCGCGTTTCACTGGCAGTCGTCAGCTTGTTTTCGACGGCTTCAGTTTTCATGGCCACAGGCTGGTGCGACGTTTCCACGCTTGTGCCCGCCTTCAACCCAATGCGCTCGTATTCGGCGATCACCTGCGCCCCCACCAGCAACAGCGTGGCAGCAATCTCGAAACTTAACAGCACCACGACAGCTGTCGTCAGGGAGCCGTACACCACGTTTACCTGCGAGAGCGTGGTGAAGTACCACACCAGTGCGTGGCGGATGATCTCCCACAAAAGGCCCGCAGTCGCGCCACCGATGAGCGCATGGCGCACCGAAATGCGGCCGACGGGCATGAAGTAATAGATCGATGAGATCAGCAGGATTTCGACGCTGACACCGATGGCGTACAGCGTGGCGCGAGACAATCCGCTGAGCGACCAGCGCGAGCCGAAGACCAGCAGATCTTCCTGCCCGAAGGCGAGCAAATTGGCCAGCACGAAGGTACCGGCAAAGAGCGCCAGCGCGATAAAGGCGATGTAACCAAACGGCAGCGCCAGCGATACCAGGAAATGCCGCTTATGTTCTTTGACACGGTGAAGGAAAATCACCGAAATGGCGGCCTCCAGCACCGAGAACGCGAGTGACGAGAAGAACAGCATCGTCACCAGCAACACCCATCCCAACACGTTGCGGTGCTCAAGAAACGCGGCAAGCTCTTGCACGACTGCGTTCGCCTGTCCTGGCACCACCCACGCCAACGCGCGCTTCAAGGTTTCAAACAAAACCGCTTGATCCACCACATGCGATAACCCGATCACTACCAGGATCAGCAGTGGCACGATCGACAACAGCGTGTAGTAGGCCACGGCACCCGCGAGCAGCAGCCCCTGATTGGCGCGGAATGCCCGCAACACCTGCAGCGCAAACGCGGCGGGATGCCTGATGATTTGTTTAACTTCGGGGGCGACAATCGTGATCGGCGGGATGGGGTTCATGGGAATTCTCTAGCACTGGCGAAGTTTACAGGCAGAAAATGCGTGTAAACCCGCGCCAGTCCTGTATCTAGGTCTCCAGCTTTTTCACAATCCTGCATCGCACTAAACACTGACCAGCGCTGTAATAACCATTTAGTAGCTACCCCGCTGCGCAAATAAAACACTAGTACTGGTGGGGCTTACCAGCACATAAGCTTCCGAAACCCTCATCAATACTAGAGTTCCATCAAAACCCGCGGCTGCTAACCCAAAACCATCTCACTTTTTCAACGCAAACGTCATCGTCTGCGGACAGCTCTCATCAACCTGCACACTTCTTGTCGTGCCGGCGACGCGATAGGTGCAGATCCACTCGTATTTACCTCTGTCACTATTTGCTCGCGCCGATTTCATCAGCGTCCCCTCTGCCAATTTGGCGTACGGGACAGCAGACGGCTCAGGTGGTGATGTTGGTACGGCTGGGACGGGCGGCGATGCGGGCGCAGGCGGTGTACTGGATTGCGCGAACGCCAGACTGGTTGAAAGCCCAACAAGCAATAGCGCAGCAATGGTGCGGATTTTCATGGTTTCTCCTCGTATTTGCCGACGTAATGGCAATCCCGGTTGTCACGTTTTATACGGTTGCGTAATTTCACCGATTGGCGGAACGGCATCACCGCCATTTCCACCTTTATACAAATCCGGCAAACGGCAAATCCGCTAATGCGGTCCGCTGAATCCAGTTGCCCGCCGGATAATGCGCCGCGCCGCTTACCGCGTGCAAGGTATAGGCATGGCGCGACGACGCCGAGCGGTTAGCCTCGGAGAGATGGGGAAACTCGCCGTTCAGAACAATCAGCGTGCCTTTGGACACCTCTAGCCACTCGAG
>JANOQY010000131.1:0-3200 GCA_031414995.1 Betaproteobacteria bacterium
CCAGGAGTTCGCCAAATTACTGTCTTGCGCACGGCTTTGCTGTCGGCTGGTGAGCAAGCCTGACTTCGCAATCGATAACTCCTCGGCAGTAAATCCATCCTTGCGCGCCAATTGCAGCTCTTCCATAAAAATCGATTCAAGCTTGGCGATATTGGCCGGTGCCGCCGTGGCTGAGGCGCTGAACACACCGCGCTTGTCAAAATCGGACACGGACAGCGACGTGCCCACGCCGTAGCTAAGACCTTCTTTACCGCGAATACGCTTGGCGAGACGTGCATTCAATGCAGCACCGCCGCCGAAGATATAGTTGGCTAGCGAGAGCGCTGGAAATGCCGGATCGTCCTCGTGCATTTCGATGAGCATTTGCGCGCTGAATACAGCATCTTCTTTATCGGGTGTCTCGATGGTTTTGTTGATGGCGCTAACATCGCGATACGGGTTTTCAATGCGTTTGTAGGGGAGCGGGCTTTTCCAGTCGCCGAACAATTTTTCGATCACGGGCTTGATGGCGGCCTCGTCAAAATCGCCCACAACGGCGATCTCTGCCACTGAAAAGCCGGTGAAATCCCGATGCGCCTGCCGAAGCTGCTCAAGCGTGACGGCGCTGATTTCGCTGATGTTCTCGGCGCGATCAGCATAGTGGCGCGGATCGCCTTTGGGGTAACCGTTGAAGTGAATGCCCATCGCTTCCCCTGCCAATGCGCCCGGATCGCTTTTGCTGGCCTCAATGCCCGTCAATGCGAGTTTGCGCAGTTGCTCGAATTCACTTTCCGGGAAAGCCGGCTCTTTCATGACGTGAACCATCAATTCAAGCGCCTTGGCCAGGTTTTCCTTCTTAACCCGCAAGCCGCCACCATTGAGGCTGGCACCGCCCTGAACGCCGAGCTTGTTGTATTCGTCAGCCAGTTGCGCGCGCGTGAAGCGCGTCGTGCCGCGACTCAGCATGGCCGAAGCAAGCTGTGTGGCAATGCCGCGTCCAAAACGCGACTGCAAATCGCCGTTGTGCGAAGCGAACGAGACATTCACGTATTCACCGCGCGTCTTTTTCTGTAGCAGCGCGACCTTCATGCCATTCGGTAATGCATAGCGCTTGGTACGCGCGTCGATATTGGCCGGATCGGGATCAAACGTTTCACCCGCTGTCATGGTTTGTACGGCCTGATAATTTTTGAGCAAATCCGCCGCAAGCGGGGCGACGGGAATTTCTGCGCGCAATGGCTCTGACGTAGGCTGAAAGATACCGACCGTGCGGTTATCGCGCTTTAGATAGGTTTTCGCCACGCGCACGACATCGTCGGCAGTCACTTTGCTGATGCCATCGCGCAAATAAAAGAACATGCGCCAATCGCCCGCCGCAATCATTTCGCTCATGCCTACGCCGAGCGCCTCGGGCGAACTGAGCGTCTGCTCATATCCATTGATGAGCAGCGTGCGGACACGATCCATCTCGTCTTTGGTCGGCGGCGTGGCGGCAAATTTCTCTGCTGACTCAATCAACATTTTTTGCACTTCATCAATGGGGTCGCCCTCTTTGACGACGGCAATAATGATCGCCAAACCGGGGTCCACCGTTGATCCGCCACCCGCCTGAACGCCAGCGGCCTTGCCGGATTCAACCAGCAATTTGTGCAAACGGCCATTCGGTGAATTGCCCAGCGTTGTCAGCAAATAAGTGAGCGCCAGGGTGTCCGGATGCAGCACCCCCGGTACCTTGTATCCGAGCATGACGTACTGGATATTGCCGCTACGCCGCACCGTCACATTGCGCTCACCGTCCTGCGTCGGCTCAACCGTCCAGAGCTTGGGCAGGACGCGGGTCGGCTTGGGGATTTTGCCGAACGCGTCCGCGATCAACTTGAGCGCCATCGACTCGTCAAACTTGCCCGCAATCAGCAGCACCGCGTTATCGGGCTGGTAATGGCGCCGATAGAACGCCTGCAAATTTTCGATCTTGACGTTTTCAATGTCGGACCGATTGCCAATCGGTGAATTCTGGTAATTGTGCCAATCGAATGCAATGCTTTGCATGCGCTTGTAAAGCACACTGCCCGGATTGTTTTCGCCACCCTCGTACTCGTTGCGCACGACAGTCATTTCAGAATCCAGATCAGTCTTGGCGATGTTGGAATTGACCATGCGATCGGCTTCCAGCTCGATTGCCCACATCAGGTTATCGTCGGAAGCCTGCACGAGCTCAAAATAATTGGTGCGGTCAAAACTGGTGGTGCCGTTCGAGCGCGCGCCGCGCTGGTTGAATTGTTTGTCGATATCGGGATTGGTCGGCGTTCCCTTGAACAGCAAATGTTCAAGCAAATGCGCCATCCCGGTTTCGCCGTAATTTTCATGGCGCGAGCCGACCAGATAGGTAATGTTGACAGTGATGGTTGGTTTCGATTGATCTGGAAACAGCAACACCCGCAAGCCGTTGGCAAGTTTGTATTCAGTGATGCCTTCCACGCTGGTGACACGCGTCGGCAGGGCCGCAGGAGATTCTTTTGCGGATGCCGTTGGGGCAATCAACACTGTCATCGTTAGTGCAAATGCGACAAACGCTTTGCAACTCAAGGCGCGCACGTAAATCGGCTTCATCAATTTCTCCGGAATTTATTGCTGTTGCCGCCAATGGGTTCGAAAAGACGAAACACTAGCATTGACGGGGTTAGACAAGCATTTTTGCCTTGAAATGCACGCCAATGCTAGTGTTTGCGCTCTTGAGTTATAGCGACAGGCGAAGTCGGTGAATAAGCGAGTACCACCCGGCCCAGCGCCCACGCAGCGACAATGGCCATCACCAGCGTGACGGCGATACCGACAAACACCAGCTTGGGCAGATGATTGTCGAGCAACAGGCCGAAGGCGATTGGCGATAACGCCAACCCGACATCAAGCCCGGAATACACAGTGCCATAGACGCGCCCGAACGCGGCTTCACCTAGGCGCGCCTTGGTGGCTGTGCGCACGAGCAAATCACGCGACGGACCGGCGATGCCGACCCCAAAGCCCATGGCCGCCATGATCGGTAACACCAGCCAACCCGGCAACACGCCCAATGACAACAGCACCGCCAACGCAGCGCCACTGGCGAGCGCTGCTGCAACGTAACGTTCGTGCGCGTTGCCCAGCTTGGCGAGAAATCCGCCCCACACCAAACCCATTGAGCTGCCGATGAGATAGATCGTGAGCGCCGATGTTGCGGCTGT
>JANOQY010000132.1:0-5517 GCA_031414995.1 Betaproteobacteria bacterium
CGCAACAACCATGACAGAAATTTTCGGCATCCCCATTCAGGCCTTTATGGGTCAGCTCACGATCGGGCTGGTCAACGGCTGCTTTTACGCGCTGTTGTCGTTGGGGCTTGCGGTCATATTCGGCATGTTGAATGTCGTCAATTTCGCGCATGGCGCACTCTATATGGTGGGCGCATTCTTCTCATGGATGCTGCTTAATTATTTCGGCATCAGTTACTGGTTTGCGCTGATTTTGGCGCCTATCGGCGTCGCGATTATCGGCGTTGTCATCGAAAAAACCATGCTTCGCTGGCTATATCAGTTGGACCATCTTTACGGTTTGCTGCTGACGTTCGGTTTGGCACTCATTATTGAAGGCATCTTCCGGCACAATTTTGGTTCGTCGGGCCAGCCGTATGATTTACCGGATATTTTTAAAGGCGCGTTTGATCTGGGGTTCATGTTTCTGCCCAAGTATCGTGCCTGGGTGGTCGTGCTCTCGGTCATCGTCTGCTTTGCCACCTGGTATGTCATTGAAAAAACCAAACTAGGCGGCTATCTGCGTGCTGGCACAGAGAACCCCAAGCTGGTGCAATCGTTCGGTATCAATGTTCCGTTGATGGTGACCTTGACCTATGCATTCGGCGTTGGCCTTGCGGGGCTCGCTGGCGTAATGGCCGCACCTGTATACCTCGTCAACCCTACGATGGGTTCTGGCATCATTATTGTCGTGTTTGCAGTGGTTGTGATTGGCGGGATGGGATCTATTCTCGGCTCCATCCTCACCGGTCTTGCGCTGGGCTTGATTGAGGGGCTCACGAAAGTTTTTTATCCGGAAGCGTCGTCGACGGTCGTGTTCATCATCATGGCCATCGTGTTGCTCATTCGTCCCGCAGGACTATTCGGGCGGGAGAAGTGATGAAAAATAAAGCCGCATTTTTTTATCTGTTGCTGTTTGCCGCCGCCTGCATCGCACCCTTCGTCGGCTATCCGCTGTTCCTGATGAAGTGCCTGTGCTTCGCGCTGTTCGCCTGCGCGTTCAATTTGCTGATCGGCTATACCGGCTTGCTTTCTTTCGGCCACGCGATGTTTTTTGGCTTTGCTGCATACGCCTGCGGCCACGCCGCAAAAGTATGGGGCTTGACGCCTGAGCTCGCGATCCTGTTTGGCACGGCTTCTGCGGCAGTGATGGGGTTGGTCGTCGGCTGGTTGGCGGTACGTCGGCAGGGCATTTACTTCGCGATGGTCACGCTAGCGTTATCGCAAATGATTTATTTCTTGTGTGTGCAAGCACCGTTCACCTACGCTGAAGACGGTATTCAAAGTATTCCTCGCGGCAGCCTCTTCGGGCTAATTGATCTCAAGGACGATACCGTCATGTATTACTTCGTGCTGGCGATTTTTGTCGGCGCGTTCTGGTTGATTAATCGCGTTATCCATTCCCCATTTGGCCAAGTGCTGAAATCGATTCGCGAAAACGAGCCGCGCGCATTGTCGCTTGGTTATGACGTCGATAAATACAAGCTGGTGGCATTTGTGCTGTCTGCCGCGCTTGCGGGACTGGCGGGGGCGACCAAATCGCTTTCGCTGGGTTTAGCGACGCTGACTGACGTGAGCTGGCAAATGTCTGGCGAAGTCGTATTGATGACCCTGCTCGGTGGCATGGGCACGATTCTGGGGCCGGTCGTTGGCGCCAGTACCATCATTGCGATCCAAAATTACCTTTCCGGCTTTGGCTCCTGGGTGACCATCATCATGGGAGTCACATTCGTTGTCTGCGTACTGCTTTTCCGCCGCGGTATTGTTGGCGAAATCGAGCATCGTCTGGGCAAAACGCGCGCCAAGTAATACCGCGTTTCCGGCATTCAATAAACTTCCCTTCACACAAAAACCATGTGTTCTTGTGCGGCATTCTGACGCTTCTCGTCTATAATTCAAACGGTCGTTTTAATTTAATTTTCTTGCGAGTGCACATGAAAATCCTCGTCCCAGTCAAACGTGTGGTCGATTACAACGTCAAGGTTCGCGTCAAGGCAGACCAAAGCGGTGTGGAATTGGCCAATATCAAAATGTCGATGAATCCATTCGACGAAATTTCCATCGAAGAAGCCATCAAGCTCAAAGAAGCTGGTGTCGCTACCGAAATCATCGCCGTATCCATCGGCGTGACGCAGTGCCAGGAAACGCTTCGCACGGCGCTCGCGATGGGTGCTGACCGCGCGATTCTGGTTGAGAGCAGCGCTGACGTACAGCCTCTCGCGGTCGCCAAATTGCTTAAGGTGATTTGCGAAAAAGAGTCACCACAGCTGGTTATTCTGGGCAAGCAAGCTATCGACGACGACTCCAATCAAACCGGACAAATGCTGGCCGCGCTGATGAATTGGCCGCAGGCGACGTTCGCCTCAAAAGTCACCGTGAATGCGGGTATCGCGGAAGTCATGCGCGAGATCGACGGCGGTATGGAAACCATCGAGATCAAGTTGCCCGCGATCATCACCACGGATCTGCGTTTGAATACGCCGCGTTACGCGACACTGCCGAACATCATGAAGGCCAAGAAAAAGCCGCTGGATGTAGTGACCCCGGAAGCACTCGGCGTCGATATCACGCCACGATTGAAAACGCTCAAAGTGGTTGAGCCGCCTAAGCGCAAAGGTGGTGTGATGGTGGCCGACGTAGCCGCACTTGTTGATAAGCTCAAGAACGAAGCGAAGGTGATTTGAACATGACGATCCTGATACTCGCAGAACACGATTCACAGCAACTCAAGCCCGGCTTCACCAATGCGGTCGCGGCTGCGCAAAAAATGGGTGGTGAGATTCACGTACTGGTCGCAGGCAACGCGTGCAGTGGTGCGGCAAATGCGGCTTCGCAAGTGGCCGGTGTCAGCAAAATACTGGTGGTGGATGCCGCGCACTATGCGGGCGGCGCGCCTGAAAATCTTGCGCCATTAATCGTCGGACTTGCGAAAAATTATTCGCACGTGCTTACGTCTGCATCAGCCTATGGCAAAAACGTCATGCCGCGCGTGGCGGCATTGCTCGATGTCGCGCAGATTTCGGAAATCATCAGCGTTGAATCACCTGATACGTTTGTGCGCCCGATCTATGCGGGCAATGCATTTGCGACCGTGCAATCCACGGATGCGATCAAAATCATTACCGTCCGCGCCACCGGATTCGATGCCGTCTCAGCCACCGGTGGGTCTGCAACCATTGAGAATATTGCGGCAAGTACCGATACCGGGCAGTCCAAGGTACTCAAACAGGAACTCTCCAAATCCGATCGTCCTGAACTGGTCGCTGCCAAGCGTATCGTTTCCGGCGGACGCGGCATGGGTGACGGCGACAAATATCGCCAGGTGCTGGAGCCACTCGCCGACAAACTCGGTGCCGCTCTTGGCGCATCCCGTGCGGCAGTGGATGCCGGCTTCGTGCCAAACGATTATCAGGTCGGCCAGACCGGCAAGATCGTAGCACCTGAGCTTTATATCGCCGTTGGCATTTCCGGCGCGATCCAGCATCTGGCAGGGATGAAAGACAGCAAAGTCATCGTCGCCATTAACAAGGATCCGGAAGCGCCGATTTTTCAGGTGGCAGATTATGGATTGGTGGGCGACCTTTTCACATTGGTCCCGCAACTGACCGCCGCGCTTTAACATCAGGAGAACCGCATGTCCGAATACAACGCACCGCTCAAAGACATCAACTTCCTGCTGCAGCACGTTATCGGCCTGGATGAAATTGCCAAGCTGCCGGGCTGCGAAGAAGTCACACCGGATTTGGTCAGCGCCATTTTTGATGAGGCCGGGAAATTTTCCAAGGAAGTGCTGGCACCGATCAATCGCAGTGGCGACATGGAAGGTGCTTCCATTGCGAACAATATCGTCACGACACCAAAGGGTTTTAAAGAAGCCTATTGGAAATACGTCGAAGGTGGCTGGAGCCAGCTCGAAGCGCCGCTGGCTTTTGGCGGACAAGGATTGCCGCATATCGTCGCCACACCGGTGTCGGAAATGTTGGGTAGCTCCAATATGGCATTCAAGCTTTGCCCGCTGTTGACGCTCGGTGCGATTGCAGCGCTCGACGAACACGCGTCGGCAGAGGTCAAGGCCAAATTTATCCCCAATATGGCCGCAGGCAAATGGACCGGGACCATGAACCTGACCGAGCCGCAGGCGGGCTCTGATCTGGCACTGCTGCGTTCCAAAGCAATCCCGCAGGCCGACGGCAGCTACAAGATTTCCGGGCAGAAAATTTTCATCACCTACGGCGAACACGATTACACCGAAAACATTATTCATCTGGTGTTGGCGCGCATCGAAGGCGCGCCGGATGGTGTGAAGGGCATCTCGCTATTTGTCGTGCCGAAATTTATGGTCAATGACGATGGCTCGTTGGGTGCACGCAACGACGTGAAGTGCGTATCGATTGAACACAAGATGGGCATTCACGGCAGCCCTACTTGCGTGATGGTTTATGGCGACGCCGGTGGCGCGACGGGGTATGTCGTAGGCGAGCCAAATCGCGGCATCGAATACATGTTCGTGATGATGAATGCTGCAAGGCTCGGTGTTGGATTGGAAGGCGTATCGATTTCCGAACGCGCCTACCAGCACGCACTGGTGTGGGCGCGTGAACGTGTGCAGGGTCGTCCGGTCACGGCCGTTCCCGCATCGCTGGGACCATCGCCAAAATCGGTGCCGATCATCTATCACCCGGATGTCAAACGCATGTTGCTGACCATGCGCGCTTATGCCGAAGCAACGCGTGCATTGACGTATTACACCTCGGCTTGTCTCGATATCGCCGAGCGCTCAACCGACGAAAAATTGAAGCGCATGAATCAGGCACTCGTCGAATTGCTCATTCCCATCGTCAAAGGGTGGAGCACGGAAATTGGTATCGAGGTCACTTCACTCGGCATCCAGGTGCACGGCGGTATGGGCTTTATCGAAGAGACGGGTGCGGCGCAGTATTACCGCGACGCGCGCATTTCGGCAATTTACGAAGGCACGACGGGCATTCAGGCCAACGATCTGGTCGGCCGCAAGGTCGGGCGTGAAGGTGGGCAAACCGCATTGGCGCTGATCGCTGAAATGGAAAAATTGCCTGCGATGTTGCTGGCAATGAATGACATGAATTTGAAATCGATTGCGACGCAGTTGTCGGCCAGTGTCGCCAGCGCCAAACGCGCGACTGAATGGATCGCCACCATGTTCCCGAACAATCCTGCGGCGGTATTTGCGGGCGCGGTGCATTACCTGAAACTCATGGGTACCGTGTCTGGCGGCTGGATGATGGCACGCGCCGCGCTCGCTGCGGCAACGCAAATCAAAGCCGGAGAGGGCGATGGCGATTACCTCAAAGCCAAGATCATGACAACGCGTTTTTACGCTGACCATATTCTGACCATGGCACCGTCGTTCGCCGACGCGCTGATTCAAGGCGCGGATAGCGTGCTGCAGATGGAAGAGGCGTTGTTTTAGTAATTTACACGTAGATCAATCACTGGTGGGGCTTTCCGGGCAGTTTATGC
>JANOQY010000133.1:0-4810 GCA_031414995.1 Betaproteobacteria bacterium
GTGGATAGCTTCCGTGGTATCCAGTTTGTCGCGACCGGATCAGCCGCGGCCGCACTAAAGCACAAAAGCGCCGAATCCGGTGCGGGACGATTTACCGAGTATGTGTTGCCGCCACTGACGTTCTTCGAGTACCTGCGATTCATCGGCAGTGAAGATGCGCTGATCGTGCATGACGGTGACCCGGACGATGCCGGACGATTCCGCGCGCGCGACATACACGGGCTCAACGATGCGTTCGTGAACTATGTAAATTTCGGCGGCTATCCAGAAGCCGTGTTTTCCGAAACGGTGCGCAAGAATCCACGGCGATACATCAAGAGCGACATTATCGACAAGGTTTTGCTACGTGACTTGCCGAGCCTCTATGGCATCGCTGACGTGCAGGAACTCAATTCGCTTTTCAATACCGTTGCCTACAATTCCGCGCAAGAAATCAGTGTTGAAGATCTCTCGCAGTCGAGCGGCGTGAGCAAGCCGACCATCGCGAAATACCTGGAGTATCTGGAGGCGGCCTTTCTCATCAAGCGGCTGCGGCGAATCGATGAAAATGCCGCCCGGTTCCGCAAGGCAATGACCTTCAAGGTCTATCTGACGAATTCCACCATGCGGTCAGCGTTGTTTGCGCCACTCGACGCGGACGATGCGGCGATGGGGCACATGGTCGAGACGGCGGTATTCAGTCAGTGGCTGCACAATGCGTCTTATATCGAATCCCTGCACTATGCGCGCTGGAAAAAGGGTGAGGTTGATCTGGTCAGTCTCGACGCTGCACAGCGCCCGCGATTCGCTGTTGAGGTGAAGTGGAGCGATCGTGCGCCTGGCGACGCAAAGGAAATCAAGGCATTGCTCGAATTTGCGCGCGTCAACACATTGGCGCGTCGACCACTCGTGACGACCCGCACGCTATCGGACATCAAGATCATGGATGGCATCGAAGTCGAATTTACCCCTGCGAGCCTGCATTGTTATACCGTCGGCCGCAATACCCTTGAGCGATCACGATAGCCATGAATTCAGCCCGCAGGCCAGCAAAAGGTTGTTCGACTGCTTAAGTAAAATTGTTCTCAAATAAGCTGCACTTGTTCTCAATATGAGTACAACGCTCCCAGCGCCCCAACCGCAACTTGTCGAAGTTCTTTTTGGCGCCTATCTCTCCTTTGCCGAATTAAAGACATCCTTAATAGAAACGCGCCCAATTAAAGCTTCCTTTAATTCGCTCCAACCCATCATAGGGCCGCGCCGCCCGTGCGTGGTTCGAGACCACCCGGCCGCCAGTGCAAGCGCTAACCACGTACTTGACAGTACCCATATTGGGCACGACAATGCCCAATATGGGTACTGTCAAGAAACCGGCTTCAACTAGTTCCGCCAAACCAACCGTTGCAGTCGCGGCAGCCAAGACGACTGCTCGTCCGAAGCTAGACGCACGCGAAAGCAGCGCACAGTACAACGTCAATTCCAAAGCGCCAACATCTTCCGCCCGCGGTCTCGCCGATGCACTCTTTACCACCACGCAGCAGCGCGTATTGGGCCTGCTCTTCGGGATGCCGGATCGTAGCTTCTTTGCCAATGAGCTCATCACGCTCACCGCGTCGGGCTCAGGCGCCGTGCAGCGCGAGTTGTCGCGGCTTGAATCGTCCGGCTTGATTACCGCCCGCTGGATCGGCAACCAGAAACACTACCAGGCCAACAAAGAGTCGCCCATATTTTTTGCACTGTGGGACATCGTGCAAAAAACCGTTGGCGTTGCTGCGCCGCTGCAGGAGGCGTTGCAACCGTTGGCCGCACAGATACGTGCCGCGTTTGTCTTCGGGTCGGTCGCGAAAAAGGAAGATTCCACGGCCAGCGATATCGATGTCATGGTGATCAGCGATTCGCTTGACTACGCCGATCTCTTCGCGACACTCGAGCCTGCGACGACGCGGCTCGGGCGGCCAGTGAACCCGACCGTACTTTCGGAAAAGGAACTCGCCAAGCGAGTGAAGGCAGGCAATGCGTTTGTAACGCGCGTGCTGGCGCAGCCGAAGATCTGGTTGATTGGTGGCGAGAGTGACATCGGCCTTTGATAATTTAGTCGGCGCGGGCAAGCCACTAAAAGCGGAGCCACCAGACGCGAAAGAATTCGCCGGGCTGATACTTTCCGCGCAGCGCCGCTTGCAGGACGCGCGGAAGCCAGGCCTATCGTTGGAGAGTCGATTTGATCTCGCGTACAACGCCGCGCACGCGCTATGTCTTGCCGCGCTCCGGTGGCATGGGTACCGGTCTGCGAATCGGTACATTGTGTTTCAGTTGCTGCCACACACGCTTGGTCTTGGCCCGGAAGTTTGGCGCGTGCTCGCGAAGTGTCACGCTATGCGGAACCTGGGCGAATACGAAGGCGACTTGAACGTGGACGAACGCATCGTTGCGGATTTGATTATTGCGTGCGACAAAGTGCTGACGAACGTCAGTGCGATGCCGCCGATTTAGCTAAGCGCCATGATGCAGTCTCTCTTAACCCTCACCGAATCTACAGGCTGGCTAGGATTTAAGGGGTCAGGCACGCACTCTCTAAAGTCCCCGCCCAGCTTGCCGTTACAGCCGCTTTCGCCCAGAAAGCCGCGCCAGCTCTAGAGTTTATATTTTGTCCAAATACTCAGAGTAACCATGTTTCATGGACAGTTTAACTTTGTGGACGCTTCACGGTAAAACTAGGCAAAATCGATATTGTCCACGTTTGACAGCCGTCCATGAGTCATGGACAATCATAAATTATGGACACACCAAAAAACACCACTGAGCAAATTCTCCTGGACACTGTCCTTGCCCGCCTCCGTACACTCGGCGTGCAGGGTGAGATTGTCGAGCGCGAGCCAAACATGGGTCGAGGACACGCCAGGCCCGATGCACTCGTGCGCTTAAAGCGGGGCAACGACGATGTGCTGGTTACCGTGGAAGTCAAACGCGGGCTTAGACCGGGAACCATGGGTGCGACACTCTTCCACCTGCAGCGCATGGGTGAGACCGCCATGTTGATGGCCGACTACGTCACGCCGCAACTCGCTGAACAATTGAAGGCAAACAAAATTGCGTTTGCCGATGCTGCCGGCAATGCCTACATCGAGCAACCCACCTGGCTGATTTGGGTGAAAGGCGAAAAGCCGACCGAGGGTGCCTATGCAGCCGAACAGAAAGGGCGTGCGTTTCAGGCAAGCGGGCTGCGCGTGCTGTTTGCCTTGCTCTGCCAACCGACGCTGATCAATGAAAATTATCGTGCGATCGCAAAAGCGGCAGGGGTAGCGCATGGCACGGTCGGCTGGGTAATGGCGGAGTTACCGGGCTTGGGCTTTGTTGCCGAGATTACCGGCAAGCGCCGCCTGCTGCAACCAGAACGCCTGCTGCAACAGTGGGTGGAAGCCTATGCACGCAAGCTGCGCCCGAAGTTGCTGCTGGGACGCTACCAGGCTGACGGTAACGCGTGGCAGGCAACAATCGACCCCCTGAAATATGAAGCGGTATGGGGCGGGGAAACGGCCGCCGCGAAAATGACCAACATGCTTCGACCCGAGATAACGACGCTGTATGTCAGAAGGCGCGACCCCGCGCTATTGCATGCGGCGCGGCTGAAACCGAACCCGACTGGCAATGTTGAATTGGTCACGCGTTTCTGGGAATTTGAAAACGACAAGCCGGAACTGGCCCCGGTGATTTTGGTATACGCGGATTTGCTGGCCACCGGCGATGCGCGCTGCATCGAGGTGGCGCGCGAACTGCATGGGGGCATCATTGCTCAATTTGACTACTAAGCAGGACCTGCGGCCACTGGCGGCACTCATCCGCGATCTTCGTGCGGCAGCGCCAGATGCGGATGTCATGCTGGTGGGCGCCATGGCGCGCGATGTGCTGCTGCTGCATGCATACGGAATTGCATTACCACGGGCGACAACGGATATTGATATCGCGCTGGCCGCTTGGAACTGGACTGCGTTTCACGCATTGCGCGATGCATTAATAACGTCAGGGAAATTCATCGCAAAAACGAAGACGCTGCACAAACTGGTATATGTCGATCTCAATATCGCGATCGACCTCATCCCGTTCCAAGGCGTTGAGGACGAAAAAGGGAACATTACCTGGCCGCCAGACAATGCAGAAGTGATGAGCTTGATTGGCTATCGCGAAGCGCGCGCAAGTGCAGTGTCGGTAGGCCTGCCGTACGACCAGCAATTGGCGATGGTTTCGCTACCCATGTTAGCGGTACTGAAAATACTTGCGTGGATTGAGCGCCATCTGACCGAGCCGAGAAAAGACGCCAGGGACCTGGACGTCATATTGTCCAACTACCTTACAGCGGGCAATGATGACCGCCTCTATTCAGAAGCCGCGCACTTGCTGGATAGCCTGACCTATGACTACGATCTCGCAGGCGCCTGGATGTGTGGGCGCGATGCGCGAAACACGCTCGAAGCACATAGCAATCGCGCCGCGCGAATCACTGCACAACTGAATACGATGCTTGACCGTGAGACTGACCCGAATGGACCGCTAAAGTATGTGGGTGAAGTACAAAGTGGCTATCCTGACAAAACAAGAAACATGCTCGCCGCGTTCGCGACAGGCCTTAACCTGAAACTCACACCATTTAGCTAAGCGCCATGATGCAGACGCTCCTGACCCTCACCGAATCCATAGGCTGGCTGGTCTTCATCTACATGGGTGCTGCGGGTGTCTACGAAATGCTCGGCGGGCGAAAAGTGCGCGCGACGGCTTTCCTCGCGGGCGCGTTTGGCTGGATCGTGGTTACGTTCGGGGTGATGTGGCTGGCGCGGCC
>JANOQY010000134.1:0-2385 GCA_031414995.1 Betaproteobacteria bacterium
TGCCGCCTTTGAAAACTGAAGTTGCGAGAGCGCAATCAACAGCAAATGTTTGACCGGCGGGTCGTTGATTGGCTGGGTGAGCAGCAGGTCGAGTTGTGCAGAAAGTAGTCCGCAGTGTCTGAGCGTATCGAAAGAAATGGAATGGATCGCGGAGCGCTCATTTGGGCTGAGTTTGATTTCTTTGGCGAGTTTGGCAAGGACCGCTTCGAGCACGCGATCAAGGTTTTTGCCGGAAAGCACTTTGCCCACGACCTCAGCGCTCGCAGCCTGAACCGCAATCATGCCTGTGGGTTTTGGAATCGTTTCTGTGTTCATTTGAAGCGCCATCCAGTTTGTAATGTTGAGCCGCGAAGAAAATCTGCGATGGCCATGCGCTTACCACCGGGCTTTTGCACCGTGATGAGGCCCAACGCGCCAACGCCACACTGTACCGTGAGTTGGTGCGGGGATGCTTCGATGATGTTGCCGGGGGGCGCTGCGGCGTCGGGTTGCGACGGTTTAACCGCGGCACGCCAGATTTTGAGGTTTTCCCCGCCAAGCAAGCTCTCGCAGCCAGGTGCTGGATCAAAGGCACGCAACCGTCGCTCAATGACCTCTGCAGGTAGCGTCCAGTCGATGTGTGCTTCAGCTTTGTCAATTTTCTTCGCATAGCTGATGCCTTGCATAGGCTGGGCGATGGCTTGAAGCGACGGCAGCATTGCCATCGTATCGACAATTGCGACCATCGACATGGCGGTCAATCGATCAAACAACGTCCCGCTGGTGTCGTCAGGTCTAATGGGACAGGCGCTTGTGTGCAATACAGCACCAGTATCGAGTCCTGCGTCCATTTGCATGATCGCGATACCAGTCTCGATGTCGCCGGCTTCAATCGCCCGCTGAATCGGCGCGGCACCACGCCATCTCGGTAGCAGAGAGCCGTGTATGTTGATGCAGCCATATCTCGGAATATCCAGAACCGGCTGCGGCAGCATCAGGCCATACGCCGCGACGACCATAGCATCCGGGGCAACCGCGCGCAACGTCGCCTGAACATCTTCATTTCGAAGCGATGCTGGTTTTAAAAGCGTCAATCCGAGCTGTACGGCTTGTTCGGCTACCGCGCTGGGCCTCAATTTCAGGCCACGCCCGGCAGGTCTGTCTGGTTGCGTGAGTACGAGCACGATTTGATGTCCCGCAGCATGCAGCGCATTGAGCGCGGCAGCGGCAAAAGGGGGCGTACCGGCAAAAATAATTTTCATAAGTATGCAGAAACAAAAACGCCGGCCTCAACAGCCGGCGTTTCCATTGGTCTGGAATCGCGATACCTACGCGCGGGCAGAAACCGCAATGCGCCGACGCGGGGCTTCCATCTCGGAATCACGTTCAAGCTCGCGCTGACGCTTGATCAATTTATTTTTAATGCGATTTGCCTTTAGTGGCGAAAGATATTCAACGAAGACATGGCCGTCCAAATGGTCAATTTCGTGTTGAATGCAGACCGCAAGCAATCCCGATGCATTGATCGTGAAACGCTGACCGTCGCGGTCCAGCGCGGTTACCATCACCGTTTCGGCACGTTCAACCTTGTCATAGAAGCCGGGCACCGACAAACAGCCCTCTTCGTTGACGGCTGTGCCCTCTTTCTTGATGATTTCTGGGTTGATGAAAACCCGGAGTTGATTCTTCTCTTCGGAGACATCGATGACCATGAGACGCTTCAATTCGCCAACTTGAGTGGCCGCGAGGCCAACACCGGGCGCTTCGTACATGGTTTCCGCCATATCATCGACCAACTTCTTGATTTTGTTGTCGATAATCTTCACTGGCTCCGCAATGCGGGTCAGACGGGGATCGGGGTAGGTTACAACGTCCAAAATGGCCATAATTGCTTGCGAATTGAATAAATTAGGTGCAGAATCTTGAGGAACGACTTTAAGTTTGTGGCGCTTTACTGACTTACAAGTCTAGTAGAAGTCGTCGCATATGGCAAATTTGGTTGATGCGTCTTGGGTTCGAGTTGCCCGTCCTACAATCTGATTTGCCCCCACAAAAGTGAGACCCGCCATGAAGAAAAGCAAGCTCACACTCGTCTTTGTCCTCGCGTTGGCCAGCTTTGTTCCCCAAATTAGTTGGAGTCAGGCAAGTCCGGGCGCAAAAGCGGAGGCAAGTGCAGCCGAGAACACCCAAAACGCCAAAAAAACGGGCACCAGAAAAGCGACGGCGCCAATCCAGCTGGCGGTCGATGCACCGCCAACCTATATCGTCGTTAAGGGCGATACCCTCTGGGATATTTCAGGACGGTTTTTGAAAGAACCGTGGCGTTGGCCGGAAATCTGGAACATGAACCGTGAGCAGATCAAGAATCCTCACTGGATTTATCCGGGCGATGTCGTCAAGTTGACG
>JANOQY010000135.1:0-9143 GCA_031414995.1 Betaproteobacteria bacterium
AACGGCATTCTTTTCAAGAATGCCTCAGCGCTCGAAGACGCCACCAAGCTCAATGTCATCATCTTCGACAAAACCGGTACGCTCACTGTCGGCCAGCCGGAGGTGGTGGAGATCGTGACGGCGGATGGCGTGACCGAAGACGCCGTGCTGACCGCTGCTGCCGCCGTTGAGCAAGGATCGGCACATCCGCTGGCGCAGGCAATTGTGCGCCGGGCAGCAAAGCTGACCATCGTGGCCCCAACAGGATTCGAAAGTCTCGACGGCATGGGCGCGCGCGCCGAGACAGCCGCTGGAACGGTGTTTCTCGGCAATCGACTGCTGATGGATACACAAAAACTGGCGCTCGGCCCGCTGGAGGCGCAAGCGACCCGTCTACAGGGCGATGGCCGAACCGTGGTGCATATCTCACAGGCCGGTCGCGTCATTGGCCTCATCGCCATTGCCGACGCGATCAGGCCAACCTCCAAAGCAGCCGTCGCAAAACTGCGTGAGCGCGGCATCGAGGTGGTCATGCTGACCGGCGACAACGCTGCCACCGCAAAACGAATCGCGGCCGATATTGGCATCGACCGCGTGATGGCTGACGTGTTACCGGCCCAAAAAGCCGAGAAAGTGAAGGAGCTGCAGGCCACCGGCAAAAAAGTCGGAATGGTAGGCGATGGTGTCAATGACGCACCGGCACTGACGCAGGCGAACGTGGGATTTGCGATTGGTGCGGGCACCGACGTGGCGATGGAAAGTGCCGATGTCGTGTTGATGAAAAGCGATCCGTACGACATCGTCGGCGCGATCGAGCTATCGCGCGCGACGGTGCGAAAGATGCACCAGAATCTTTGGTGGGCGGTAGGCTACAACGTGATTGCGTTCCCGCTCGCGGCGGGTGTTTTGTATCCATTTGTACTTAGTCCGGAAGTCGCAGCGATGTCGATGTCCGGCAGCACTCTGATTGTCGCGATCAATGCGTTGATGTTGAAGCGCACCAAGCTGGCGGGTATCCGGCAGCCCGGAAAGGCCGCAGTGCCGGAAGCGGGCGGGCACACCGCTCATGAGCCCGCGAAGGCGCCGGTGGTGCCCGCAAAAGCGCAACCACAAGCGTTGACCTAAATCCCGAATAATTTGAGGTGCGCCTATGGTTCCGGAATTCGACATGAAGAAAGTTACTACGCCGCTCTTGCTTCACATGCTGGGGAAAGAGCTGCAATTCCCAAGATTGTTTCTTCTGCGCTGCAAGTTCACTCTCGGAAAATTCAAGAAAACGATCGACAAGCGATTTCCGCCCGAACTGATCGCTCTTGCCGCATTGCCAGTTTGGGTTTATTTGAATCTCAGGAAGAAGATCGGCCAACACAGGGCGTTCGAGATCATGCGTGTCGCGCTGTTGACCGGCGGCACAGCTGCACAGAACCTGCAGTTTGATACCGTTCACAAAGAGCGAAACTTTCAGAACTTCTCGGAATTGGAGATCGAAAACAACCGCACCGGGCTGGTTCGATGGAACAAGATGGAAGTTGTCGGGCGCTCGGCGCGGCGTTTCGAAATCAGGATCACGCGCTGCATGTTCCACGAATTGGCAATCTCGGTAGGTATCCCTGAGATCACACCAATCGTTTGCCAGATCGACAACGCGATGTTCAATTCCTACCTGCCGGACGAAATGACATTTGATCGTGGCCTGCGCGGGGGGCGAATTGCCGATGGCAAGCCTGAATGCAATTTTGTCTGGGAGTTGCACCTGCGGCCTGACCCGCCCGTCGAGGGCCGCCATGTCTGATCATTTGTTTCCTTTTCACACCGAAAACTCGGCGGTGGCCAATGCACCGGTTGATCGCGTATTTGCCTATCTGGACGATCCAAAGGCATTGGCGGCGCACATGGAAAAGTCCTCGATGATGATGATGGGCTCGCGCATGTCGATAGACGTCGATGCTGAAGGTGGCCGTGGAATCGGATCGAAAATCCGTATGCATGGAAGCATGATGGGAATATCGCTCTCGTTGGAGGAGGCAATTACTGAACGCCTGGTTCCCCACAAGAAAGCCTGGGAGACCATCGGGACTCCGAACCTCAAGGTCATGGCGCACTACCGCATGGGATTCGAACTAACGCCGAAAGGCGATTCGTCGCTCGTTCGTGTTTATATCGACTACAGTTTGCCGACAAAGGTGCCGGAATCCTGGCTTGGCCGGTTGCTCGGCAGCGTCTATGCGCGATGGTGTACGAAACAAATGGCCGACGGTGCCACCAGGCATTTCGACTCCAAATGACTGTCCAACCACATAAAGCGATGGCAGCCATAACATTTCCCGTCGGCTATCACAGTCTCCATGCGGACCTGAGCATGAACTTCCAGATGAACCGCTGGTTCGGTGGGGTGGGGGAGCCCGACATGCTGGAGGAAATGCGGATGGCAGCGCCGCGGATCGCGACCTATGCCGATTGGAAGCGGGAGTTTGTGGCGCTTGCCGAGCGCGCATCGCAACAAGGACATGTGCTTAGAGCGGGGGTCTATTGGCGCGCCGCCGAGTTTTTTATGCAGGTCGATGATGTGGAACGTAAGGACGCCCGCGAAAAATTCCTGGTGGCAGTGCGTTCGGTGTATGGACGAGAGCTAGGTGAGCGCCACGCCGTGCCCTACACCGACGGTAATGCCCATGGATTTCTGCCGGCGTATCGCTTCAAGCCGCCGCGCGCCAAGGGCACGGTTGTTTTCTTCGGTGGGTTCGACAGTTGCATAGAGGAACTAACCACAGCATTCGTCTATCTTCGCGACGCCGGTTTTGACGTCATCGCTTTTGACGGCCCCGGACAGGGCGGTGCGCTTGACGAGGCAGGCCTGCCCATGACGGCAGAGTGGCACAAGCCGGTCAGCGCCGTTCTGGACTATTTTGAGGTGCAGGACATAACGCTGATCGGGATGTCTCTCGGAGGGTGTCTCGCGTTGCGAGCCGCTGCTTTTGAACCACGGGTACGTCGCGTGGTTGCTTACGATGTATTCACCAATCTTTTGGACATCAATCTACGTCAGACCGATGCGGTAAAACGTGCATTGTTGAAAATTCTGCTGAGGGTCCAGGCGGCTAAGCTCGTGAACGCGATGGCGGCTCGGGTCGCGCGGAAAAAGCCGGTCGTGCAATGGGGCGTTGAGCAAGGAATGCACGTGACCGGTACAACCTCCGCATTTGAATTCTTGCAGAGATCCGCGCGATTTCAGACGGCTGATGTCTCCGCGTTGATTTGGCAGGATGTGCTGCTATTGGCGGGAAGTGAAGATCACTATGTCCCAATCGAACAGTGGCACCAGCAAATAAGAATGCTCACGAACGCACGCTCGATCACGGCGAGGTTGTTTACCTGTAGCGAGAGTGCACAGAATCACTGCCAAGTCGGCAACTATGGCCTGGCACTGAGAACCATCGTCGGATGGCTGGACGGAATTCAGCCACCAAATGCGATCGATGTGGTCGGTGCGCTGGGAATATTTTCCGTCGCGGCACCGGGTAGCACGCTCTCTGCACCGCCCGCGATGGCCGTTTCATGAGATCGAACTGAATGTGTTTCTCCGCCACCGCGAGTTTTACGGCAGGTACGGTCCTCCTCGGGCTCGGCGTCTTGACATTGAAGTCAGCGAGTCGCCCACGCGAGTTGCCCTTTGCCGCGATCCCGCTATTGTTTGCGATCCAGCAACTGAGCGAGGGCGTCATCTGGCTCACGTTTCAATATGAGGCACCGCTGCTCAACGCGGTGATGACTCATGTGTATTCATTCTTCTCGCATGTCTTATGGCCAGTCTACGTACCCTTGGCTGTATTGATGATTGAACCGAAGGGGTGGCATCGTAACGCACTACTTGCATTCGTCGTAATTGGCGTTGCGGTGGGTGGATACCTGCTGTACGTCCTGCTCGCCTATCCCGTGGAATCCCGCCCGACCAGCCAGCACATCGAGTACATCTCGCCGCATTTCTATGCTGGCGTGGTGATGACGTTGTATCTGCTCTCAACGGCTATCAGCCCGATGTTGTCGACGCACCGCATGGTGAAGGTCTTCGGTTATCTGGCGCTGTTGTCATTTGCCGCTGCCTACTATTTCTATGCCACCTGGTTTATCTCGGTCTGGTGCTTTTTCGCGGCGCTGCTGAGCGTGGTGATCTTCCTTCACTTTGTAATGCGGAAGGCCGAACGCCCGCGGCCCTGTCAAGAAGGCTATGTATGAAGGCGCAAAGTGCCCTCCGCCGGGCCTCAATGTGGATGTTTGTTGCATGCGGTACCTGGCTGTTGGGTCTCGGCGGATACTTCATGTTCGTCCGCCCGCCGCTGTTGCCAGAGGACTTGCGCTGTTTAGGATCGAGTGCAACTCAAGTTGAGGCGCTCTTGCCGCACGTGGCGTCGTGGCTGCGAAACGTGTTCACGGTGATGGGGGGATTTATAGCCGGATGTGGCGTGTTGGTCGTCTTCGTGAGTGTGCGTGTGGTACCACGGTGCGCTAAGGGCACTGGCGTCGCACTCGGCGTCACCGGCTTGCTCACGGTGGTGACAATTAGCTGGATAAACTTCGCGCTCGACTCTGATTTTAAATGGCTGCTTTTGATGCCCGCCCTTGTCTTGTTGGTTGGGCTAGTGACATATGCGGCTGGCTGGCGAACAGAGCGGGCCATAGCCGTGACCGCCAGGACTAATACGGATGCGCTGCCGTGAGTAACAAGCTGGGGTCGCCAACAGATTTGCCGGGTGCCACAATGGCAGCGCTCATGCTCGCCGCGTTCACTGTGTCGGTTGGTTACGGTGTCGTGCTTCCACTGTTACCGTATTTGATCGAAAGGCTGATCGGCACCGGCGTGGAAGTCGCGCAGGTTTCCCGGCACACGGGACTTTTGACCGCCGTCTACACGCTTTCTCCATTTCTGTTTGCGCCGATGTGGGGTCGTCTCGCAGATCGATTTGGGCCGCGAGGCGTGCTGCTATTCGGACTTTTTGGCTTCGCGGTAACCATGCTGATCTTCTCGTTCGTCGAGAGTCTCACTGCTATTTATGCGGAACGTTTCCTGAGCGGCATTTTTGCGGCGGCAGTGACACCTGTGGCAGCGGCGGCAATTGGCAACGTTAGCGCGACCGAGCAACTGCGCGTGCGCCGGTTTGCCTTTGTCAGCATCGCCGGCATTACCGGTTTCCTGCTCGGACCGATGCTCGGCGTATTCGTGACGCGTTTTGGCACTGAGTTATTTGCCCTCGCTCTGCCGACTGGATCGATTGCGATTCCGCTCGCGGCGACCTCACTACTCACTTTTGTGGTCGCCACTGTTGCAGCGTTCACCGTGCCCAGTAGCAACGGCAAAGTACGGTCTCAAGCGGCAATAGGTACCGCAGTCAAAAAGATGCCTTGGCTGATACCGAAGCTACTCATTCTTACCGTTGTCGTTTCAGCGGGGGTCGGGGTCTTCGAGGTCGGTCTCGCACTGCGCGGCAAACATGAGCTTGGTCTCACACCGACTCAAATCGCGCTCATGTTCACCGAATGCAGCGTGGTCATGTTGGTGGTGCAGGCAATCGTATTTGCACCGTGGTTTAAACCAGAAATGACCCGCTGGCTCATCGTGCCCGCGTTGGCCGTACTGGCTGTGGCGTTGTTCCTCGTTCCGCGCGCTTCCGATTTTACATTGATGCTAATTGTGATTGGCGCTGTTGCAGCCAGCGCTGGTATTCTGCTGCCGATTCTCACCTACTGGATTTCAGTCAGCGCCGGGAGCGCGCAGGGTTGGGAACTCGGCAAGCAGACCGCAGCGGCGAGCCTTGGCGTCACCGCAGGCTCTGCCGCAGGCGGACTCCTTTTCGATATCGCGGGCTTCCCGGGTGCGTCCTTCGTGCTGGTTGCAGCCCTCACTGCAATGGGAGTGCTACTTGGCTTCGGGTTGCCTGGTTTGCTTGTGCGTCCCAGCGCAACCGCGCGGCTGGTGGCAACTTGAACGCGCAAGACAACGATGAAAACGACTTCGACATTCGTCATTGCAAGGCAACGCGCTGTTTCGTCCAGTTCTACGCCACCGGACGTTTTCCGGTCCAACGTTTAACAAATCTCTTCTGATGGAGCAACCATGTTCAAGCACCTATTAATTTGCACCGATGGATCACCGCTCGCAAACAAGGCCGCCAAGGGTGGAATCGCACTCGCAAAAGCACTGCAGGCTAAGCTGACCGCCTACTGTGCAATCGAAAATCTGTTGCCGATCTATTCTGAAGGCTATGCGTTTGACCAACTGACGATTGACCGTTTCGAAGCCGCTATTCAAGCAGTAGCAAAGAAACGTGTCGACGCAATAGGTAAATTGGCCAAAGCGGCGGGTGTGCCCTTTGCTGGCGTGGTTACCAAGGCCAATACCCCCCACGACGGGATCATCGCAGCCGCGAAAAAGCAGAAGTGCGACGCCATCGTCCTTGCCTCTCATGGCCGCAGCGGCCTCACGAAGCTATTCATGGGCAGCGTCACGCAGCAAGTATTGGCGCATTCGAAGATACCGGTGGTGGTGTATCGCTGAACGAGGGTTAGTGAACGCACACCTGAGGTACAGCCTTCGTGCGTAACTCTGCGACGCCAGGCATTATCGCGCGTGCTGGATTCTGGTCGGCGCTCGCCTTTGTACTTAACCTCGGATGGGAAATCGGCCATATTGGGCTATACACCATCTGGAAGGAGGCTGACGGTCTGCGCATCGCATGGTCTCTCTTTCATTGCACCGTAGGCGACGTCTTTATTGCACTCGCGCTGTTTGCGGCGGCCGCGATTGCGCTACAGCGCAGAGACTGGCCGTTGTCGCGTCCGTGGACAGGAGGTGTAATTGTCGTGATTGGCGCGCTCACTTTTACGACCTGGAGTGAGTGGTACAACGTGTATCGCGCAGGTGCATGGGGCTACGCGACAAGTATGCCGCTGATATTCGGAATTGGGCTTACACCGCTGTTGCAGTGGCTGATCTTGCCGCCGGCGATGGTGGTCGCCTATAGAAAGCTGTGGCCGGCACTGTTTGGCCGGCAAAAGCTGCGTAGTCCGTCTGTAGTCAACAATTTAACCAGGAGCAAAAAATGAAGTCAGAAATCAAGAATTTGTATCAGGCCCGCATGGACGATCAACCACGTGCTGGAGGCACTTTTTCATTTGCGATGGCGGCTGCGAGTAGCACGCGCTACACGTGCTCGATGCATCCGGAGGTTACGCGTGACGCACCGGGTAAATGTCCGAAATGTGGCATGACGCTGGTACTAGCCTAGGCGATCGGGCGTAGCGACAGACTTCGTCATGACCTATCACTACGTATGGCTGATCTGGTCGAGCGCATTCCTGCTGCCTTGGCTGCTGCTGTACGCGCTATTCCCACAGCATCGGCTTGCAATGTGGCGCGCAAGTTTGGTCATGACGCCATTTGGCTTGACCGAGCCGCTTTTTGTACCCGAATACTGGAACCCGCCAAGCCTGTTCGAACTGGCGCAAAGAACCGGTTTCGACATCGAAAGTTTTATTTTTAGCTTCGCCATCGGCGGCATTGCTGCAGTTCTCTACAACGTCATCATGCATAAACGCGTGGACGTGCTCGACCTCGCAGAACGGCATCATTTGCGGCATCACTGGCATCGATGGGCGGTTTTAGCACCGTTCGCCTTATTTCCCGTGCTGTATTTTCTACCCTGGAACCCGATCCATGCCGGTATCGCGGCAATGTTTTTGGGCGCGATTGCCGCCGTACTTTGTCGGCCCGATCTGAAATCCAACACGCTGATCGGCGGATTATTGTTCCTTGCGCTTTACACGGTTTTCCTGCTCGGCCTTAAGTGGTCAGCACCCGGCTACATCGAACAAGTGTGGAATTTTGCGGCACTGACCGGCGTGCGAATTTACGGCTTGCCGCTGGAGGAGCTGTTGTTCGGATTTTCATTTGGACTCATGTGGACGGGGATATATGAACACTTCATGTGGAAACGAAGCGTCGGCAGCTAGCCTGTCACACGCTCTTTTCGAAGAGACACTTCGCTACTCGTTTGCACTGGCGGATCACATACAACGTGCAATGCCTGTAGGAATACGGCGGGTTCTACCGCACCGTACGCTGGCGTACAGACGGCGCGTCCCTGCGAAGCTACGCTACATGATCGCAAATCGAGTCGCCAACTGAAAGCCTGCTATGTCAGAAGTCAGTGTCAGCCTGTTGAGGAACGCACAATTTGTCCGCTTATACGATGAGCGTTCATCAGAAATTAGCTCCCCGATATGGGGTGCTGCGGAAATGTGGCAGAAGGCGTCCGCGCACAGATGAATGATGCACTACCGATGATTTATCTGGTACGACATGGTGAGACCGCCTGGACAATCAGCGGGCAACATACTGGGCGTACTGATATCCCCCTTACCGCGCAGGGCGAAGAGGATGCTCAAAAACTTGACGGGTTATTGCGGGGTTTGAGCTTTGCAAATGTGTTCACTAGCCCATTGCAACGAGCACGCCGGACGGGCGAACTGGCAGGGCTTGGTATGTCTCAAGAAGTTGACGCTGACTTGATGGAATGGGACTACGGCGCATACGAAGGCCGACGCACGATGGATATTCTGGCCGAACGTCCTGACTGGCATCTGTTCGAAGACGGTTGTCCCGACGGCGAAACACTAGTGGCAGTGAGCACGCGTGCAGATCGTGTCATTGCCCGGATTCGTTCACTTGAGAGCGATGTGTTGATCTTTGCGCATCGGGACATATTGCGCGTCGTCTGCGCGCGCTGGATTGCGCTACCCGCTATTGAAGGACGTCGCCTGCACCTTGCGACTGCCTCCGTGAGTACGCTCGGATACGACCATAGCTTGGACGAGCCAGTCATTCGCACGCTCAATATCGTGCGACATCCATAGCGGTTGTATTACACAAAGGCGAAATGTTCTCAAGGCATCAACAAACAGAGGTCATATGGCAATATCCGCAGTTGAACTCGAAACAACCGTAAGCGAACTCACGATGCCCGGTAAAGGCATCCTCGCGACAGACGAAACTGTTGGCACCATCGAGAAACGCTTCAACAAGTTGAATATTGTGTGCACCGAAGAGACCCGCCGCGATTACCGCGAACTCATGTTTTCGACACCCGGACTTAGTGCATTCATAAGCGGTG